>JAZNYY010000062.1:0-41280 GCA_045594645.1 Candidatus Fimenecus sp.
AACGCTTAGCGTTTCTTAACTCTGTTATCTAACAGAATTACTGTTTCTTGTATTTCTCTGTTTCGTACTTCCGTACTCTCAAAGAATCTACAGGGTTCCTTTTACTTTTCTCGTCGTTGTTTAATTTTCAAGGTTCAGTCTTGCGTTTCAGGGCTTCGGCGTTTTGCTTCTGTCCTTGGCGCTCGTATATAATATCAAAATGGGCGACAAATGTCAACAACTTTTTTTAGTTTTTTTGCACCTTTTGATAAACGCAACCGCGTGTTTCATATTTGGTATTTTGAATAAATAAAAAACCTTGTTTTTGTGCATTTTTTATGTGCAAATTGACAATTCAAAGCGAAATGCGTAATTCGCAATGTGGAATTATTCTTAAATTTAAAATAGTTTTATGTTTTTCAACCGATGTTTTTTCAATTTTCTCTCCCTTCGTCATTTTGCAAGCAAAATTACACCTCCCTCGTCAGAGGGAGGCAAAAATAACGGCGGGGTCAAGACCCCGCCTACTATTTAGTGATGATGGTGGTGATGGTGTGAATGAGAATGGGAAGAATGTTCAATATGACAATGTTCTTCATGGCAATGGTCGTTTGGGCTTTCGAGTTCAAGGGTTGCGTGGCCGATGCCGTGCTCTTTTAATTCTTCACGGATTTTATCTTTAATAGTATGGGAATTTTCTTCTGCTACGATATGCATCGTGGCATAATTATTATGTCCATCCATACTCCAGATATGGATATGATGAACACCGAGGACACCGTCAATTTTTGTGATATGCTCTTTGATTTCTTCTATACTAATATTATTAGGGATTTTTTCGAGGAATAAATCGAGAACTTCTTTTAAATTCTTAACAGCATTTATGAGTATGAAAATTGCAACTCCCATTGACATTATGGGGTCGATAATAGAAATATCGGTAAATCTCATTATTACTGCACCGACGAGGACCACAATCCAGCCCAAAACATCTTCGAGCATATGAAGATTTACGGCTTTCTGATTAAGGGAGTCTCCGTCCTTGGTGAAATATGCTGCAACGAAATTCACAACTGCACCGACGATTGCGAAGATTATCATACCATTATAATTGATTTCTACGGGGTTGAGAATTCGCAAAATTGCGTTATAGATAACCATCACCGAGCCGAAAAGCAGTATTAAGGTTGTAATTACGCTACCGATTACTGAAAAGCGTGCGTAACCGAAGGTATAGGTTTCGTCGGGTTGTTTTTTACTTTTCTTTTCAAGAAAATATGAAATGCCGATACTTGTAGCATCGCCCATATCGTGAACAGCGTCGGAGATAATAGCCATACTACCTGTGAAAAATCCGCCGATAATCTCAAATATTGAAAATGACAAGTTGAGGATAAATGCGATTAATATATTTTTCTCTGTTTTCATTTTATCACCTGCTTATGCTCTATATGTTCAAGACCTACTTCAAATATTTCGGCGATATGGTCATCATCTAAAGAATAATAAACTGTTTTACCTGCTTTGCGGGATTTCACAAGCCCCACCTCTTTCATTTTGCTTAACTGATGTGAGATTGAGGATTTTGTCATTGAAAGCACATTCGCCAAATCGCAGACACACATTTCATTCTGCAAAAGGGCAAAAAGAAGCTTGCAACGGGTTGAGTCACCCATAATCTTGAAGAAATCGGCAAGGTTATGAAGAATTTCTGTATTCGGCATTTTTGAAAGAGTATCGTTTACCATTTCTTTATGAACCATATTACAGTCACAAGTATATTCATTCTTTGACATTATATTACTCCTTTCGGTTGAGTATTTATTCAACTGTTATAATTATAGTTGAATACGCATTCAACTGTCAAGAGGTTTTATAATAAATTTAGATAAAAAATCGGGACGCCGAGTCGGCGTCCCCTACATTATATATTATTAGATTAGTCCAGGAAATCTTTGAGTGGTTTAGTCCGTTTGTGATGAGGACGAAAATATTTTGTGTGAAAATACTTCACCAGTTCCAAAGTAATTTGCATTATCTCGGCTACTTCTTCACTAGTTCTCGGAACACCATCCATAAGACCGGTTTTCCAATAAAATACTTCCATAGCTTTTGAGGGAACATAAAAATATTTTTCTCTGGCTATCTCTCTAAGATTTGCAAGCTCTTCATCACTAAATTTCAGTTTGTTCAAGTCATTCATATAATAAACTCCTCTTAAAAAACTATTGGCACAACGCATCATTGTGCAGTGTGCCAATAGTTAAGTTATTAGTCAAGGAAATCTTTGAGTTTTTTGCTACGGCTTGGGTGACGAAGCTTACGAAGTGCCTTTGCTTCAATCTGACGGATACGCTCACGGGTAACATTGAACTCTTTACCAACCTCTTCGAGAGTGCGGGGGTGACCATCTTCAAGACCGAAGCGGAGTGAGAGCACCTTTGCCTCACGAGGAGTAAGAGTTTTAAGCACCTCTGCAAGCTGTTCTTTGAGAAGTGAGATTGATGCGGCATCTGCGGGTGAAAGTGCCTCGTCATCCGGGATTAAATCACCTAAGTGGCTGTCTTCCTCTTCACCGATGGGAGTTTCAAGAGATACGGGCTCCTGAGCAAGACGAAGAATTTCGCGAACCTTATCAGGTGCCATATCAAGCTCTTCTGCGATTTCTTCTGCTGACGGGTCGTGGCCGTTTTTATGAAGGAGCTGAGTGCTTGTCTTTTTAACCTTATTGATTGTTTCAACCATATGAACGGGAATACGGATTGTTCTTGCCTGGTCAGCAATTGCACGGGTAATAGCCTGTCTAATCCACCAAGTTGCATAAGTTGAGAACTTAAAGCCCTTTGTATAGTCAAACTTTTCAACGGCTTTGATAAGACCTAAATTACCCTCTTGCATAAGGTCAAGGAACTGCATACCGCGGCCAACATAACGCTTTGCGATACTAACAACAAGACGGAGGTTTGCCTCGGCAAGTCTCTGCTTCGCTTTTTTGTCATCCTCTGAAATACGGATAGCAAGCTCAATTTCTTCTTCAGATGTAAGAAGCGGAACACGACCGATTTCTTTAAGGTATACTCTTACGGGGTCATCCATTGCAACGGCTTTGCTGTCGCCCATTCCGCCGTCGTCACTTTTTGCCATATCGGTTTCGTCGGTAATTGCATCGTTTGCCATATCGCTCAAGTCGTCGATAAGCTCAATATTATTTGTTTCGATAAGCTCATAGAGTTTATCAAGCTCTTCCATTTCAATGTCAAGCTCAAGAATTGCGTTGTCAATCTCTTGAGTTGTGAGTTTACCTGTTGCTTTACCTTTTTCAATCAACGCTTTTATAGCGGTCTTCTTGTCAAGATTTTCCATTGTTTTTGTATCCTTTCTCTTTTCGGAATTCCTAAATACTAATTATTTTTGAAAAACTTTAAAAAATCTTCATCGCTGATGCTTTCCACACTTGCATCTTTAAGACTTTTTTTATTTTTTTCATTTAGTATTATATTTATACAGTCGGTACACTCGGCAAAGGTGTTTTTAAGGGTATGCGAAACTGTTTGGATTTTCGCAACTGCGCTTAATTCTTCCTCTGTGAGTTCACCGTATAAAAACGATATTTCAGATGACCTGCTCGATGAAATTCGGTCGGTTACTGCTTTGAAAATTCTGCCATTGAAATCTGTTACGAAATCTTCGGCGGTAATTTTAGAAAGCACATCTTTTATGAATTCGTGATTCGCCATAACGAGTGCTATGAGCATTTCTTCTGCCTTGGCGGCGCGGTAATAGGTTTTGCGCTGTGGATTTAACTTATCGAGCAAATCGCCCTGGGACACCATTTGCGTAAACTCTTTTTTCTGTTGCACGGTTGTATTTCGCTTTGCAAGGCGAAGAGCCTCGTTAACAATTATATCCTTTGAAACAGAAAGCTCACTCGCCAATCGCGATGCATAAATCTCAAGGTCAATTGCGCTCACATTTGCGAGCACTTTAATTGCCGCTTGCAAATACTGACGCTTGCCGTCATCACTTGTCACATCATATTTTGAATGTTCACGCAAAAGTGCGAATTCAATCTCGTTTGCGGCACCGTTTATGATGGCTTTCATCTTTTCGATGCCGTAATTTTTTATGATTTCGTCGGGGTCCTTGCCACCGCTTAAATGAAGCACCTTGATTTTCAAGGGTGTATTCTTAAAAATCGTCAACGCTCTTGCCGCCGCCTTTTGCCCAGCCTCATCGGCATCATAAGCAATCATAATTTCTGAAGCATAGCGGGACAAAAGATGTGCTTGCTCACTTGTAAGTGCGGTGCCAAGTCCTGCGACGGTATTTGTAAAGCCTGCCTGATGCATTGCGATAACATCCATATAGCCCTCACAGAGTATGAGGCTGTCTTTACCGCTTTTTTTCGCAAGGTTAAGTGCGAAAACGCCCTGACTTTTTTTATAGACCATTGTATCTGAAGTATTCAGATATTTGGGTTTTGAGTCATCCATAACTCGACCGCCAAAGGCTATTACATTACCCTTAACATCAATTATGGGGAACATTACGCGATTACGGAAATTATCGTAAACATTGTTTTCGTTTTTCTGTGACCGCCTTGCAAGGTTTGCAAACACAAGCTCGTCCTTGGTGTAACCAAGCTTCAGCATATAATTTGTAAGTGCGTGAAAATCGTCGGGTGCGAAGCCCAAGCCAAATTTTCTTATTGTATCGTCAGAAAGTCCGCGGTTTTTGAAATACTGATAACCAATTGCGCCCTCTTTGGTGGTTAGGCACTTATGGAAAAATCGGGCGGCTTCGCGGTTAGCTTCAAGCATACGAAGTCGGCGTTTATTGATTGTGCTGTCATAGGAATTTTCGTCGGGCATATCCAAGCCGTTTTTTTCGGCAAGAAAACGAACAGCATCAATATAATCAAGATTTTCGATATTCTTGATAAAGGTAATTACATCACCGCCGTTACCGCAACCGAAGCAGTAATATGACTGGGTATCGGGATAAACGGTAAATGAGGGAGTTTTTTCACCGTGGAACGGGCAAAGCCCTTTACTTATTCGCCCTGCGCGTTTCAAATTCACATATGAGGAGATTGTGGTTTCAATATCGGCACGGTTGCGAAGCTCTTGCAAAAAATCATCTGATAATGCCATATTCTACCCCTCCCCTAATCCGATATCGACCCAAGAATCAGGGATAAATATCTTTTTATAAACTGCAAGCAGATAGCGGTCGCTCATACCCGCGATGTAGTCGCAGGCTGAACGGGTTGGGCCCTCGCTCACCGTAACATAACGGTAAGTGTCGGGAATCTGCTCGGGGTGGCTCACGAAATATTCATAAAGCTGTTTGATTATTTCAATTGCTTTGGTTTCTTCGCCCTTACAGAGTGGGTTTGTATAAACCTTGTCAAACATAAATGCGTGAAGCTCGTCAAAGGGCTCTTGAACTTCGGGTGAGAAAACAATATCATCAACACTGTTCTCTACAACATCGAGCACCATTTTATTAATTCGTGCACTCTTTTTATAGCCCAAGGCTTTGCGCACTTCTATAGGAATATCGTTTTCACTCATAACGCCCGCACGGACAGCATCGTCAATATCGTGATTTATGTAGGCGATTTTATCGGCTAACTTGACAATTCTGCCCTCTAAGGTATCAGCCTCTTTGCCTTTGGTGTGGCACACAATACCGTCGCGGACTTCATATGTAAGATTAAGACCAACGCCGTTTTTCTCAAGCTTTTCAACTACGCGAAGGCTCTGGTCATAATGGCGAAAACCACCAGGGACTACAGAATTGAGTGCTCTTTCACCCGCGTGACCGAATGGGGTATGACCTAAATCGTGCCCCAAGGCAATAGCCTCGGTCAAGTCACCATTAAGGGCAAGTCCGTTTGCGATTGTGCGGGCAATCTGTGCCACCTCAAGAGTATGAGTAAGGCGGGTTCTGTAATGGTCACCCTCAGGAGATAAGAAAACCTGAGTTTTATGCTTTAATCTGCGGAAGGAATTTGAATGGATTATTCGGTCACGGTCGCGCTGAAAATCTGTTCGCAAGGGACATTTTTCTTCTTCACGCACTCTGCCCTTTGAATTCACAACAAGGCAGGCTTTCTCTGAAAGTATTAACTTTTCATTTTGTTCCATTCGTTCTCTTGCATTCATTTTATTCCCTCCTTTAGTAACCGCTGAGTAAATCGTGTTGCAATTATCAGCGAGATAGTTTTTCGTTAGAACCGTCAAAAAACGCAGGTAATACTTTGTGTATTGCCGAGTATTTTGGACGAGTTATAACGGGAAAATAGCCGCTGAGAATTGTGACTGAGATTTAAGATGTGGTTACATTAATACTCTTCTAATTATATATACTACAAAAATCGCAAAAACCCTTTATTTTTTTTGAAAAAATTTTAAAATTCGCAAAAATTTTCCGAAATTACGGTTGAAAATACTCTGCCGTTGCTGAGTTCTGTGAGTTTTGCGTTCAGATTATCTTGATTTTCACTTTTAATTCTGAAAATCACTTTAACATTATCGGTAAATTCTGTATTGAGAATTACGGTTTCTTCGTTGGCAAGAAATGCACCGAGCTTGCCGTAGAATGTATAATCGCACTCCACCGCTAAATCAAGACAATGCGCCATTGTGATTATTTTTGCACTGTCAACGCCGATTTTAGCGCTATGTGAATACGCACGGACTAATCCACCACCGCCGAGCAAAATCCCGCCGAAATATCGGGTTACTACCACGCAAACATCGACCAAGCCCTCTTTTTCAAGCACATCAAGAACCGGCACACCTGCCGTACCCTGTGGCTCGCCGTCATCGGAATAGCGTTTAACTCCGCCCTCACGCAAGATATACGCATAAACATTGTGAGTTGCGTCCCAATGCTTTGACTTGATTTCAGAAATAAAGTCATTAGCCTCTTGTACGGTTGTAACGGGCTTTGCATAGCCGATAAATCGGGAGCGCTTGACGATATATTCATCGCAGTTGAATTCTTTTATGGTTCTGTATTCAGTTGGCAAAATTCTCACCACGCTATACTATAATATAATAAAACAAAAGGTGGCACATAATTGTACCACCGTAATGTCGTTAACTTATTTTGAGAGATTGTAACGCTTGTTAAATCTGTCAACGCGTCCGCCAGTATCAACGAGCTTCTGCTTACCTGTGAAGAATGGGTGGCAATTTGAGCAGATATCAACTTTCAAATCATTTTTAGTTGAGCGAGTTTCAAATGTAGCACCGCAAGCGCACTTAACTGTTACTGTTTTATACTCAGGATGGAGTCCCTGTTTCATGACAATTGTCACCTCTTTCAGTACTTATTTACATAGCCTAATAAGTTTAGCACAAGAAAATACAAAAATCAAGTATTTTTTTAAAGTTTTACAGAAATTTCTTTTGAGAGGCTGAAAGAATACAAAGTAACCTTCATATCTGTAAGCCCGAAGCATTCTTCTGCCGCTCTTTTATAGACCTGCATCTGCTGACGATATTTTTCGACAAGCTGGTCTTCACTTTTAACCTTATCAGTTTTATAGTCTATAATTTCGCCATTTTTACCGTTGATTAAAAGTGCGTCTATTACACCCTGCACCACAGCTTTATCGTCAGTTTCGGGTAAATCGGGATTTATATCGCTGACGGGAATGCTCATTGTAAACTCCTGCTCACGAAGGAATTTTGGGGCACTCTCAATTCTGTGGTAAACATCGCTTTTGAAAAATTCTGTAATCTTATTGATATTGATTGCCTGTGCCTCAAGCTCTGAAAATGTTTTATTTTCTGTTAAGCGTTTAAGTTCTGATTCAGCATTTTGAGATGCTGTGGCAAAATCGCATTTTTCCATAAACCGATGCAAAAGTGTACCGCGTTGTGCAGGGGTAAGCTCACCCTCGCCCATAAATGCGGGATTTTCACTTGCAAGATACTGATTTTTGGTTTCAGTATCCATATTTGATGCGGTGTATTTTAAAGAAACACCAGAAAGTGCGTCAAATGGATAAACATACGAAACTTTATTCTCGATTTTTTTGAGCAAGTCATCATCGAGCTGTGCAGTTGTTTTTTCAAGCTCTTCAGAGGTTTCCTCTTCGGGTACTTCACCGAAAACAAGCTTGATTTTACTATCTGTGGAGATTGCACGGCAAGAAGAAAATCCGTTTTCAACTGCATATTCCTGCATTGATGGGTGGTAAAGCATACAGAGTAAAATCCACTTCATAAAGTTTGAGCAAGAATACAATGGTACTGAATTATCTTCAAGCCCCGTATACTTATCGCAGTAAAGCTTGCGTATTGCACTATCGGGAGAATAAAGACTGCCCACAAGATAAAGCTTTTCTTTTGCTCTTGTCATAGCAACATAAAGCACGCGAAGAGCCTCACTCTTTCCCTCCCACTCATTTTTTAGCTTTACAGATGTATATTGCTGAGTTTCAAGTTCTTTATGCAAATCCTTATTATAACGCAGAGTTGCAACACCCATAGTTTTATCAACAAGGGCTTTTTCACTTTCGGCTTTACCCTTGCCCGAACAATTAGCCATAATAACTATGGGGAATTCAAGACCTTTACTTTTATGTATTGTCATAATTCGCACTACATTATCGGACTCTGAAATAAGATTTGCGTCTTCAAGGTCAAAATTATTTTCGCGAAGCTTATCAACATAACGAATAAAGCCCGAAAGACCATAGTGACCGTTTTTCTCATAAGTATCAGCATAATTTATGAGCATACGAAGGTTAAGCTCACGCTTTTCGCCATTTTCCATTGCGCCCACAACGCTGTCGTATGAAGTGATTTCAAAAATTCTGCGAATTAATCCGCTGACACTCAAAGTCACCGACAAGGTGCGAAGCATATTGACGGTATCAAGAAAATACTTCACCTTTTCATCGGTGTCATAATTATTCTTAAGCAAGGTATAAATTGAGCCGTTACGGTCATTTATACGCATTTGTGCTAAATCATCCTCAGCAAAGGGAAACATTGGAGACAGCATTACGGACATAAGCGGAACATCCTGCACCGGATTATCAATAACACGCAAAAGTGACAGCATTGTGACAATTTCTGCGTTATCAAAAAATCCGCCGTTCTTTTTGTAATGAACGGGAATGCCCATTGAAGTCAATTCGCGGGCAATAACGGGGGCTTGACTTTTAGCGGCACGCAAAAGAATACAGATGTCACTGTATTTTACGGGACGCTCCTCACCTTTTCTGCCAACCAGCATACCGCTTTCAACTGTTTCTTTAATCAGTTTACCGATATAACGAGCTTCGCCTGCAAGATTTGAAGCCTGCGGGTGCGGTGCTTCAACAATATGCACTTCGGTATCAGCATTATCGGTTTCACTGTAATCGGCGGCAAAGACCAATTGCTCACCTTTTTTATAATCAATGTCGCCGAGATTTTTAGTCATTAAGATATTGAAAAAGAAGTTGATACCCTCGGTAATTCCCTTTCGGCTTCTGAAATTTCGGTCGAGAGAAATTTTTGCGGGATAATTTTCCCCCTTAAACTCGGGAAACATTTCTTTAAACCGCAAAAAGATTTCGGGATTTGCCTGACGGAAACGATAAATGCTTTGCTTAATATCACCAACCATAAACTTATTCTTTGAATCCTTTGAAATGGCATCGAAAAGGAAGTTCTGTGCCTCGTTGGTGTCTTGGAATTCATCTATGAGAATTTCGTCAAAGGCATCGGCAAGCTCAAGGGCTAATTCTGACCTTTTCATTACTCCGTTTTCATCGGGAGTGACCAAAAGGCCTAAGGTCATATGAAGAACATCGGAGAAATAATATGAATTCTTTTCTTTTTTAGCCTCAAGCAAGCTGTTTGAAAAGTTCAGCACGCAGTTTTTAAAGGAATGCATTATGGGGCGGAGATATTCGGTATCTTCATAAAACTCTGCCGATGTGCAGGACATAAATTTACGAGCCAAATCAAAATCGCCGTATTTTGCCTTAATTGAGTCACGGCGTTCTGAAATTTCAAAATACAAATCGTCTTTTTCATCTGCATCAAAACGGATTGTTTTGCCGAATTTGAGATTATCTACGATATATTTTATTTCGTCCCAAGCCCCGCCATTTTCAATAAGGGTGATTGCGTGGGTAACATCTAAATAAACAGGGTCAAGACTGCTTCTTGCATACGCACCGACCTTACCGTCACCTGCATCAAGTATAATTTTATCAATTTTAGTTTTAATATAAGAGAGCACTCCGTGAAGCTTTGAGAGAGCATATTTACCCCAAATGCTCTGCTCAATGGAGGTGTCTTCAAAATAAAAATCAAAATGCTCGTCTATCCATTTTTCGGGATAAGGTGCAGCCATTGAGAACTCATAAATTGAAAGAATTGATTTTATTAAATTCTCATCATTTCTGCCGTTACTGAAAAGCTCAAGAAGTGCAGAATCTTCGGTTGACGGATTGTTATACATTTCGTCAAGAACTTGTGCCACAATTTCTTTTTTGAGCATTTCGTGCTCATTATCGCTCATAAGTGTGAAATCGGGCAGAATATCAAGATTTTGAAAATTCTCTTTAACAAGGCGACTGCAAAAGCTATCCATTGTACAGATACTTGCATTGGGCAGAAACATTCTTTGTCTTTTAAGAAATGAATCTGCGGGATTTTTCTCAATAAGCTTTGCCAGTTCTTTTGAAATACGCTCACGCATTTCTGCCGCCGCGGCTTTTGTAAAGGTAACAATAAGCAGGTTTTCAACGGGTGTGGGGTTTTGCTGAGCAGTAAGGCGTTCGATAACGCGCTGAACAAGAACGGCTGTTTTTCCCGAGCCTGCCGCTGCAGAAACAAGAACTGTTCCGTTGCGGGAATTAATGGCATTTTGTTGTGCGGGTGTCCATTCTCTACTCATCTGCCTCACCTCCCAACAAATTCAAGGCATCGTTAAAGCCCAGAGCCTCGATTTCGCGGATTTCATCATCCTCTTCACGCTTACAGACATCACGGTATTTGCAATAGTCACAGCCTTTTTCTGTCGGCAAAGCATTAATTTCGCCGCTCTGCAAGGATTCTGCCATTTTTCGAATGTTACTGTTCACTTTTTCGCGAAGAGCCTCAAGTTTTCTGATTGAAATAACATTACCTGCCGCGTTGCCGTTTTTATCGAATTTCGCAGGAATAAACACATTGGCGCCGTCTTTTTCCATAGCGTCAATCACATCAATATTATTAAGCACCATACCACTCATTTTGGATTCTTGATACATTTTGCGCTTTACTGCTGATGCGTCGGCAGTTCTTGGCAAAGTGGCACTTGTCATTCGCGGACTTTTTGCCTGAAAATACAGAATACCTGCCGGTAAAACATTTTCATAACGCTCGCCACCGTTTTGCCATATTGCAAAAAGGTATATGAGCATTTGCATATTAAGTCCGCCGAAAACTTCGCTGAGTTTAAAATCTTTACCGCCTGTTTTATAGTCGATTACGCGGATAAAGGTGTTCTCTTCAGTTTTATATGCATCAACGCGGTCCACACTACCGATAATTTTTACTGTACCGCCGTTGTCAAGGTCAATAAGATACGGGGCAATATCGCCGTCATTATTAATTGAAAGCTCAAAATCGACGGGCACAAATCGGCTTTGTGAGAATTCATCGACAAGGTGAAGAACTATTCGCAAAGTGTTTTCTTTTATAAGGTTAATTGTACGAACAAAGCTTCCGTTTTTATCGGAATATCCGCCAAGCATTTCACACACATAGCCATCAATGATTTCATTGACTTTTTCGCGGACTGCATCCACACTGAAATGTGTGAATTTATCTTTTGGATTTTCTAATAAAAACCTTTCGAGAGCATAATGGACAAGTGTACCCGTCTGGGCAGGGTCCATTTCTGCCTCGCGACGCGGTTTAGCTTTTATGCCGTATTCACAGAAATATCCGAATGGGCACTTGTAGAATCGTTCGGTTTTTGATGCAGAGATATACATACTTTTACCGAAAAGCTCGGTTGCAAGTTCTTTATTTTCAATACCGAATTGTTTTTTATTGATTTTTTTGAGCATTGAAAGTTCAGCGGTTGTGCCTTCGTTTTTGAAATACTCATAAAGAGTTGCACCAAGCACCGAAGTGGTATCTTTTTCTTCTGCAAAGGCGGTATATGCTGATTTTCGGCTTTCAATTTTATTTATTGCACACTCATCATAAATTCTGCAATTGGGGAAAATGCTCATAACTTCGCCCACGATTTCAGATGGCGTAAGTGACGAGGATGATGAGTCAATTGCACTATAAGAAATATAAAGCTTTTCAGTTGCAAGAGTAAGTGCGTGGTAAGCAATAAAGCGTTCGCTCACGCTGTTATATTCAAGATTAGAAACAAGCTCTGCGCCGTTTTCAATAAGCTCGCAACGCTCGGTATCAGAGAGCAACACGCCCCCGCTTGATTCCATTGGGAACACGCCTGTATTTGCACCCACAATGAATGTAGCTTTAGGTGCGGCGGCGCGGATACGGTCAGCACTGCCGAGAATTACCTCGTCAATGCCGTTGGGGATTTGACCTAAATCCTTAGTAGATACCAAAATTTCAAAAAGTTCTTTATAACGGGCAATGTTCATTGCAGATTTGCCCGTTGCAAAGTAAAGACTATCAATAATTTCAGCAAGAATTCGCCAAATTCTGCCCTGCTCAAGTGCTAAATCGATTTCGCCGTTGTTTTCAAGTAATGCTGTAAACTCTTTAAGATTTTCATCAACACCACAGGTGCGTAAAAATGCAAAAATCTCGCGGGATATAGTTTCACCGTCGGTGTCGCTCATACGCTTTTTAAGGGCAAGAATAGGTGCAACTATTTTTTCGCGGAGTTTATTTATTTCTTCAAGAATTTTCTTATCATTATCGGTAAATTCAACACCAAATCCGCGGGGATTACCCGTCCATTCATTTCGCCATTGTGACGGTGAAATTCGCCATATAAGAGCATAATCCTCAATCAGTGCGATTTCTTCCACAGTAAAGCCGAAAAGCCCCGTTTTAAGAAAACGAAGCACGGTTTCGGTCTGCAGTCCGTCAACAAGAATATCAAAAAAAGCCAACACAAACACCATTAAAGGTTGAGTCAGAATTGGTTGACGATTATCTTCAAAGCAAGCTACACCGTATTTGCGGAATGATGAAACAAGCTCGTTTCTGTATTCACCCTCACTGCGTTCAATTACCGCGATGTCGCGATAACGATAATTTTCTTCACGGACAAGTCGTTTTATTTCTGCCGCAACAGCGTCACACTCGTCAGTTTTTGAACGGCGTGGCATAAGTGTTATACAGTCGGCATTGTCATCATATTTCATTCCGTTTGATGTGAAAATATTTTCTTCAAGCACATTTAAAGGCTCAGCTTTATATTCACGATTTGCATAAAGCACTTTTTCGGGTGCGATTTTCACGCCTGCACGGTTTGCCGTTGCTTTTAACTTTTTAATCTCAGTTTGTGCATTATAAAAAAGCTCATAGCGGTCATTATTTTTTGAGGTATCACAACAGAAGGTCACGAAAACCTCGTCTGCCTGACTTAAAATTCTTTCAAGGATTTTATACTCCTGCGCAGAAAAGCCCGAAAACGCATCTACGAACACAGTTTTGCCGTTAAAATACTCAACTTCACCCAGCAAATCATAAAGCAAATCAAGGTTAGAACAATCATCCTGAAAATGCTGTGTAATAAGAGCATCATAGCACTCAAAAATCAATGATAATTCATTAAGCTTTTTTGCAAAACTCTGTTTTTTGACTTTTTCAGAAAGCTCTGCAAGCTCACCACAGTTAATGCAACATTTTTTCATCTCGCGATAAAAATCAAGAAGATTGCCAATAAGCGTTGGTGATTTGCGGTAACGATTGAATGCAGAAATTTTATCCTCAAGAGTTTCAATAGCAAGGCTCATAAGCATCGCGCGGGTACCGTCATCGGCCGTTTTTTTAGTGAGCTTGCCGTAATCGGACAAAAGCCTTTCGGCGATACGCGAAAAGCTTAACACTTCAACATTATTAATTTTTTCATTACCGAGTATTGTAAGCATTGCTCTTTCGGTTTCAAAAGAAAACTGCTCGGGCACTATGATTACGGCTTTTCCGCTTGATTTCTCTGCGATTTCTGTAGCAAGAGAGCGGATATATCGGGTTTTGCCGCTACCTGTTCGCCCTGTGATAATGTTGAGCATTGTGTGTCCTCCTTGAAAATTACTTGTTTATTGCGGGCGATTCGTGAATCGCCCCTACGGAATCCCTCCGTCTGCTTCGCAGACACCTCCCTTTGACAAGGGAGGCTCAAATAGGATTATTTTAATTTATAAAGCTTTGCGCCGTGGGTATTTACTGTGCAGGTTATTTTATCATTGACTTTGGCTATGTCTTCTTTAGCCCACAAGTCGCGGAGAGTATATTCCCCTGCCAAGTCAAAATTTTTCAAATCAACGGTTATTTCTTTTTCTTCGTCAGACACATTGAATACCGCTATAAGTGGCTTGTTGTCTGATGATGTAGATGTCCATATAATTGTTTCTTCGTCGCGATAAGCCTGCTTACCGCCGTGAGAATTCTGATTAACATCAATTACCTCTTCGTTAGTCATAAGAGAAAGAGTCCACTCGTCGTTATTTCTCATTTCACCGCCAAACATAAGTGGTGAACGGAAAATTGACCAGAGTGTCATCAATGTGATTTGCTCGTCCTTTGTGAACTGAGTATATCTGTCCTGCGGGCCGTGGCAAGCACCGTTGCGCGAAATATTACCAAGCGGCAACATATCACAATCTGGCCAACAACCCTCGCTCACATACGGAGCCCATTTTTCGCATTTTTCAAACATTTCATAGAGTTTGCCCCACCAATCCCAAAAGTCGCCTGTAAGACGCCACATATTTGCATATTCGCACAAGTGGTCGGCAACTGACAATTCTGCGGGTCCGGGTGAAAGGCTTAATACAATATCTCTGCCTGTTTTGTCGATGGCTTTTCTAATCATTTCAACTTCTTCGCGGGCGGAATATGGGTTATCCCACTTGCGAAATTCTGTTACACAGATGTCATCTACTTTAACAAAGTCAATGCCCCAATTTGCGTACATCTCAAAAATACTGTCATAATAAGCCTGCGCACCCTCGCAGGTGTACATTCCGTACATATCGGTGTTCCATGGACAAACAGAGAAATGGTGCACTACCTGACGAGCGGTTTTGTCACTATTTAAAATAGGAGTATTCTGATGAACTGCTTGACGAGGAATTCCTCGCATAATATGTATACCGAATTTAAGTCCCATTGCGTGAATTTTGTCGGCAATGGATTTAAATCCAACACCATTTGCAGATGACGGAAAACGGTTAACAGCAGGAATAAGGCGAGAATACTCGTCCATACAAAGCTCGGTGAAATTATTATAATCGTTATTACGGGCTTTTGGCTCATACCATTGAATATCGCAAACAACATACTGCCAGCCGTAATCTTTAAGATATTTTGCCATATATTCTGCATTGCCCAGCAACTGTTCTTCATTTACAGCGGCGCCGTAGCAATCCCAACTATTCCAACCCATTGGCGGAGTTTTTGCAAGTCTGTTTTTATCCATAAGAAACACCTCCGTGTGTAATGAATATATTTTATCATTTATGATGTAAAAAGTAAACAAAATACTGTGTAAAAAAGCGGACAGAATTTTTAAATGTTTTTCAAAAAAGTCCTTGACATTAGGTTTCTTTTGTGATATTATAATCAAGCCCAATACGGAGAGATACCGAAGTGGTTATAACGGAACGGTCTTGAAAACCGTCGTACGGCAACGTACCGTGGGTTCGAATCCCACTCTCTCCGCCAGATGCGGGTTGTAAGTTTTTACAGCCCGCTTTTTAATTAAATAACGCTAAAACCGTTACACTTGCAGAAGTACTCAAGTTGGTGACGAGGCGCCCCTGCTAAGGGCGTAGGCCGGGAAACCGGTGCGAGAGTTCGAGTCTCTCCTTCTGCGCCAAATAAAATCGTTGAAAATCCCTTATTTATCAAGGCTTTCAGCGGTTTTATTTTTTTGCAAAATGCCGATTTGGTGTTTATTTGGTGTTTATTGTGTAAAAAAACGAGGTTTTTTAGCCTCGTTCTTCTTTTTTATGCGTGTTTTTTACTTGTTAACATTTCTGCAACCGCTTCACTTGCTTCAGCTTGTTTTGTTGCAAAACTATGAGCATATATATCAAGTGTGGTAGAGGTTTGACTATGCCCCAATGTTGAGGACACCGTTTTCACATCTGCACCACTTGATATAAGCAAAGAAGCATTTGCGTGTCTTAAACCGTGAACTGTTACAATAGGTAAGCCGTTATCCCTGCAGAATGTCTGCAACCACCGTCTTGAAATCGTTTGGTGCATAATTCCGCCGTAATCATTCGGAAAAACAAGGTTATTATTTTGCCACTTATCGCCCATCGCAAGACGGCCACGCGTTTGCTCCCTCTTATATTCTGAAAGCATCTCAATGACCGCTGACGGCAGTTTCAAACTGCGTTGTGAACTCTTTGTTTTGGGAGCACCGAAGAAATGCCCCTTTTCTGTGGTGTAAAGTGCTATGCGGTTTATTGTTATAATGCAATTATCGAAATCAATATCACTCCACTTTAAGCCAAGCAATTCACCGTGTCGCATTCCCGAATACAGAGCAAGAGTGAACATAGCTTTATATCGCGGTTCTGCCTCTTCGAGTTTCTGAAGGAAGGTTTGCGATTCTTCAAGAGTAAATACAATCCTTTCCCTGCTCTCTGTCTTAATGGTGTTTACATTACGGCAAGGATTAGAAGAAACGATATTACAAGAAATCGCATAGTTAAACACATCAGAAACAAATCCCAAATAGCCTTTTTGCGTTTTGGTAGTCCACCATTTGTCAGCTTATTTGTGCCCTCTTCAGCAAGACTATTTATAAACCGCTGAATGTGAACGCGGTTGATTTCGGTCATTTTTAAGTGTCCTATTGCCTTGTAAGTGCGTTCTTTCATTTTCTTATATTTATCTATTGTCAGCGGCTTCAAATTGCCTTCAAGTTCAATTTGCTTGAACCATTGTTCTGCAAATGCCTCAAACTTAATATGTCCGTTCATAAATTGTCCTGTCTTGACACCCTCTTCAAAGAGCAACGCTTGACGGGACAATTCTTTTTTTATCTGCTTATCAGTCATATTCGGCGGTGGAGTCCATGTCATAGTTTGACGGATTTGATTTCTGCTGACATCGTAACCGCAAGACACCGTTATTCTATATGAGCCTTTGCGTTTAGTTATCGTTGCCATTTAATTCACCCATTTGCGTAATTTCAATTTTTATTTCATTGCAATAGTCAATAATTTCATTTACCATTTTGTCGAATTCTTGAATTAACCTATATTTTTCCATATTATAAAACTTTTCAATTTCCATTGGGTAATAGCCATATCTTGCAAGTTCGATTCGAAAGTCTTGTGCCTTTTTCTCTCTTTCATCATTGCGAGGATTTTTTTCAACAAATTCACCAAATTTATTAAAAATTTCTTGCATCTGTACAGAAACATAAAGTCCTGTTAAAGAAGAACAAAACCATTGAAAAGATTCTAATTTGAATAATAAATTTATAGCGAGAAGATAGTTATCGGGATGTGAATTGTTTTGTTTTAACCATTCTATAGCATTATCATCTAAACCTGTTATTTCACCGATATTTGCATTCTCTTGATTGGGATATTCTGATATTCCCAACAAATAATCAGTGGAAACATTAAAGAGTTTTGATAATTCTTTATATTGTTCCACACTCGGCAATCTGTCGCCGTTCTCAAAATATGAAATAATATTATCCTTTACGCCTAAATGCTTTGCAACTTCTTTTTGCATCAATCCCGCTCTTGTTCGTGCTTCTGCAAGTCTATAACCATATTGTCTGTATTTCTTTTCGTTATTCATTGTCTGTACCTCACATTTTAAATAACATATTCGTTATGTTGTAATTCATTCATAACAAAATCGTTGACAAGTGATGTTTTATCAACTACAATAATAATTGTTGTTATGTTCAAATATTAACATAACATTTTTGTGATGTCAACAACAATTTTAAAAAGGTGGTGAAAATATGAGTAAGGCAAATAGCGACATTAGGGAAAAAGCAAAATCTAAAAACATTCTTTTTTGGCAAATAGCGGACAAGCTCGGTATTACTGACGGTAATTTCAGTCGCAAACTCCGCAAAGAGTTATCAGCGGAAGAAAAAAAAAGATTTTTGCAATCATTGATGAGTTATCCGCTGAAAAAGAATAAAAAAAGAGTGTACTAACCGCCACCACGCTAATTAGTACACCAAAAAGGCACAAAGCAATAAGCCTTGTAAGGTCATTTTATCATACTTTCAAGGCGGTTGCAACAAAAAATAGACAAAAGTAGACACATAAAAAAGTGAAACAAAAGGTCACATATAAAAAAAGAGTCAAAATGTCACAAAATAAAGGAATGTAATAATAAAAACGAGGTTGATAAAATGTCAAATGTACCAAGAATGCGAACTCTTCCTGAAGCAGTTCGCGAAATCAAGAAAATGGATGAAAAATCCGCTTTAACCTTAACGGCATTACGCCGAATGGTTAATAATGGAGAAATCCCCTATATATGCGTTGCATCGAAAAGGCTTATATGCCTTGATACTCTTCTCGACAAACTCCAAAATCCTGTACCAAAAGAGCAATCCGCTGAAAAGTATGCAGTTGTAAGGAGTAGCAGAATATGAAAATATCTGATTACATACCTGCAGGAAAAAAGAACGCCGTAACCCTTGAACATTTAAAAGCAGTAACCGGAAGAACATCGCGTGAAATTGCGAGGCTTATAAGAGAAGAACGCATCAGCGGAAAAATAATCCTCACATCTTCGGCAGGCAGTTATTGGTTGCTTGATACAAGCGAAAGTGATGCCGCTGAACAATTACAGCGGTTCATTGCCTATATGGATAGCAAAAACACCTTTTCAGCGGTTAAATCTGCAAAGTCAGCATTGAAAGAGCTTGAAAGCTCCGCCCAATTGCAAATAGATGGGGTGAAATAATGGCAAAAGCAAAAGGAATAATGCTATATTTTGATATCAAAGAGCCTTTAAAAGATTTTTCAGATGAAGAACGTGGAAAATTGGTGTGGGCTTTACTTGAATATGCAGAAAATGGCACAATGCCACAATTCAGCGGTAGTCTAAAAACGGCTTTTAACTTTATAAAAAAAGATATTGACAGAGATATAGAAAAGTATTTTAACCGTTGTCAAAAGAATAAAGAAAACATCTCTAAAAGGTACGATTGTATTCAATCGAATACGACCGTTAACAATCGTCAACAATCGTTACTAAATAAAGATAAAAATAAAAACAAAAACAAAATAAAAGAGAATTATAATCTCTTATTTGCTCAATTTTGGGATATGTATCCCAAGAAAAAAGGCAAGCAAGCCGCTGAAAAAGCATTTCAAAAGATAGCTCCTGATGAGGCATTGCTCAAAAAGATGCTTAATGCCATTGAAGAACAAAAGAAATCAGCGGAATGGCAAAAAGACAACGGACAATATATCCCCCACCCTTCTACTTGGTTGAATGGGCACAGATGGGAAGATGAAATCAATGTTGAGGTTTGTAAGCAACAAGCTGACGAAGAATTTAAAATAGGAGCGAATTATTGATATGAATAAATTAACACAAATACAACTTGATGAATCTAATAACCAAGAAGGAAAGTTAAAAGGCTTCAATTGTCCTACATGTAAAAACAAAGGCATTGTCTACAAAGCCGATAAAAACGAGTCGATATATGCTGAAGAATGCGAATGTATGCCTATTAGAAGAACATTACAGAATGCAAAAGGTAGCGGTTTAGGAAATTACATAAACAAAACCCTTGCAGATTTTAATACCGCTGAACAGTGGCAAAAAGATATCTATAACAAAGCTGATGAATATATCAAAGACAGCAGCAATGCGTGGTTTGTTATCGCCGGGCAAAGCGGAGCAGGCAAAACATTGATTTGCTCCATTATTGCGAATGACTTTTTATTCAATCAGCGGAAAAAGGTTATATATTTAACTTGGACTGATTTTGTCGGTAAAGTAAAAAGAAATCTGATGGGCGAAAATGCATCAAAAGCCGATAGCGATATAGAAAGAGCCAAAAATGCTGAAATCCTTTTTATTGACGAATTTATGAAAACTCACACAGATGCAGATTTGAAATATATTGTTGAGATAATCAACTACCGTTATTCAAAGCAACTAAAAACGATTATCACAAGTGAGTTATCCGCTGACGAACTGATGAGAATTGATGAAGCAACTGCAGGGCGAATTTTTGAAATGTCGGGCAAAAAATATCTTTCGTTTATTGGCAAAGACAGAAAGAAAAATCAGCGTCTTAACTGTTAGACCTTGCAGAAACTAACTGAAGATTGGCAAAAAGAAAATTAACGATTTATTCCCTAAATGGTAGGGTGATTTATTTTAATGGAGGTAATTATGGATATTAAATTAAGTACAGGCAAAGTTGCATTTCCTATCGAATTTGATAATGGAGATGTAGAAACTATATATTTCAATCCAAACGACCCTGATTTGGTAGAAAGGATAAACGGAATAGGTAAAAGAGTACAAGAAAAACTCAAAATTCTTAAAGATGTAGAACTTGACGAAAGAGGAGAACCTGTAAGTGAAAGTGTAATTGATGTATATACTGCACTTAAAAATGCTCTATATGAAGAAATAGACAGGGCTTTTGATTCTGATGTGTGTGGAAAAGTATTTAAGCATTGTTCACCTTTTGCAATCGTTGACGGTAATTATTTCATTCTTAACTTCTTTGAGGCTATCGCACCTGAACTTGTGAAATATCACGAGCAAGCAAAGAAAGATGCTGAAAAGAAAATGCAGAAATATATCGATAAGTATCAAAAATGATGTGGGACTTGCCAATGTCCGTCACAATTGACGGAAAAGAATACGCAATACGGAATAAATGCGATTACAGAATGGTTCTTGATGTCATCGGTGCTTTAAACGACAACGACCTCGAAATGCAGGAAAAATTGCAATGTGCATTGTTTATCTTCTATGAAGATTTGAAAGGTTGCAGAAACCTTGAACAAGCTGTAAAAGAGATGTTTTTCATCATTAATAACGGTGAAGAAGATGAGCAACAGGACACACACAAACCGCAGTTAATGGATTGGCATCACGATTTCAAGCAGTTAGCACCACCAATAAGCCGAACAATCGGTTATGATGTGCGCTTACCCGATAAATACACACATTGGTGGTCGTTTATCGGTGCATATATGGAAATCGGCGAGTGCACATTCTCAAATATCGTATCTATCCGTAGCAAAAAAGCAAAAGGTAAAAGTCTTGATAAATGGGAAGAAAGTTTTTACAGAGAACACCGCAAAATGATTGACCTTCCCATAAAACTCACCGCTGAAGAACAGGCATTGCTTGATTCTGAGTGGCAGAAAGGAGGTGAAAGTATATGGCACAATATGACGGCAGTATAAGAATAAATACTAAAGTAGATTCAAGTGGAATCAATAAAGGCACGAATACCATAAACAATTGTTTCAAATCGTTGAAAGGGTCACTTTCTGCACTCGGCGGAATGATTGCAACTGTATTTAGTGTGACCGCTATCATCAACTTTTCAAATGAAGCATCAAAAATGTCATCTAATACAGAGGCGAGTGTTCAGCGTTTGGTTGATATCTACGGTGAAGCAAGCCACGCAGTCGGTGATTTCATTGACAGTGGTGCAAGAGCATTGGGTATGTCAAAATCAGCAGCGACATCCTACGCGGCAGTTTACGGCAATCTTTTCAGCGTGTGGGCAGACCAAGCCACTAATGCTGATTTGACAAATCACTACCTCAATATGACGGCGGTAGTTGCAAGCAAAACAGGTCACGAGGTTTCTGATGTTCAGGAACGTATCCGTTCGGGCTTGCTCGGCAATACCGAAGCAATTGAAGATTTAGGCATTTTCGTCAATGTTAAAACCATTGAAATGACCGACGCTTTCAAACGAATGGCCGACGGTAAGAGTTGGGAGCAGTTAGATGCTTACTCTCAACAGCAGATACGAACAATGGCAATTCTTGAACAGGCCACAGATAAATATGGCACAGAAGTTGCTGAAACATCTGCCCTAACAAGGATGCAGTTTAATGCAGCATTTGAAGATTTTAAAAACACTTGGGGACAAGTAGTCAATACGATTATGATGCCTCTTTTGAAAATCGGCACGATGGTCTTGAATGTTCTCACGAAAGGTCTACAGACAATAGCCAAATTAAGCGGTAAAACGGTTGATACGACGGTTTCACAGTCCGATGCTATATCAAGCTCCGTTGACAATCAAAACGATTTAACGGACGCTGTAAAAGGCACAAATAAGGAATTAAAAAAATCCCTTGCAGGTTTTGACGAATTAAACACAATTACACAAGATAGTGCAGAAAACACAAGTGATGCAAGTGGTGGATTATCCGATTTTGGTGATATTGGTGGTGGATTAACATTTGAAGAAACATCAGCAGGTGGAATGGACACCACCGAATTAGAAAATTCACTCGCAAGAATTGAAGAAAAGTTAAAGTCAATATGGAATAGTGAGCCTGTACAGGCTTTTGTAGGTGCTGTTCAAACATCGTTTAATTTTTTGAGTAATTATATATCTACAATGTGGGATAATGTTAAAAATAACACAATGATGACTTGGCAGAACATACAAGGTGATTTGCAATTAACAGGTCAAAATCTTACAACTTTATGGACTAATGTATGGACAGATTTTTCAAGTGCTTTGAATACTTGGGGACAACCTATTATTGACGGAATAAGTGGTTTGTTTAATTCTATTTGGGCTACTGCTATTGACCCTGCTATAAAGTTTATTATAGGTGCTTGGTCAGACTTTACAGGGATTTTGGTTGAATTATGGAATGAACACGGTCAACCATTATTAAACAATGTGGGCGAGTTTAAAACCAAAATAATAGGATTATTTCAAAGTATTTATGATAATGTTCTCGAACCTATAATTACACCATTGTTAGAAACAATGTCTTGGTTATGGGAAGAGCATTTAAGTGGCCTGATTACCAAAATATACGATTTTGTATTGTCGCTTGTGAACGGCGCTTTAGAAATCTACAACAAGTTTATTGACCCTATTGTTAAGTTTTTACATAAAGTTTTATCTCCTGCTTGGACTACCGTGACAAACTTTGTTATTGGTGTTTTAGGTCAGTTAATAGGCGATATTATAGACATAGCATCAAACATAATCGGTGTTTTTACAGGAATTGTTGATTTTATAGTAGGTGTATTTACAGGAAATTGGGAAAAAGCTTGGGAAGGTGTTAAGAGCGTTTTCAAAAATTTGATTGAAGGACTTGCAACAATTATAAAATCACCAATAAATGTGATAATTTCAATGATTAACTCATTTATTGCGGGACTTAATAAAATTAAACTTCCTGATTGGGATGGTCTTGGCAGCCTTGCAGGTAAAGGTTTTAATATTCCTAAAATTCCTAAATTGGCACAAGGTACAGTTCTTCCCGGTGGCAAACCATTTATGGCTATTGTCAACGACCAACCACGAGGACAGACAAACATTGAAGCACCACTTGATACAATCAAACAAGCAGTTGCAGAAGTAATTGCCCAAATCAATATGAACAACAACGCAAGTGGCAACAGCACTATTGTTGTTCCTGTAATGGTTAACGGTCGTGAAATATTGAGAGTTGTTCGAGAAGCTGAAAGCGATGCAGGCTCACAAACTGTATTTGGCGGTTTTGCAAATGCCTATTAACACAAAAGAAAATTCAGCATCTTAAAACTGTAAGACCTTAACAAATACCCATTTGCAACAAAACGCAATATAAAAAAAGAAGAAAAACGATAAAAAGCGATACATAAAAAAGGAATATGAATGACATTACAAGAACTTGAAAATTTAAAGAATTATCCCAAAGAAATTAAGGCTCTGCAGGACTATATAAAACAGTTAGAATGGCAGGCTGAAAGTGCATCCCGTACTTTCAGCGGAATGCCATCAGGCAAAGGTAAGAACGATTATATCGAGCAAGCCATCGCCAAAAGCATAGACGAACAAGAAAAAATGCGCCGTTTAATCTTTAAGCAACAGAGAGAACAAGCAAAAGTAATGTCATTTATACAGGAAATACCCGATTCACAGTTACGCACCGTTTTTATACTCCGCTTTTTAAGAGGCTATTCGTGGGTAAAAGTAGCAATGGAAATCGGCGGAAATAACACCGAAGATGCCGTTCGTCGTCAAGTTACACGGTATTTAGCTAAATGCGAAAAAGAGAAAAATAAAGTATT
This sequence comes from Candidatus Fimenecus sp., assembly GCA_045594645.1. Lineage (GTDB taxonomy): Bacteria > Bacillota > Clostridia > Oscillospirales > Acutalibacteraceae > Fimenecus. The sequence continues at coordinate 24,435 of JAZNYY010000062.1, forward strand.
CCGCTGAAAAGAGAAACAACGGCAAAGGGCAATCCCAATGCCGTTATTTCGCTTTGACGAGCTTTTGTATATCACACTCAAATTTATATAAACCCAACTGTAAATCGCGTATTTTCGCCAATAAATAAGCAAAACACAGTTGATTTATTCTTCCGCCTCTGCTTGATGTTCTGTAAGCCATTTGCGAAGATGTTCGATTGTTTCTTCAACATTTTCAGAATCTGCGTACTTTTCGGGGTGTTCTAAACGGTCATTCAAGCAGTTTAATTGCCATTTATAATCTGACATCATTTTCAATCGTGGAATTTGAACAGTTTTTACAGAGTTTTCCGCTGAAACACTTATATTCTTTTTCTTGCGTTCTTCTCTAATGCCCTGCACTCTGCCTGCGTTCCATATTGCAACGAGCAAAAGCATAGAATAATACTGTTGGTCTTGTTCAACCTCTTCAGCGGTCAAACCATTTTCAAATTTCGCGGTTATATCTTGCACAATGAAAAAATCGGAAATAGTACGCGTTTTTGATAGTCTAATAGCCTCTTCGGGTGTTATAAGTAATTCTGTTTTATTCATATATAAAATTCCTTTCTTGACATATCAGAGCGGATAGGCTAAAATATATTTATCCGCTCTTGATGGTGGATTTGCCTTGTATAACGGATTGGATGCCCGGATATATACAAGGCTCTTTTTATGCGATTGAAAATCTTCTTGATTCTGTCTGCTTCGTGTACTGCTTGTATATGTCGGGACAACTCTTTTTGAATGCAGAACTATCAAAACGATTACTTGTGACCTTTGTCCAACGGATTTTGAATATATCAACAATCATTTCATCCGTTCCCCTTGCGGTCATTTCTGCCTTGATTTCATCTTCTATGGCAGTAATTTCAGCGGATAATTCTTCCGCCATTGCTTTGAGTTCCTTTAACTCTCTTACTTTGCTTGTCATTTCGTGTGTACTCATTTTGTTGACATTCCTTTCGGTTTATGATATAATTAGGACTGTAACCAAAAGGTTGCATAGCCTCTGTTAGGGGAATTTAACCGCTTTTCACTTGCTACGGTGGGCGGTTATTTTTTTATGGTTACAAGCATTAACAGGGTGAATATCAAAATCAATGTTATGTACTCCATAAAGCTCACCCCCTTTCTATGTCCTTGTTTAAGGGGATTGGCTAACCGTCTCAACCTCTTGATTACAGTTATATTATAATATATTGTACAAGATATTGCAATTGGCATAATATACAAACTTGTACAAGATGTTTTATGTATTTTGTATATTGTACAAGATAATATTTTGTGATATAATGTGTATAGTGGGAAAGAAGATATTTTATAAAACACCCACAGAAAGAGGCGAAACAATATGACAGAAAAAAACAGTAAACAGAAAGCAATAGATTATAAAAACCGATACAATGCCGAAAAATATGACAGTTTACGCATTGTTGTACCAAAAGGCACAAAGGAAATTATAAGAGAACACGCAGAAAATAAAGGCGAAAGTATTAACGGCTTTGTAAATCGCGCTATAAACGAAACAATGGAAAGGGATAATAAATGAACACAACACCCTTTAAAATCATTTTTTAGGCTTTTCTAATATCCTTTTATGGGAAGATACTCAAAAAGGCAAAATAAGGGCATTTAAATCGAACTTTTGTTCATTATATTAAAATCAAAAAAGAAATCCGCTGAACTGTTACCGATTATCTGATAACATCAGCGGATTATTTTTTATATTCAGCAGAAAGCGAAATATATTCCGCTGATTTGGTGCATAAATATTGCAATCGAATGCAAAGTCCGTTTTTATGGACTTGGATTTTGGTGTTTATTTGGTGTTTATTTTCGCGAAATGGTGTTTATTTTCGTGAAACCTCATAAAAGGTGAGATTGTGCAAACCGTTGATATATAAGGCTTTACGGCACTTTGTAAAAGTTCGTGAAATCTACTTTTTGGATTTCGAGTCTCTCCTTCTGCGCCAAGAAAGTCTGATAATTTATCAGGCTTTCTTTTTTGCTAATTTATATAAACGCAGAGACGAGAACTCTTTCGTCCATGTGCGACGGTTTGCCGTAATGATATAACCAAATTACGAAAAAAGCCACTCTCCTATTGCAGAGTGGCTTTTAAACTTTGAAAATATTAAAGATTATTTGCAGCGTCTTCTACGAACAAGAATTACACTTGCAACAGAACAAACGAGTGTGACAAACATAAACATTGTGTATGCAGATACTGCTACTTCAGAATTTGTATCAGGAATTTCGGGATTCTTTACATCTTCTTTATTAGTATCGTCTTTATCAGTATCTTCTGTTTCTTTATCATTTTCAACTGCGGGAAGCTTTGCAATTGCTTCAATTTCTTTTTCACCGCAAGCAGAACATACTCTTTCTTTTTCGCCTTCAGCGTCTGTTGTCGCTTCTTTAGTTACAACCCAATCGCCAAAGCTATGACCGAGTGCAGGAATTACTTCTGTGAAAGCTTCACCACAAGCACCACAAACAGCCTCTTTTTCACCAGTTTCTGTACATGTTGCTTCTTTTGTGACTGTATATTCACCTGCTGTGTGACCTGTTGCGGGAACTTCACGAGTTTCTGTAGCACCGCAAGCACATTCGCGAGTTTCAATACCTGTTTCTGTACAAGTGGGAGCTGTTGTTACTACCCATTCGCCATATGCGTGGCCTATTGCGGGGATATCACGAGATGAGAGTATATCACCGCATTCTGTACATTTCTGTACTTCCTCACCGTCTTCTGTACAAGTTGCAGGAGTTACAACTTCCCATGCTCCAGGAGTACAAGCTTTCATAGGAATTTCACGAGTTTCTGTTGCTCCGCAAGAGCATTCGCGAGTTTCAACACCATATGATGAACAAGTTGCAGGAGTTGTTGCTACCCAAGCACCATATGAGTGACCCGTTGCAGGAATTACTTCAGTTTTAACAATTATACCGCAACCTGAACATACAAGAGATTTTGAACCATCTTCTGTATGAGTTTCATTTTTTGTTGTTTCCCAAGCAGTTGTGCCGTGAGCACAAGCAATTGTTACATCGTTAGCACTTGAGTTATTATTAACTTCTGTTGCCCAATCCACATCGTCAGTATCATAAGCTTCTGTAACTTCAACGCCAACTGTTGCACCAGTTTCAAGAACTTTGAACTTTGCTGTAGCAACAGTACCGCCAGATGTTACAGCACTACCTGTAAATGCTGTGTAAAGCAATGAACCAGCTGTTTTATCATTAAGCTGCTCGTTGGGGAACACGCCGTTTGCAGTTAATGAACCAGCAACATAGTCAAGTTTTTCAGCATCATAAACGATGTTAAAAGTGAGTGTGCCAAGGCTGAACTCGCCTGACAAATCAACTGTAATTGTGATTTCATCACCTACATTTGCTGAAGCAACATCTGATGTTACAGTAAGTGTAGCGTCAGATGCAGCAGCAAAAGCGCTTGTAATACACATACTGAAAACAATCAATAGTGATAAGATGATACATGATACTTTTTTCATAATCGTATCTCCCTTTCATGCGGACATTCATCCTTCTTTTAATAAATTAAAGCTATTTGCAGCCTGCCTGAAACTTTCTTTTAATATAATTAAACAGAACTCAAGCATTTTACATATTGCATTTACGATATTATACAATATTTAATCTTTTATGTCAATAAAAAATAAAATATTATAGCTTTTATTTTTTGAGAAATGCACAAAAAAACAACCCGACACCACATTTTTGCAGTATCGGGCTATTTTTAGCTAATCATATTAAACTTTGTAAGGGAAAATGATTTTGCGAATTACAGAACTCTGTTGCCTGCTGATGCCTGAAGAATCCAGCGAGCATCAATTGCTGAAACTTTACCATCGCCGTTTGCATCGGCAGCAGCGATTTGTTCAGCAGTAAACTCTCTGTTACCTGCAGAATACTGCAATGTCCAACGAGCATCGATTGCTGAAAGCTTACCATCGCCGTTAACATCGCCAAGAAGAACTGTAACTTTTTCTTCTGTTGTGAGAACATACTGGCTGAAGTGGTCTGTTGTAAATACCATATAGCCATCAATGTACTCAGCATTCATATTTGTGTAGTTACCATTTTCGCTCAAGTGATAAACCTTAATCTGGTCAGGTTCCATTGTTGCAGGAACAGGAATTTTAACAATTACCGCTCCGTCAGGCTGAACCTCAACACCATTATTGGTAAGTGTAATGTCGTAAACGATTTCATCTTCAACCATTGAAAGCAAGTCAACATTAAGCACAATATTTTCAAATGCGCTGTTATCCTCTTTTTCAATAGTTATTTCAGTTTCACCATCGGTGAGCACTGCCTCGCCCTTAACCTCAAATGGCTGACCGCTACTTTCTGCATAAACTTCAGTTGTTGAGCCTGATGCTGCACAAAGAAGGATTGCGTTAATCTCGCCACGATATGCACCGTTAGCGGTTGCAAAAGCATATTCACCGATTTCGGTTGCTGTGTTTTCAACGATAATCTTTGTAGCCTTTGAGGTGCTAAAAGCATAATCAGCAACTCTTTCAACATCTAAACCGAGTGTAATTACACCTGTTTTAGCTGTTGGGCAATAAATAACCTCTGTACCCTCTTTGTTGTAAAGAATACCGTCGATGCTTGAATAGTATTTATTATCTGCATCAACATTGATTTCTGCAAGTGAGGAACAACCTGCAAAAGCACTTACAGAAATTTCTTCAACGCTTGCGGGGATATAAATACTTGTAAGTGAAGAGCAACCTCTAAATGCGCCGTATCCGATATCCTTTACACCGCCAAGGCTGATGTTTTCAAGTGATGAACAATATGCAAATGCTTCACTCTCAATTGTTTTAACAGATGCTGGAAGTGTAACCGTTTCAAGACCTTTACATCTATAGAAAGCAGAGTTACCGATTAAACCAACCGTGTCAGCAAAAGTAATGCCTGTAAGGTTAGTCTCACTATCAAAAGCATAGCCTGCGATACTTAACGTACCTTCTTTAACTGTAATTGTTGTATTTTCAGGCATTGTTCCTTTATATCCATAAAGAACATTTTCAGCATATACAACACCTTCGTCTTGTGTTTCGTGCCAAGGTGTGCCACTTAATGTATTGCCGTCCATTGAAATAACACTATCAGGCATATCAATGTCGGTAATGTTTGAATCAGCAAAAGCACCATAAACTATATCAGTTACTGTGCTTGGGATTTTGATTGATTCAATAGCAGTTCCGTAGAATGCTTCGTAACCAATCACTTCAAGTCCTTCAGGAAATTCTACATTGGAAAGCTTTGAACAACCTGCAAATGCACAAGTATGAATCACTTTAAGCGTGCTTGGGAAGGTTACGCTTGTAAGATTTGAGCAATCTCTAAATGCTTCATAGCCGATATATTCCAAGCCTTCAGGGAATACTACAGTTGTCAAATTGTCACAATCCGTAAAAACTCCATCCCCAATTTTTTTCAAGCCTTCTGGTAACACTATGCTTTCAAGCCTATCGCAATCGTTAAAAGCATAACCATTTAGCATTTTAATTGTGCTTGGTAATACTACACTTGCTAAATTATCACAACCTGCAAAAGTTCCATATTCAACTAGTTCTAAGCCTTCAGGCAAAGTAATGCTTGAAATTTTTGAACCTGCAAAGGCATACTCTGTTATGTATTTTGTTCCGGCTTTAACTATAACATCTCCACTGATTTTGGGTTTAGCTGTATACAAAACCTTGCCGATATACAAAATACCATTTTCATAGTTCGCTTCATTTTTTTCATAAAGAGTATTTTCAAAAGCACCATATCCAACATATTCTATGCTATCAGGAATAACTACTGTTGATAATGATGTGCAATCTGAAAATGCCCAATCTCCAATTGCTTCAACGCCATCGGGGATTACAATAGATGTAAGTGAGAAGCACTCAACAAAACAACTTGCAGAAATTTCTTTTATGTCACTTGGAAGTTTAACTGTCTTTAAATCTTTGCAACCTGCAAAAGCCGTACCTAAAAATTCAACAGTATCAGGTATATTAACTTCAATAAGTCCGGTTGAATGGAATGAACCTGGTTCTATAAATTTCAAGCCCTCAGGAAGTGTTATTGCTGTTAATCTTTCACATGAGTTGAAAGCTCCAAAATCAATCTCTATAAGTGTATTTGGCAAATTAACATCTTCTAATGCTACGCAATCTGCAAACATCATATATCCAATAACTTCAATACCATTTCCTATTGTTGCTTTTCTTAATGAATCACAAGAAGTGAAATTATTTTCTCCAAGCTCAGTAACGCCACCTGGAATTGAAATTTCTGTTAAAGCATCGCTATCTTCAAAAGCTGAATCGCCAATGCTTGTAAGACTTTCAGGAAGTGTGATATTTTCTAAAGCATCGCAGTTTGCAAATGCCTGTTTACCGATTGACTGAACGCTATTAGGAATTTCTACACTCTGCAATGATGAGCAGTCTGCAAATGCTCCGTAAACGATTTCATTTACATTCTTTGAAATTTTAACTGATTCAATTCCTGATTCAGCAAATGCGCGTTCATAAATTTCTGTAACTGTGTCAGGCATTGTATAGGCACCTGTTTTTGATGGGTTACAGTAGATAACTGTGGTCATATCAGAATTATATGTAACACCGTCAACAGTAACAAAGCCGTCTGAATCATCAGCAAATGTGATATTTAAATCTCTATAAACGCTGTTTTCAAAAATTACATCGATATTGCTTACACCTGCGGGAACAGTATATGTGTCGCCCTTGCCGAGAGGGAAAGCAACAAGTGTTGAGCCGTCTTTTGTATAAGCAACGCCGTCAATACTCTTGAAATTGGGATTTTCAGCAGAAATATTGATGCTTTCAAGAGAATATGCCGTTGCGAACATATCGGCACTAAGCTGCTGAACTGACTTGCCAAGTGTTACGCTTGTAGCACTTACGCAGTTATAAAGCCAAGTTTTTGAAAGGAATTTAACGCTGTCGGGTACGATAATTTCAGTTGCGTAAGGTGTGCCGAGAGATGCAATACCCACAACAGCTTTGCCGTTAATTTCTTCGGGAATTTCAACTCTCTCAGCGCTTGTGTCGTTAACACCTGTGATAACTACGCCACCGTCGATTTCGTCATAACCATAAGGACAATTATTCTCTGAAACAATTTTAATTTCAGCTGTTCCGGTTGTTCCAAGTGTTTCAATTTCAATAGTATGAGTGCCTACACTCCAATGGTTTGAGTATTGGTCGGTAGAAAGTGATACGCCATATTCTGCACCCATATACTGAATATAAGTATCGCCCCAATTGTCTGTATATGGAGTAAGAACTGTGCCGTCTTTCAATACAACCTTGAAATTAACTATATTCTCTGCGTCATAACGATAGTAATATTCGCTTAAAGCTAAATCGCTATTCCATGTGTAAGTCCACTTACCATTTGTATATTCTGTGATTGTAACGGGTTCGGATTCGATTCTATCAACGGGTGATTCAATGATTTCAACAATTGCTATTGTATCACAACCCATAACTGAAACAGTTACTTGATTTTTGCCTAAAGTAAAGGGATTCTCATATTGATTTGTAGAAGTTTCTATATAGTATTCTGTGCCTTTATACTCAACATATCCGCCATTTGCTTTAAGAGATGTACCATCTTTCAAATTAACGGTAATATCGAAATTATGGCTTGAAACATAATAGGAATAATAAAGTGGTTCCCATTCATCTGTTTCCTCATTATATTCTTCTTCCCACCAGCCATTGGTGTGTTCAATATAAGTAAGTGGTTTAACTTCAATGCTTGCAACGGGTGATTCAATGATTTCAACAATTGCTGTTGTTGAACCGCCTAAAACAGAAACTTCAATTTCATTTTCGCCTAATGTGAAATGATTCATTTCCTGACTTGTGTGAATCTTTAAGTAATATTCTTCACCGTTGTAATTAACATATCCGTAGTTTGAATTAAGTACCGTACCGTCTTTAAGTGTAACAGTATATTCAAAGTCATTGCCATAAAGTTCGTAGTAATAATACTCTTCATCATCGTACCAAGATGTATCCCAATATCCATTACTATTTTCTATAAAGGTTATAGGCTTAACCTCGATGCTTGCAACGGGTGATTCAGTAATTTCAATAATTGCTGTTGTTTCATAGCCTAAAATTGAAACTGTAACTTCATTTTCACCTACTACGAGCGGTGTTTCATATTGGTCGATTGATAAACTTAATTCGTACCAGCGGTTATTATACTCAATTTCGCCATCATAATCAGACTCTAAAACTGTACCATCTTTTAAGGTTACAGTATATTCCCAATCAAAATACCAAGAAGAGTAATAGTAGAAGTCTTCATAATTACCTGTTTCTTCGTTGTATCTTTCTTCCCACTGTCCATTGGTATTTTCCATTTTAACTATAGGCTCAATTTCAACACTTGCAATCGGAGTATCTGTAATCTCAAGGATTGCCGTTGTTTCATAACCTAAAATTGAAACATTAATAGTATTTTCGCCTAAAACTAATGGAGTTTCACTTTGGTCAATTTGAAAATCAAGACCATAGCTTTCGTCATTGTAAACTACCCAACCATAATAATCTGATGTAAGAACAGTACCGTCTTTCAATGTAACAGTATAGTCGAAATCATTAGTACTTAACCAATAATAAAAGTATTCTTCGTTCTCGCCTGTTTCTTCGTTGTATCTACCATTCCAATAACCATTGTAATTTTCAAGAATCAGTCCGGGTTCAATATCAACACTTGCAACGGGACATTCAAGAATTTCAATTGTTACGGTTACAGGATAACCCATTATGGTGGCTTCACAAGTATTTTCCCCTAACTTAAGAGGGTTACTATATTGGGCAAGGTCTAAATCTAAATAATATTCTCTGCCATCATACTCAACAGAACCATATTCAGATGTGAGCACTGTGCCGTCTTTTAATGTAGCAGTATATTCAAAGTCACTACCCCAGATTTCATAATAGAAAAACTTTATTGGCTCTGAATCAGGATCATAAATATAATTCCAATCGCCATCAGTATTTTCTATTTTTGCAATAGGCTCAATTTCAACACTTTCAATCGGGCATTCAATAATTTCAAATGTAGCTGTTGTTTCATAACCAAGAATTGAAACATCTATTTCATGGGTTCCTACCGTGAGAGGTGTTTCAGATTGGTTAACAGAAACTTCTAAATCATACCAGTAGCCGTCATAAAGGATTTCGCCGTTATAATCTGATTCAAGAACAGTACCATCGATTAAAGTAACGGTATATTCCCAATCAATATTCCAGAATTGATAATAGTAATATGGTTCATCTTCACCGGTTTCTGAATTGTATCTTGTGGACCAATATCCTTCAGTGTTTTCTATAGTTCTATAGGGGGTAATCTCAATGCTTACAATTGGAGTATCCAAAACTTCAATTATCGCATCAGTTTCATAGCCTAAAACTGAAACGGGCATTTTATTTTCGCCTAATACAAAGGGGTTTTCATCTTGGTAATCCCAAGGGTCACCCTTAAAAACTACTTCATACCAATCGCCGTTGTATGGAATCATACCATCATCGTTTGGAGCAAGCACTCTACCATCTTTTAAGGTAACAGTATAATTCCAGTCCACATTATAAAGATTATATGCATAATAAGTTTCATATTCATCTGTTTCTGAATTGTAAGTACTTCTCCAATCTCCCTTGCTATTTTCGATGAATAAAACAGGTTCAATTTCAACACTTGCAACGGGAGATTCAATAATTTCAATTGTTTCGGTTGTTTCATAACCCATAATTGAAACTGTTCTTTCATTTAAACCTAACTCAAACGGTTTATTCTTCTGGTCAACATCATACTCAAGGTTATAATACTGACCTAAATACTTAATTGAAGCATTAGGTGTAAGAACTGTACCATCTTTCATAGTAACAGTATAATTACTATCATAGTAATAATAAAAATAATCTTCATATTCGCCTGTTTCGTAATTGTAGTCTTCTTCCCACCAGCCATCAGCATTCTCAATTAATGTAACAGGTTCAAATTCAACACTTGCAACGGGACATTCGACAATTTCAACAACTGCAGTTGTTTCAACGCCTAACAATGAAGCATTAAGTTCATTTTTTCCTAATGTAAACGGGTTGTTACTTTGAGAAATCGAACAATCTAATGAATAATAGCTATCACCAATTTGAACATCACCATTGTAATCTGAAGTTAAAACAGTACCGTCCTTTAAGGTTACGGTGAAATTAAAATCTTCCGTCCAAACATGATAATGATAGTATGGTTCAAGGCCGCTGATTTGATAATTATATCTTTTATCCCAATAACCATTAGTGTTTTCAATTAATGTAATTGGCTCAACCTCAACGCTTGCAATCGGGCTCTCAAGTAAAGTTACTTCAAAGGAGCCACTATAACTTGAATTATAATATCTTGCACCATAATAATAGGTTGTACCAGCAGTTAACTCGTACTCAATGAGGAAATTATAACCATTTGAACCATCATCATTTGATGTTATTTGATTATACTCTGAGTCATAGAGATAACCATAGGTATCTATGTCGGAATGAGACTCAAACATATATACACCAGAAACTGTAGGTGTAAACTCTAACAATGTTATATAACCTTCTGTAATTTCTACGGTTACTGTCTCATTGGCAGAGATTCCTCCTTCTTGTAAAAGCATGCCATCCGCTACTTCAGTAGCAGCCAATGATGTTATTGACGATATTGGCAACATCGTCAATAACATCAACAATGCTAATACAACAGACATTGTTTTTTTCATAATTTTTTCTCCTTTATTTTTTATTTATTTCAAGAATGCATTTCGCACTCTTTCAATACATAATTAATCGGGAAATAGCCTGTTCCCATTGAATTACAGTTCATTGTTAATCTGCCGCCGCTTTCTTCACAGAAAACCTTCATTTTGACTGTAGGACATTCGGGGTATTTCCTTGTCTTATCGTGCTCAACACCCGCAATCAGATAAGAAAAGGTTTCTGCACAGACATTTTGCGGATTTTCGCCGTGCCACACAGAACAACAGTACTCGGGTGTAAAGCCTACAAACCAGTTGCCTGTTCTGTCATCGCCCGTACCCGTTTTACCGCCGATGGCCAAATCTTCGTACTGTGCTTTTTCAGCAGTACCGCCCGGCGTCAATGTATTCTGCAACAGCAAATTCATTATACAAGCCGTTTCGGGACTTATAATCTGCTTCGCCTCAGGTTTTGCCTCATAAATCACCTTTTCAGTTTCATCAATAATTTTCAAAACTGAATACGGCTTAATGTAGCTTCCGCCATTCGCAAAAATCTGATAAAAGCCTGCCATATCCACCGGCGAAACACCTGCAATTAAGTAACCCATACCAATATTATGAAGAATTTCTTCTTCGCCCTTTAATGCCATTACTTCTTTTTCGTATTGGACATCAATATTAAAGTTATTGGACAGAAAATCTACTGAATAAGAAACACCCATTTCCATAAGGCATTTAACTGCTGTGGTATTAAGTGACAATTTTATGCCCTCACTAATACTTACATTTGTTTCAGTATATTTTCCTGTACCGTTTGCGGGCCAATTGACATATTCTCCGCTTTCAGACAAAACCTTTTTAACGGGTGTGTCCAAATATGAGCTCGCCCAGCTTGCCGTTCCCTTTTCCAATGCGGGAGCATACACGCTCAATGGTTTAAATGCAGAATATGGTTGAGCTTTTTCAACGGCATAATTAACTCTGCCCTCTCCGTTACTAATCGCACACAATATTTTACCGTCAATACTTGTAACAACAGATGCAAACGGAGTATCACTTAACTCCATCTTTTCATACGCATTGTTGCAAGAATCAAATGCAGTTTTATCGAATGTTGTTTCGACAGTATAATTTCCGTTAAGCTCTTCACCAATGACCTCTTGAACTTCGGAAAGGACTATATCAAGATAAGCGCTATAATCCCCTTCGTTTTCAAAGCTTTGGAGAGTTGTCAAAATTTCGCCACTGTTATCAAGCACGGTAATGCTGTTTTTGCCATTTTTACCACCACTGTCACCAAAAATCATAAAAAGTATTATGGCAACAATCACAATAATTGCAATAACAACAGGAATTATAATTTTCAGTTTATTTTTCATAATTCACCTCCTCAACATATTCAATTATCTCTTCAGGTAATTGAATTTCAGGTTGGTCATCAATCAATTCGCCTAAATCACTTAAATTTTGAGGATTTTCGCTTAAACGCTCAACTGTTGCAATGAGCTCTTTTTTGCATATTTCTGCACTGTAGACATCCCCTGCTTTTTCATACAAATAGATGCCATGGATTAGCATATAGCAATAATCCTCATAGGTTTTATATGTAAACGGCGAAACCTCAATTGCTTTTTCTTTATATTCAATGACCTTGGCAAAATCACCTTTTGAATATGCGAGCTGTGATTTTACATCGTAAGCTATTGCCACATAACCATTATTCTCTATAACTCTTTCTGCTATTTCTTCTTTTTTATTCAAATCTGTTGAAGTAGCAAGAATTGTAATGTGATTTTGTGTATTCCAAGGATAAATTTTATTTGACAAATCATATTGCATAAAGTATGTCAATGCTTGTGAAATACCAATATATGTGAACAGTAATGAAACTACTGTTGTAAGCGAAATGTTAAGTATTGTGCTTATGGTGATTTCTTTTTTAGTACCGTCTTTATAATCAAGCAACATTATAAATAACATAAATATTGCAAGATACTGAAAGTTGAAATCAAAGCAGGTATGTGCGGAAACTACCAATAACAATAGTCTTTTCTGTAAAGTAGTTCCCTTTTTGAAAAAGGACTTTAAAATTGCAATTACAAATACAATTACAGGAATCCAACCGATGTCAAGAAGCAACTGCAAGAAATCGTTATGTATAAATTTAACGGTATAAACGCCTGTCTGAATGCTATGCTGATAATAATAATAGCCCATATAGCCCATACCGAACGGGTGACGCAAAATCACGGGCAAGGCATCCCAAAAATAGAGTAAACGGCCTACAAAAGTACTTTCCTGAAGCGATACGGTCAGGAAACGACCTATTGACCTGAAATTGTCAGTAAGAAGTGCATAAATTAACGCGATTGCAACAACAGCTATTGTCGCTATTAAAAGAATAATCTTAAATTTTTTATTTTTATTGAAAATAATTAATGCTAAAACGGAAACTACCATTAAAGCAAAAACTGTTCGGCTACCGGAATACATTATTCCGAAGAGAATAACGGGAATAAGCAATAAATCTGTTTTTGCGTGATTTTCTTTTGTTGCGAGGATTATCAAAGCCATAAGCAAAAAGATTGCGAAGGTATTTGAATACTGAAAAAAACCCGAAAGTCTGCCCGAAACTGAAAACCATTTTGTTAAAGCGGGAATTTGCATTAAGATTGCTGAAATTACGGTCATTACTGTCGCAACATAGGGCAATATTTTAAAGTAATCGTCAGTTTGCTTTTTTTGTTGCATTATTACAATCAAAAACAGCAATAAAGGTAAAAGCTTAAAGAAGCCAATAACTGCTGCTCCGCTATCAAGTGCCCAGAATGAGCTTATGCCATAGAATAAAACTATTAAGAATACCGTTGCAGAGCACCAGTTTATATATAAATTAAGTTTTTTATTTTTATAAATATATACACACAAGTAAATGCTCAATACAACGCCTGCTACACAAGCAAGGTATTCGTGAAAAAGCCCTACTGCACACAAAGAGAAAACTATAAAGGATGTTATAAAATCGAACCTTTTCACTTTTATACCTCTTTTCTTTCGATTTTGTTGAGCTACGGATACTCCGTCCGGGGTGGAGCATCCGTAACTCTAACGCAAAACGGTATTTACCGATAAAAATTAATTAAAGAACTCTGTTGCCTGCTGATGCCTGAAGAATCCAACGGGCATCAATTGCAGAAACCTTACCGTCGCCGTTAACGTCTGCTGCGGCAATCTGGTCGTCTGTAAATTCGCGGTTACCCGCTGAATACTGCAATGCCCAACGAGCATCAATTGCTGAATATTTGCCGTCACCGTTTACGTCGCCCATAACTATATCTAAAATCTCAATTGTTCCGTTTATTACGGTCATTTCAACTTCGTTATCACTGCCGTCAAAAGCCTCTATAACTACAACTGTAATTTCTGTATTACAACCTTCTTCGGCAATAATATCGAATGTAAGATTTAAAACTGTACCCGCAGGAACGCTTTCACCATCAATTGCACTGATACGGATTACACCTGCTGTCTCTGTGTTGATATCGTACATATCAAATGAAACATCGTTCAAAGAAACAAAGTTCAATTTTGTACTATCATAATTGATTTCAATAGTTAATACTCCAAGGTCAGTATCTTCGACAATCACAGGTACTGTCACCTGCTTACCTACGGTTGCTGTTTGAGATTCAACCTTTATTGTTGCTGAAACTGCGGGGATTTCTTTAACAGTTATTGCAAATGTGGTTGATTTACCCTGATATGTAACCGTAACAATTTTTGTTCCGTCAGTTGACATATCGGGTGAAGAAACTGTAAATCCGCTTGTTATTGTTTCGGTAGTTCCGTCACTATATGTAAGTTTGAGTGACAAGCCTGTTGAATCAAATGTTTCACCAACCGTATATGCAAGTTTTGTTGGTTGACTATTGATAGCAACTGAAGAAAGTGTAACAACAACTTCTTCGGTAACTGTTACAGTACAGGTTTTGCTGTATGTAGTACCGTTATATATGAATTTTGCGGTAATTGTTGCTGTGCCTTCACCTATGGCAATAACAACACCGTTAGAAACTGTTGCAACACTTGTGTCGGATGAAGTCCAAGTAACTGTCTGGTTTGTTGGAGTTGTAGTAGCAGTTAATGTTGTACTTTCGCCAACCTTAAGATTACTTGTTGCTGATGAAAGTGAAATTGTTGGACGTTTGACTGTTACGGTGAATGTAGCGGTTAAGCCCTGATATGTAACTGTTACTGTTTTTGTTCCAACAGTTGTTGAACTGAAGCCACTTGTTGTAAATCCGCTTGTTACAACTTCGAGTGAGCCGTCGCTGTAAGTTAAAGTGAGCTCAAGGCCTGTTGTTACAAGTGAGTCACCAATATAATAGATTATTTTGTCGGGGGTATTGCCAATTGCGATTGACTCTAAAGTTTTTGTTTCACCAACGGTTACTGTAAATGTTGTAGTAAAATCACCACTTGTAACAGTAATAGTCTGCGTACCTGCCTTGAGGGCATTGTAGCCTGAAACTGTATAATCAGTTATTGCACCTGTTGAACCGTCAGTATAATTTGCCATAATTACAAGACCTGTAAGGTCAAGCTTTTCGCGAAGCTCGTAGCTTGTCTTGGTTGGCAATGCACCAACATAAATACTTGTAACCTTTGGTGTTGGGTCAACAATTTCAACGGTAAATGTTTTAGTGTATGTTGAGCCATATGGTGAAACCCATTTTACTGTAACTGTTGAAGTGCCCTCAACAGAGCTGTCAAATCCGCTTACTGTGTAATCGGTAACTTCTTTTGTTGAGCCGTCATTGTAATTAACCTGAACAACCATACCTGTAAGGTCAAGCTCTTCACCCATAATGTAGGTCATTTTGTCAGGATTTGTTGTAATTGAAATACTGTTTGCATTACGGATGTGAACTGTAAATTCATAGGTCATTCCGCTTGTTGTTGTGGCTGTAATTACAGTATCACCTGTGTAACGAGCGTAAATATCCATACCATTGATTGTAACATTTGTGTTACTTGCAGTAAGAGTTACAACCTCGTTGGCATCTTCTGGGAAAAACTCAAACTCTGCACGATATGTTTCACCACGGTCAAGAGTTATGCTTTCAACACCGTCTTTCAAGATAAAGCCTTCAACGGCAATTGTGTTATCAACAAACTTAAAGCCACCTTCAGTTGCAAAGGTTTCAGCATAGCTACCTGTTTTACCATAAATTGTGGTTTTTGCAGGGTATGAGAAGGCTGTGCTGTCGATTGATGTTACTGATTCGGGAATTGTAACAGACACAAGACCTGTGTCATTCATAAATGCCTGACTACCAATTGTTGTTAAGCCCTTTGGCAAGACAATTGAAACAAGACCTGGACAGTCTTTAAATGTGTCTGTTTCAATCTTTGTAATGCTGTAATCGGCAATTGTTACATCGGAAAGCTTTTCACAGCCCATAAAGGCTTGTGTGCCAAGTGTTTTTGTTGATTGAGGAATATACACTTTTTCAAGAGAAGCACAATTTTTAAAAGCATAACTGCTTACAGTTTTTGTTGTTTCAGGTAAAATTGCTTCTTTAAGTGATGAGCAACCATTAAAAGCATAACTTTGAATTTCTGTTAATTTTGAATCTTCAGGGAATACAACACTTTCAAGAGCAGTGCAATTCTGGAAAGCATTACTTTGAATTTGTGTAACTGTTGCAGGTAATTCAATAGTTTTTAAAGAAGAACAATTATAGAACATAGATTGCGTTATATTCTGTCTGCAATTTGGAAGCTTAACACTTTCAAGAGATGTGCAACCATAAAAAGTAGAATTGCCCATTGCAGTGACACTATCAGGAATTATTATATCTTTCAATGAAATACTTCCTGCAAACGCATGATTTCCAATTTCTGTCACACTATCTGGAATTAATATAGTAGACAAATACTTACAGTCTTTAAATGAGGAATTTCCAATAGTTGTAACTGAATTTCCAATTTTTACGCTATTTAATCCAG
>JAZNYY010000063.1:0-14242 GCA_045594645.1 Candidatus Fimenecus sp.
TGCGGGCATTTAAAAGAGCAATCGGGTACGGTAAACGCCCCAATCGGCAGAAGCCCTAAAGACAGAAAGAAAATGTGCGTAACAATGCAGAATTCCAAAAATGCAGTTACACATTATAATGTAATTGCCGAATATAATGGCTATTCACATATTTCATTAAAGCTCGAAACGGGCAGAACTCACCAAATCAGAGTTCATATGGCTCATCTCGGCCACGCGGTTGCAGGTGACTTTGTCTATGGTAACGATAAAAAAAGCGCATACCTTAACGGTCAGTGCCTTCACGCAATAAAAATAGGGTTTGTTCACCCGATTACACAAGAATATCTTGAATTCACATCGGATTTACCCGATTATTTCAAGGATTTCTTGAGCAAACTAAAATGAGAGGGGTATTAAAAATGGAGAATAAAGATTTGTCAAACTGGCTTGTTGTGTCAGATATTGACGGAACTCTCAATAATAAATTAAGACAGTTGCCCAAAAGAAATTACGAGGCTATTTGTCGCTTTGTAAATGAATGTAACGGTCATTTCACATTGGCATCGGGCAGAAATGTTCAGTCAATGCGAAAGCATTATGAAAGATTACCAATTGCGGGCACTCCCGCAGTAATCCTCAACGGCGCAGGCGTGTACGATTATTCTAAAGAAAAAATGGTGCATTTCACACCAATCAATCAAAAATCAGTTGATTTAGTTTTTGATATTTATAAGCGTTTTCCGTCAGTAGAAATCGAAGTGCTTACCGATACAAATATTTACACTCTCAACGCAAAGATTTTTGCACCTATAATGGTTATGGCAGATAAGCTTCATTATAAGCATTGCAAACGCGTTGAAGAAATCCCAAGAGAAAATTGGGGCAAAGTAATTTTTCTTGGTATGCCACCACTTATACATGCAATCAAAAAATATGTTGCAACACTGACAGACACCGGTGCTAACTTTATGTCGAGCTCAATTTCATCCTTTGAAATGCTTGAAGCAGGCGTTCATAAGGGAACAGCGCTTATGAAAATTGCAGAGATGTATAATATTGAGCACAAGCACACCGCTGCAATCGGTGACTATTTCAATGATTACGATATGTTAAAAACAGTCGGACTTCCCGCTTGTTGCGGACAAGCACCAAAAGAAATGCACGAAATTGCAAAATTCCACGCTTGTCATTGTAACCGCGGTGCAGTTGCAGACTTGCTTAATTACATAATGGACGACTATAGGGTGACAGAAATAATCTGAACCTGCCTTAAAACGGCTATTTTTAAGCCTTTTTGGCATTTCGGATTTGAAAGGCGACAGCCTTCCTGCATCCTCAATACCAAAAATCCAAACAAAAATACCTCGTTTTAAGGTCGGAGATTTTTTACAGTGAGGATTTTTGGCAAGACAAGGCACAAAACGCAGCAAATCCTTTGTGGATTTGCGAGTATTTTAACAATGGATTGACGGAAATCAGCCTGTAAAAAACAGATTCAGATTATTTCTGTCACCCTAAGGAGGAATAATTATGAATACTTCATTAAAGCACGAATTAGAAGTTTTTGCTACAAAATCAAGACTTTTAATTCTTGAGGGTATCTACAACGCAAAAGCAGGACATCCCGGTGGCTCACTTTCAATTGCCGAGCTTATGGCTTATCTTTATAATGTTGAAATGCGTGTAGATGCAAGTAATCCTAAATGGGAAGACCGCGACCGCTTTGTTCTTTCAAAGGGCCACGCAGCACCCGCGCTTTATGCCGCTTTGGCACTTAAAGGCTTCTTCCCCACAGAAGATATTAAAACTCTCCGTAAATCAGATTCATATCTTCAGGGTCACCCCAGTATGAAAACTGTTCCCGGTGTTGATATGAGCACGGGCTCACTTGGTCAGGGTATTTCAACTGCAGTTGGTATGGCTCTTGCCGCAAAGCTTGATAATAAGGATTTCAGAACTTATACAATCCTCGGTGACGCCGAAATCGAAGAGGGTCAGGTTTGGGAGGCTGCAATGTTCGCTTCTGCAAAAGGACTTGACAATCTTGTGGTAATCGTTGATAATAACAACCTTCAGATTGATGGTACTGTTGAAGAGGTTAACTCACCTTATCCAATCCCCGAAAAGTTTACAGCTTTCGGCTTTAATACAATCGAAATCGACGGCAATAACCTTGATGAAATTGCTTCTGCTTTTGAAAATGCAAAGAATTGCAAGGGCAAACCCACCGCAATTATTGCAAAAACCATTAAGGGTAAGGGCGTTTCTTATATGGAAAATGCAGTTAACTGGCACGGCGCAGCTCCCAATGAAGAGCTTTATAACACAGCCGTAGCAGAGCTTACTGCAAAGCTTAATGAATTGGAGGGTGTAAAATGAGCGAAGTAATCAAAACCGCAACAAGAGATGCTTATGGTAAGGCTCTCGTAGAATTAGGTAATACCGACGCTAAAATCCTTGTTCTTGACGCTGACTTGGCGGCGGCTACAAAAACAGGTATGTTTAAAAAAGCACACCCCGAAAAGTTTATTGACTGCGGTATCGCAGAGGGCAATATGATGGGCGTTGCAGCAGGCCTCGCTAGTGCAGGTTATACCGTTTTCGCATCATCATTTGCAATGTTTGCCGCAGGCAGAGCCTTTGAGCAGGTTAGAAACTCAATCGGCTATACACACCTCAATGTTAAAATCGGCGCTACTCACGCAGGTATCTCTGTTGGTGAAGACGGCGCAAGCCATCAGTGTTGTGAAGACATTGGCCTTATGCGTACAATTCCCGGTATGGTTATCTTAAACCCCGCCGATGATGTTGAAGCAAGACTTTGCGTTCTTGCTGCAGCAGAGCACGACGGTCCCGTTTATATGCGATTTGGCCGTCTTGCAGTGCCGAGAGTGTTTGACGAAGACTATAAGTTTGAAATCGGTAAGGGTAATGTGCTCAAAGAGGGTACTGATGTTACAATTATCGCAACAGGACTTATGGTTAATGAGGCTCTTATGGCTTATGAAGAGCTTAAAGCAGAGGGTATTTCTGCAAGAGTTGTAAATATGGCAACAATTAAGCCCATCGACCGCGACCTTGTAATTGAAAGTGCGAAGAAAACAGGCGTAATCGTTACCGCAGAAGAGCATAATGTAATCGGCGGACTCGGTTCTGCAGTAGCAGAAGTAGTCTGCGAAACTATTCCTGTTCCCGTTCTTCGCGTTGGTGTTGAAGATACATTCGGTAAATCAGGCCCTGCAGTTCAGCTTCTCCACGAGTTCGGCCTCGATGCCGCAAACATCGTCGCAAAATGCAAACAAGCAGTAGCACTTAAAAAATAAAACTATGGCGGGGGCTATGCTCCCGCCGTTGTCATTGTGCGTCCCGCAAAAGAATCATAAGGAGAATGTTATGAATAAAAAGAAAATACTCAAAATTATCGCAATTCTTTTAGCAGTAGTTTTGGTTTGTGCTGGCTCATTCGGTGGCTACATATTATATCGCTTTAATTTCAATGCACCCAAAGACCTTGCCCATAGTTATGATGAAATCTATAATCAATCGCAAATCACTTATGATGTAGGTGATGACGGTGAATTTGCAGTTCTCAAAATAAATGATACGCATTTTTATAACGGCACTTGTGAAAATGACGCTAAAACAATGGCAGATTTAAAGGTAATCCTCGACAAAACACCTTGTGATTTTATTGTTGTTAATGGTGATATGGTTGACGGCTTTAACCTTAATCCCGATTACGATAAATATGGTGCGACAAAAATCTTTTCTGACCTTGTTGACAGTTACGGTATTCCGTGGACTTTTCTTCCCGGCAATAACGATTGTGAAATTGACGGCGAAAACGAAGATTTAATAGCCTTTATGATGCAGTATGAAAATTTTGTTTGCGGTAACGAAGAAAATATCGACGGTGATATGCAATTCTTTGTTGACCTCGAGTATAACGGCGAATTAGCACATTCTCTCGCTATGGTGGATTCTCACGCAAGAACAATCAAAGCAATCGGTAAATATGATTACATAAAAGAAAACCAAATTAATTGGTTGCTTGATGGTATTAATGCAAGAAAAGTAAAAACGAGTGTATTCTTTCATATGAATACACCTGCGTTCAAAACGGCTTATGACGAGGGTGAGGCATATAACAGTTTCCCGTCTGCATATGTTTTTCCGCTTGACTCAATTACTGAAAATAAATTGTTTGATGATATGACAGCAGATAACGAGTATATCTCGCTTATTTCAATCGGTCATGTGCATAGTAATAATATGTGCCATTTCTATAACGGCAGATATTATCAGTTAAGTAGTGTCAGCGGATATAACGCATCACACCCCGAAGATATGAAACCCTCTTGTACCTTAACCATAATTGATGTTGCAGAAGAAAACCCAAAAGAAATGTATCAATTCTCAAAAATTGAAGCATAAAAGCAAATTTGAATTTGTCTGACTCTTTTATATGGTTATGTAATCTTGTAGGGGCTGGCGTCCTCGACAGCCCTAACCAAATATACAGGTAAATTAACAATGGGTCGTCGAGGACGCCGACCCCTACGAAATGAGTTCGACAAACTCCCAATTTGTCAAACTGATTTATTCCACGAAAAAGCACCCACAATATGTGAGTGCTTAATTTTTATAATTTCTTCTTTATCTCATATTCTCTTTTCTTCAATTCTTCAACCAATGTCTTATTATCTAAAATTTCCTTATCAAACCAAATTCCGCCCGAGCCCAAATCCTCATATTCGTGATAATCCGACCCCGATGTGACCATCAGGTCATATTTTTTTGCCCACATTTCAGCAATATCGTTGCTTGAATTGTGACGAGGATTTCCGTTGAAAATCTCAATTCCGTCAATAAAATTGGGGTTTGTAACCTTCATTCCAACCCTAAAAGGATGTGCTTGGAATACTAAAAATCCGTTTTCTTGAGCCAATTTATAGAATTTTTTAATGTTTAAATTTAACAGTTCAGGGTGCTCATATAAGAAATTTTCTGTAATTCCATAAACAAGATAATCATTGTCGCCCTCGCTTGTTTTAAAACGAAGTTCCATACCCAAAAGCACATTTATTCTGCCCGCCGCCGTTTTTTTTGCCGCATTATATCCACGCAAAAAGAAATCAACCTTTTTTCGCCAAGACAAAAGCTCTCTGCCGTATTTCATATAGGTTGAGGGGCTTAAATGGTCAGTAACCACAATTCCGTCATAACCCGCTTTAATATATTCCTCAACGGCTTTTTCTGCGCTTACATTTGCACAGTTGCTTGTGTTTTTTGTGTGAAAATGCATCTCATATAAATACTTTTTCAAGGCAATTCCTCTGTTCATAAGTTGATTTTTTTATATTATTGTCATTATATACCCATTTACGCTCAAAGTCGATAAGTTTTTTGGATTTTCTTACATTATTTTTTGTTTGAAAAAACACGATATTTGTATTATTATATATATTAGAAAATTTTCGATATTCATCGGAGGAAAACTATGAACTGTAATTGTAAAAATACAAATGATTTCTCACTCCTTGAGCCCTGCTTACAGAAGTACGCAACGGTGAAAGGCAGTCTTATAACAATATTACAAAATGCGCAAGAAATTTACGGATATTTGCCCGTAGATGTGATTTTACATATTTCTCAAAGAACAGGAATTAAAGTTACAAAAATAATGGGTGTTGCAACCTTTTATTCACAGTTCAGATTAGAGCCCGTGGGTAAATATCTCATTATGCTTTGTCAGGGTACAGCCTGCCATGTTAACGGCTCATTACAGATTGAAAAAACAATTAACGAATATCTCGGCATTAAAGACGGTGAAACAACTGCCGACGGACTTTTCACCCTTAAAAATGTTGCGTGCCTTGGTTGTTGCAGTTTGTCACCCGTAATGATGATTAATGACGAAACCTATGGTTCATTAACTCCCGAAAAAGCAATCAGTATATTTAAAGAATTAAAAGAAAAAGCAGGGGAGGAAGCATAATGAAAATAGCAGTAGGACAAGGCAGCTGCGGTATCGCTGCAGGGGCACAGAAAACATATGATGTTTTAAATTCCACCCTTGATTTGTCAAAAAATCAACTCACTGTAACAGGCTGTATCGGTATGTGCTATCTTGAGCCAATCGTCGATGTTTATGCCGATGACGGACTTCACCGCTTTGTAAAAGTCAACGGCGAAATTGCTGAAAAAATCGCAAATGCAGTGAATAACAATGATTTAACCACTGTCAAAGAATTTGAAATCTCAGATGATGATAAATCCTTCCTCGATAAGCAGACAAGAATTGCACTTCGCCATTGTGGTGTAATTAACCCCGAAATTATTGAAGATTATACAGCTGATGACGGCTATCAAGCCCTCAATAAAGTTCTTATTTCAATGTCGCCCGAAGAAGTAATCGAAGAAATCAAGCTTTCAGGTCTTGCAGGTCGTGGTGGCGCAGGCTTCCCAACTTGGTTTAAGTGGAATGCGGCTCGTCAGTCACAGGACGAAGAAAAATATTTGATTTGTAATGCAGACGAGGGTGACCCCGGCGCATTTATGGACCGAGCAGTTATCGAGGGCGACCCGCATAACCTTATTGAAGGTATGCTCATAGGCGCTTACGCTATAGGGGCTCGCGAGGCAATTGTTTATGTCCGTGCGGAGTATCCTCTTGCAATCCGCCGACTTCAGAATGCCATTGACCAAGCCAAAGAAAAAGGCTATATCGGTAAAAATATTATGGGCACAGAATTCTCTTGTGAATTCAGAATTAAAGCGGGCGCAGGTGCGTTTGTATGCGGTGAAGAAACTGCGCTTATTGAGTCCCTTGAGGGCTCACGCGGTATGCCCCGCCTTAAGCCACCGTTCCCCGCACAGTCGGGCTATTGGCATAAACCATCGAATATCAACAATGTTGAAACCTTTGCAAATGTAAGCTGGATAATTCTCAACGGCGGTAACGCTTTCTCATCAATGGGAACAGAAAACAGCAAGGGTACAAAGGTTTTTGCTCTCACAGGCAAAATCAAGCGTGGCGGACTCGTTGAAATCCCAATGGGTAAAACACTCCGCGATGTTATTTTTGACATCGGTGGCGGAATTAAAAATGATAAAGAATTCAAAGCCGTGCAGATGGGCGGTCCGTCGGGCGGTTGTATTCCCGCAGAATTACTTGACACCGTAATTGACTATAAAGCACTTTCAGCTACGGGCGCAATTATGGGTTCGGGCGGTATGGTTGTTATGGACGACAGCACCTGTATGGTAGAGATGGCGCGTTTCTTCCTTGATTTCACCGCAAAAGAATCCTGCGGAAAATGTGTCCATTGCCGACTTGGTACAAAGCGAATGCTTGAAATTCTTACAAGAATTACCGAGGGCAACGGCAAAGAAGAGGATATAGAACTCCTCGAAGAGCTTTGCCTTGCAATTAAAGACGGTGCATTGTGTGGTCTTGGTCAAACTGCGCCAAACCCCGTACTCACAACTCTTAAGTATTTCAAGAATGAATATGTTGAGCACATTAAAGATAAAAAATGTAAAGCCCACGAGTGCACTAATCTTCTTCGCTACGAAATTAATGAAGAATTATGCCGTGGATGTACTTTGTGCTCTAAAAAATGCCCTGTTGACGCAATCAGCGGAACAGTAAAAAATCCTCATATTATTGATGTGACAAAATGTATTAAATGCGGTAATTGTAAAACCGTATGCAAATTTAACGCTGTGGAGGTGAAATAATTGAGTATTACATTAACAATCGACGGTAAAAAAATAATCGCAGAAGAAGGCGCTACAATACTCAATGTTGCTTCACAGAACGGAATTAAAATTCCCAATCTTTGTTACGACGGCAGAGTAGAGCTTTACGGCGCTTGCGGACTTTGTACAGTTGAGGTTGAGGGCAACCCTAAGCTTTTGCGTGCCTGTTCAACAAAGGTCGCAGAGGGTATGGTCGTTCACACCCAAACCGAAAGAATTAAAAAGTCAAGAAAAGTAGCTCTTGAATTGTTACTTTCCGACCACGACGGCGATTGTAAAGCACCCTGCAGTAAGGCTTGCCCGGCGGGTACTGATTGCCAAGGCTATGTCGGGCTTATCGCAAACGGCGAATATAAAGAGGCAGTTAAGCTTATCAAAGAAAAACTCCCATTGCCCGCATCAATAGGCAGAATTTGCCCCCATCCTTGTGAAAAACAATGTCGCCGTCAATTCGTTGACGAGCCCGTTTCAATTGCATATCTCAAAGGCTTTGTGGGTGATGTTGACTTAAATGGCGATACATATATCCCCGAAATTGAGCCTGAGACAAATAAAAATGTTGCAATTATCGGTGGTGGTCCTGCAGGTCTTACCGCAGCATATTTTCTTCGCCAAAAGGGTCATAGTGTGACTATTTTTGAGCAGATGGAAAAAATGGGCGGAATGCTCCGCTACGGTATTCCCGAATACCGACTTCCCAAAGCCGTTCTCGATAAAGAAATCAAGCTTATTGAGGATATGGGCGTAACACTCAAAAATAATGTGAATATCGGCAAAGACATCACATTTGACCAAATCAAAAATGAATTCGACGCAACTCTTGTTGCCATCGGTGCTTGGAACAGCAGTAAAATGCGTGTTCAGGGCGAGGATTTAGACGGTGTATGGGGCGGAATTGACTTGCTCCGCGAAGTTGCCCTCGGCAATAAAGTCGAGCTCGGCAAAAATGTCGCAGTTTGCGGTGGTGGTAATACCGCAATGGATGCTTGCCGTACTGCTATCCGTCTTGGCGCAGAAAATGTTTATGTAATCTATCGCCGTACAAAAGACGAAATGCCCGCCGACCCTCAAGAAATTCTTGAGTCTGAAGAAGAGGGCGTAATCTATAAATACCTTACAAAACCAATAGAATTCACAGGCGAAAACGGTAAGCTCAACGGCGTAATTCTTCAAAAAATGATGCTCGGCGAACCCGACGAAAGTGGTAGAAGAAGACCTGTTGCAATTGAGGGCGAAACCGAAGAAATCAAGCTCGACAGCGTTATTATGGCAATCGGTCAATATCCAAATCTCAACGGATTTGAAAGTCTTGAGGCAACACGCAGAAATACAATTTCAGCCGATGAAAGCCGATTTACAACATCAGTTAATGGTGTTTTTGCAGTAGGTGATGCCACAAATAAGGGTGCTGACATTGCAATTGCCGCAATTGGCGAGGCACAAAAAGCATCAGTAGTCATCGACCGTTATTTAAACGGCGAGACAGTGGGCTACAAAAAGCCATATTTTGTAGAACGCGACAGCAAATCAATTGATTATTCAAAATTCACAAAATCACCAAGAGCCCAAATGCCCCATATGAGCCCTGCCGACAGAAAAACAAACTTCAAAGAAGTGAATTTCGGATTCAGCGAAGAGCAGGCAAAGGCTGAAGCAATGCGTTGTCTTGAATGTGGTTGTCACGATTATTTTGAATGTAAACTCATTTCATATGCGAATGATTATGATGTCAATCCCTCAAGATTTGCAGGGGAAAAGCACCATAGAAACCAAGAAAATGCAAATGATTTAATTGCTCGCAATACCGATAAATGTATTCTTTGCGGTCTTTGTGTGCGTGTGTGCGAAGAGGTAATGGGTAAATCTGCAATCGGACTTATCGGCAGAGGCTTTAACACCGTTGTTGAGCCCGAACTCAGTAAAAGACTTGCAGATACCGATTGTATCGCTTGCGGTCAGTGTGTAGCACTTTGTCCTACGGGTGCACTCCGCGAAAAAACTGCATTTGTAAAGAGCGTTCCCGTTGAAGAAAAATCACAAATCAGCATTTGCACAAACTGTTCAAATCTCTGTTCAGTTGATTATCGTTATATCGGCTCAACAGTAGTTAGAGCATTACCAACCATCAACGGAATTCTCTGCAAGGGTGGTCGATTCGGCGTACTCGAGAGCCAACCACATACAACTGATTTTGAAGCTTTATTCAATGATTTTGATGCAATCGTAGTGGGCGGTAAAGTTTCAACAGAAACCGTTTTGGTGCTCAAAAAATATGCAGAAGAAAACGAAAAGCAAATCTTTACAACTGCAAAAGAAACAGATGCAAACTACTATGCAATTTCAAGACTTAACATTCCACAGTATGTCAATACTTCAACTAATGTTTTGAGCGTTAATGCAGAAGTTGAAAATGCAAAAGCAATCAATATTTCACCATATTGTGAAAACGGAGCTTTCTTTGATAAGTATGGTAATAAGAGAATGCAAAGTGCAATTTTTAAGAGTGAAAGCTTTGCAGATTATGTAAACAAAAAACTCAACACACCATATAGTGACTTAACCGCTGAAGCAGAAAAAGCAGTAAATACAACTCCAACAGGCAAAGTCACAAACGATGAAATAATAAACGCAAGTAAACTTTTTAATTAAATTATAAAACTCACTTCGCCTCCCTCTGACGAGGGAGGTGGCAAAATCTTTGATTTTGACGGAGGGAGAGATAGATAACATAAAAGTCTAAATGATTTTTGTGTAGGGGACGATGCCCACATCGTCCCTTTTGCTTTTTATCGACAAATTAATTTGGTGGTATTTGTAAATTAACTGTTAAAATAAAATGATTTTATTGCTTATTTCCAAATTCTATGCTATTATTTTATCGGTGATTGAGTATGAGGATAACAGAAAAATTAACAGTTAAAGACCATCTTATTTCCTTTGAGGTTTTTCCGCCAAAAACTGATTCTGCTTTTGACAGTATTGAGCGTTCAGTTCGTGAGCTTTCGGCATTTAACCCCGATTACATGAGCGTGACCTATGGTGCAGGCGGTGGTACTTCACAGTACACAACAAAAATCGCATCACTTATCAAGAATCGTCTTGATACAACGGCTCTCGCACACCTCACTTGTGCCTCAACACCCAAAGAAACAATAAATAAAATCCTCGATACGCTTAAAGAAAATCATATCGACAATATTCTCGCAATGCGTGGCGATATCCCCGCAGATTTTGAAAAGCCACAAGGTGAATACTATACCTATGCTTATGAGCTTGTTTCCAAAATCAAGGAGTACGGATATTTTGATATCGGCGGTGCTTGTTATCCCGAATGTCACCCCGAATGTGAAAGCCTCGAAAAAGATATTGAAAACCTTAAAAATAAGGTTGATTGCGGTGTAGATTTCCTCATAACTCAGCTTTTTTATGATAACGAACTTTTTTATTCGTTTATGGATAAAATAAGAAGGAAGGGGATTTCTGTTCCGGTGTTTGCAGGCATTATGCCCATTACCAATATTAAGCAGATTGACCGTATCACCTGTCTTTCGGGCACTTCTTTACCTAATGAAATGAAAGAAATTCTCGAAAAATATAAAGATAATCCCGAAGAGCTTCAAAAAGCAGGTCTCGATTTCGCGATAAAGCAAATAAATGAACTTATCGACAACGGTGTAGAGGGAATTCACATTTATACAATGAATAAACCCTATGTCGCCAAAACAATTCTGAAAGGTCTTCCAAGATAATTTATGTTTGGATATGTAACCGTTTTTAAACCCGAACTGAAAATCAAAGAATATGAAGCCTACAAGGGTGTTTACTGTACACTCTGCAAAGAAATGGGTAAGGAATATGGAGTTCTTTCACGATTCCTTTTAAGCTACGACGGTGCGTTTTATGTGATGTATAAATTAGGGCTTTCGGGCGATAACATTTCTGTAAAGAATTCGCGTTGTACTTTTAATCCCGCTAAAAAATGTATGAAAATCACAAGTGAAAGTGATGTCTATAAAATTGCAAGTGCTGTAACTGTAGTTTTAGCATATTTCAAGCTCGTTGATAATCTTCACGACAGTTCATTTTTTAAAAAGATTTTGTTGTATTTGCTTTATCCCTATTTTGCACATCTTAAGAATAAGGCGAAGAAGAAATATCCCGATATTTTCAAAACAGTTGAAGCTGGAATGAAGCTTCAGTTTGAAACAGAAGCTCATGAAAATCCGTCGCCCGACAAATCGGCAGACCCAACGGCGAAAATGCTATCTTGGTTATTCGCTTACGGCGAATGTGGTGAAAATAAAGATAAAGCAGAAAACTTCGGATATCAGCTTGGCAGAGCAGTTTATTTTCTCGATGCCTTTGACGATTATGCCGACGATATAAAAACAAATTCATTTAACCCGTTTAAAAATACTGAAGATATTGTAACTGACGCGTCAATTTCAATAAATCTTTCAGTAGGTGCGTTAAGTGAAGCCTTAACAAACCATAATTTTAAAAATTTCTCGTCAATCATTGAGAATGTGATTTATGACGGATTAAACTATCAACTTGACAGAATAACAAAGAAATACAGAGGTGATGTGTGTGAATAATCCCTATGAATTTTTAGGACTTAACCGCGGTGCAACTGAACAGGATGTTATGAATGCTTACAGACGTATTGCAGGCGAAATTCAAAGCACAGGTTATTCTGAGCAGGAAATGCAAAGAAGAATGGACGAGCTTAATTTGGCTTACGATACTATTTTAGGTGAATTGCGCGGAACCTCCTCATATACAAATAACAATTATTCAAGCACTCAGCAAAACAGTAGCTATGATTATGGCTATAATTACAATAATCAAAATCAGAGTGCATCACAGTTTTCCGATGTCCGTCAGCGTATAAACGCAGGCAGAATTGATGACGCCGAAACAATTCTTGACGGAATTCCCACTAATATGCGTAATGCCGAGTGGAACTATCTTAAGGGTGTAATTCATCAGCGACGCGGTTGGCTTAATGAGGCTTACCGTTACTATCAGACTGCTTGTAAGCTTGACCCATCAAATCAGGAATACGCGGCGGCATTCAATTCGCTTAACAATAACGCCCGCGGTGGCTACAGAACCTCAAGAAGAACAAGCAACGATGGTGTGTGTGACCTTTGCACAGGTCTTTTGTGTGCAGATTGCTGTTGCGAATGTTGTGGCGGAGATTTAATTCCCTGTTGTTAATATGAATAAAAGAAAACAGATTTCATTCAAAGTAGCGTTGGGCGGAGTTACGGCGGCTCTGTCAGTTTTGTTAATGATTGCGGCGGGGCTTACTTCAACCCTCGTTTATGTAATACCAATGTTTACAGGGGCACTTTTAATGGTGCTTGTAATTGAATTGGGTTCAGGATTTGCAACTGCGGTTTATGTTGCAGTTTCTGCGGTTTCATTGCTGGTTTTGGGCAATAAAGAAGCAGCAGTAATGTATGTTACTTTTTTTGGATATTATCCTATAATCAAAGGCCTGCTTGAAAAGTATTTGAAGCCTATTTTGTGCTGGATTGTTAAATACATCATTTTCAATGTGGCTATGGTGGCATCGTATTTTGTTGTCACAAAAATCTTTATGATTTCGATGGAAGATATAGAAACTTTTGGTAAGTGGGCACTTCTGTTGTTATTGCTTGCAGGCAATGTGGTTTTTGCAATGTACGATGTGCTTCTTACAAGACTTGTAACCATATACTTTTACCGATGGCAAAAATATATAAAAAGGGTGTTTAAGTAGAATGGCGCAAAAACCCATAACTATGTATGAAAACCGAAAAAGAGAAAAATATGGCGTTGAGGGTAATGTGACGAAAATACCTTCAAAGAAAAAAAGTACAGTTAAAATTGAGAATGTTCACGCAGGTCATCGCGAAAGACTGCGTGAACGCTTTTTAAAAGAGGGGCTTGATAATTTTCAAAACCACAATGCTCTTGAGCTCCTACTTTTTTATTCAATTCCTCAGAAAAACACAAATGAAGAGGCTCATGCCCTGATTGATACTTTTGGTTCTATTTCAGAGGTGTTTGATGCAAGCTATGAGGATTTGTGCAGTGTAAAGGGTATTGGACCGCATACCGCTATACTCATTAAGCTTATGCCCGAGCTTTTCAGGAAATATGAGGTAGATAAGTTAAACACTGAAGAGGTATTCTTAAACGATTCCGAACTTGCTGCCGAATATGCGTGTAAGTTTTTTAAAGGAATTACAGAAGAAAAGTTGTATCTTATCAGCCTTGATTCCCGTTGCAGATTAATAAGTTTTGATTTAATCAGCGAGGGCACAATGAATTCCACCCCAGTAAACACAAGACTTATAATAGAAAAATCCATCAAAAATAAGGCTGCAAGTATTATTCTGGTACATAATCATCCTACGGGAATAACAGCACCTTCAAAGTCGGATGTTGACGCAACAAGTAAACTTGCGTATGTGCTTAAGCAGTCAAATATAAAGCTTGATGA
>JAZNYY010000064.1:0-3178 GCA_045594645.1 Candidatus Fimenecus sp.
TTGAATTTGTCTAACTCATTTATATGGTTATGTAATCTTGTAGGGGCGATTCACGAATCGCCCGTTTGTAGTTTAATTACACACTTTGGAACGGTCGCTTCGTGAAGCGACCCTACATAGTATTATGTTCTATGTTGGTGAGGTATAAATTTGCGTCGCAGAGCATAATTTTGCGCTTTGCATTTCGACAAACTCCCAATTTGTATTAATTAAACAAAAAAATAACGGTAGAAAAATCTACCGTAAATCTTTATTCCCAAATATCAACTGCACCGCGGTTTTCTGTGACCTTTGCAACATAGCCCGCAACCTTTTTGTGCTCGGGGTGAACCTTGTATTTCTCAAGCTCTTCTTCGTTTTCAGTTTCAACAACTAAAAGAGCATCGAAATTTCTCTCACATTCTACTTGATTTTTAAGGAATGTGAGTTTTTTTATGTGTGGAATGAGTGGGGGAAGTGCCTCAAGACCATTTTTAATGATTTCAATGTTTTCGTCCTTTGTCTTACCTTCAGCATTCTTAAATTTCCACATTACAATATGTTTAAGCATTTTATCACCTTTTGTCTATAATTGCCTTCCCCTTGAGGGGAAGGGGGACCGCTTGCGGTGGATGAGGTGGATTTTTATATTTAACGGATACTTTGTATCCTACACCTCATCAGTCACTTTGTGACAGCTTCTCCTCAAGGAGAAGCCTTATTTAATATTAAATAGTGTTTTTGCATTCTTATCTGTCAAATCAAGAATTTCCTGTGCCGTAACACCGCGAAGCTCTGCGATTTTTTCAGCGGTGTAGGGGATATAGAGCGAGTCGCATCTCTTACCCCTAAATGGTACGGGTGTCATATACGGCGCGTCGGTTTCGATAAGAAGTCTGTCGGCAGGCACATATTTTGCAACCTCGCAGGGCTTGACAGCATTTTTAAATGTAACTGCACCACCAAGACCGATATACATACCAAGCTTGATAATCTCTTTTGCCATTTCCACGCTTCCTGAAAAACAGTGCAAAACACCCTTTGGCTTGTATTTTTTCAAGAGATTAAGAGTATCCTCGTGGGATTCTCGGTCGTGAAAAATTATGGGCATATCCAATTCATTAGCAAGTTGGATTTGCTTTTCGAGAATAACAAGCTGATTTTCTCGACTCTCTTTTTCATAGTGATAATCAAGCCCGATTTCGCCGATTGCTACGCATTTCGGGTCGCTTGCCAACTCTTTTATTCTTTCCAAATCGCCATCGCGGTATTCGTCATTGTCAAGCGGATGAAATCCGACCGCAGAATGCATAAAATCGTATTTATGAGAAAGCTCAACTGCGAATTCAGAGGTTTTAATGTTTACTCCGCAACATACAACGCCCGAAATTCCTTTTTCTTTAAAAGAACCGAGCAGTTCGGCACGGTCTGTGTCAAACTGCTCATCGTCATAATGTGCGTGTGAATCAAAAATGTTATGATACATTATCTTATTCTCGCTCCGTTAGGCATATCTTTATCAACAAAAATTACCTTTGCATCTTCTTCTGTTACATCAGCGGCAAGAATCATACCGTTACTCTCAACACCGCAGAGAACCGCAGGCTTAAGGTTTGCAACAACAATAACCTTTTTACCGATAAGGTCTTCGGGCTTGTACCATTTTGCAATACCGCTGGCAACAATTCTGTCTGTGCCTGTGCCATCATCAAGAGTGAGTTTTAAAAGTTTTTTAGCCTTTTTGATTGGCTCACAATTCTTAACCTCTGCAACGCGAAGCTCAACCTTCATAAAATCGTTGAATTCAATTTGTGCGAGTCCCTCGATTTTGGGTGCAGGAGCATTTTTCTTTTCTTCAGCCTCTTTTTTAGCCTGAAGTTCAGCAATTAACTTTTCGCCGTCAATTCTTGAGAAGAGAGGAGTAGCAGTACCAACCTTGACGCCTGTCGGGAGTCCGCCCCATTCCTGAATGCTTTCATAAGTTGCGGGTGCAACATTTAACTGCTCTGCAATCTTAACTGCAGTTTCGGGCATAATGGGTGAGACGAGTGCTGAAAGGACGCGAATACCCTCAAGAAGATTATAAAGAACTGTGCCGAGCTTTTCTTTCTGTGCCTCGTCTTTAGCGAGAGCCCAAGGCATTGTTTCGTCAATGTATTTGTTGCAACGGCGTGCAAAATTGATTACACATTCAACCGCGTCACTCATCTTGTATTCTGAAATGTATTTGTCAAAGCCTGCAAGTGCCTTTTTAGCAGA
Source organism: Candidatus Fimenecus sp. (assembly GCA_045594645.1). GTDB lineage: Bacteria > Bacillota > Clostridia > Oscillospirales > Acutalibacteraceae > Fimenecus. The sequence continues at coordinate 2,239 of JAZNYY010000064.1, forward strand.
GTCTTTCAAATCCTCGTCAAATTCAGTAGCACAAACGGGAGCCTGTACAACACCGTCAAAATACTTGTTCTGCATTGCAATAGTTCTGTTTACAAGGTTGCCGAGAGTGTTTGCAAGGTCAGAATTAAAGCGGTCAATCATTGCTTCATAAGTGATTGAACCGTCATTTGCGTGTGGCATTTCTGAAAGAAGATAGTAACGAACTGCATCAACGCCAAAAATCTCTGTAAGGTCATCAGCATAGATAACATTACCGCGGGATTTACTCATCTTATCTTCCCCTTGAAGCAACCAAGGGTGACCATAAACCTGTTTTGGTAACGGAATACCAAGAGCCATAAGAGTAATAGGCCAATAAATTGTGTGGAAACGAACAATATCCTTACCAATAATATGGCAATCGGCAGGCCAATACTTGTTGAATTGCTCACTGCTTCCGTCAGGGTCATAACCAATACCGGTAATATAATTGAGAAGTGCATCGAACCATACATAAACAACATGTCTGTCGTCAAAGGGAACAGGAACACCCCATTTGAATGATGTACGGGAAATACATAAATCCTGAATACCGGGTTTGATGAAATTATTAAGCATTTCCTTTTTGCGAGATTCAGGGTAAATGAAGTTTTCATTATTCTCAATAAATTCTTCAAGCTGTTTCTGATATTTTGAAAGTTTAAGGAAATATGCTTCTTCTTTTGCTTTTTTTACTTCTCTGCCACAGTCAGGACACTTGCCGTCAACTAACTGGCTTTCAGTCCAGAATGACTCGCAAGGAGTACAGTAAAGACCTTCATATTCGCTCTTGTAAATATCACCTTGGTCGTAAAGTTTTTGAAAAATCTTTTGAACTGCTTTTTCGTGATAATAGTCAGTTGTACGAATAAAATGGTCATAAGTTGTATTCAAAAGGTCGCAAATACCCTTGATTTCGCCT
>JAZNYY010000065.1:0-24375 GCA_045594645.1 Candidatus Fimenecus sp.
CTCTCTGCTCTGCATAAGTCACCATATTGTCACGAAGATAGTCAAAGCCCATCTCGTTATTTGTACCATAGGTAATATCACAAGCATAAGCGGCGCGTCTTTCTTCACCGTTCAAATCGTGAACAATAAGACCAACTGTAAGCCCCATAAAGCGATAAAGCTTGCCCATCCATTCAGAGTCACGGCGTGCAAGGTAATCGTTGACAGTAACAATATGAACGCCCTTACCTGTAAGTGCATTAAGATATGCAGGGAGAGTTGCAACAAGAGTTTTACCCTCACCTGTTCTCATCTCGGCAATTCTGCCCTGATGAAGAACAATACCGCCGATAATCTGTACGGGGAAGTGACGCATATTGAGTACACGCGCCGAAGCCTCACGGCAAGCGGCAAATGCCTCGGGCAGAATATCGTCAAGAGTTTCACCTTTTTTAAGTCTTTCCTTGAATTCGGGAGTTTTAGCCTGAAGCTCAGCATCGGTTAATGCCTTAAATTCTTCTTCGAGTTCTAAAACCTTTTTCTGAATTGGGATTATTCTTTTAACCTCACGAGAGGAATAATCGCCGAATATTTTTTTGAATAGTGACATTGTTTTTTGTCCTTTCACTTTATAAGATTATTGACATTTTATGAAAATTTGTTGAGTTTGGGCTCATATATACGAACCAACCCAGTATAATAAAACACATTATACCATATATAATTAAAAAAATCACTAACAAATTGTTAATTTTACCATAAAATTTCTTGATTTTACCTATAAAATTTGCTATTCTTATACTGTATAGTAAAATCCGAAGGAGGTTTCAGCTATGACTGACCAAAGAACGCTTGCGTATATCAATATGTACGCTGTATTGGGCACATTGGAAAACCTTTGCGAGCTTGACGATAAAGCTAAAGAAATTCTTTCTACTCTTGAAAAACCCGTTTCATTGGCTTTTGATGTTAAGAACGGTCCAAGTGCTACACTTACATTCTCTAAAAACGGTTGCCGTATGGATGACGGTGTCAATGCTGACTGCGACATTAAAATCCCCGTTGCAACATGTGAAAAATTCAATGGAATTATTGACGGAAAAGTAACACCTATTCCAACAAAAGGTCTTACAAAAATCAATTTCCTCTTAAAAACTTTCACAGCTCTTACTGACAGACTTACAGAGGTTATGAGACCAAGTGAAGAAGCACTCAAAGATGCTGACTTCTTCCGTCTTAACACTCTTTGCACATTCTACACAGTATCAGTTGCAATTGCTCAGATTGGCAATCAAGACGCAATCGGTAAATTCAGCGCTTCAAACATTGTTGACGGCGATATTCAGATTGGCATTAAAGATACTGTTTATTCAACTATCCGCGTTAAAGATAATCATATGATTACAATCAAACAGGCATCTGACAAGCCCCGCGCAATTATGGAATTCTGTGACATTGAGCTTGCAAACGCACTTTTCGCAGGCACAGTAAACTCTATTGACCATGTGGGCAACGGCAACATTGTTATTCGCGGTCTTATTTCAATGGTTGACAATGTAAACCGTATTCTCGACAGAGTTGCATTGTATCTTGCATAAGGAGGACACTAAAATGAGTAAATTCCCAACATTTGACACCACAAAAAGCCGTGAAATGTTTTCACGCGCTTCAAAGGTTATTCCGTCAGGTATTTACGGCCATTTAGGTCCCGCTGAAGGTCAGTGGATTCCTGTTAACAGATGGCCATCATTCTCAGAAAAGGCTCAGGGCTCATACTTCTGGGATGTTGACGGTAACAAATACATCGACTATATGTGTGCATACGGTCCCAATGTTCTCGGTTACAACGACCCCGATGTTGATGCCGCAGCACTTGCACAGTTAAAGCTCGGCAACTGCACAACTGCTCCCGCAAAGGTTATGGTTGAATGTGCAGAAACACTTGTTGACACAGTAGCTTCTGCTGACTGGGCATTCTTCTGCAAGAACGGCTCTGACACAACTACACTTGCAACAATGGCAGCTCGCGCTCATACACATAAAAAGAAGATTATCTTCTTGAAGTATTATTACCACGGCGATTTCCCATGGGCACAGAAAATTGACTACCCCGGCATTACTCCCGAGGATGTTGCAAACAACATTATCTGCCCTTGGTTTGACCTTGACGCACTTCAGAAGGCTTATGACGATAACAACGGCGATATCGCAGGTCTTATTGCACAGCCCTATGACCACGGTAATTTCAAGGACAACGAGGTTGCTTCTAAAGAATACTGGCAGGCAGTTCGTAAATGGTGTGACGACCACGGCGTAGTTCTTATCATTGACGATGTTCGCGCAGGGTTCCGTCTTGACCTTGCAGGTAGTGACCATTACTACGGCTTTAAGGCAGACCTTATCTGCTTCTGTAAAGCACTTGCAAACGGCTATAATATGTCAGCACTTTGCGGTGGCGAGCATATGAAGGCAACAGTTTCAGGTATTACATACACAGGCTCATATTGGATGAGCGGTGTTCCCTTTGCAGCTTGTATCGCTTGTATCAACAAGATGAAGGCTCTTGACACACCTACAATGTTCCGTCGCCTCGGCACAATGGTTACTGACGGCTTTAAGGCTGCAGGTGCGGAGCACGGCTTTGATTTGAGAGTTTCAGGTGAGCCCGCACTCTTCTATTTGAGAATTGCTAACGATGACAACCTTATGCTTCATCAGGAATGGGTTGCAGAATGTGTAAACCGCGGTTTGTTCATCACATCTCACCACAACCACTTTATCAACGCTTCTCTTACAGAAGAGGACATCAAGAAGTCAATTGAAATTGCTGAAGATGCATTCTCAGTAGTTGCAAAGAACCACCCAGAGCTTAGAGGCTAATAATGTAAATTAACGGAAAAGGGATTCCGTGTTATAAAAATTTTCTTGGAGGGAAAATTATGGCTAATTTATCAAAAGCAGAATGGCTTGCACTCGAAAAGAAAGCCCTTGAACTCCGTAAACTCTGCGTACAGACAACAGTTTGGGCAGGTAGCGGACATTTCGGCGGCGGTATGAGTGTTATGGACCTTCTCACAGTTCTTTATCACAAGTATCTCAACATTAAGGTTGAAGAACCCCAATGGGACGACCGTGACAGATTTATTCTTTCAAAAGGTCACGCAGCAATTGCTTATGCTCCTGTTCTTTGCGACAAGGGCTTCAACGATGTTGAAATGCTTAAATCATTCAACCTTTCAGGTTCAAAGATGGGTATGCACCTTGACTCAAACAAGGTTGTGGGCGTTGACGCTTCAACAGGCTCACTCGGTCACGGCCCATCAATCGCAGCGGGTACAGCACTTGCAGCAAGACTTCAGAACAAGGATTTCCTTACATATGTAGTTACTGGCGACGGTGAGCTTGGCGAAGGTTCATGTTGGGAAGGATTTATGACAATGAATCACTACAACCTTTCTAACTGTATCGTATTCATTGACCGTAACCACAATATGATTGACGGTAATACAGAAGATATCAAGAAACTTGAACCACTTGCTGACAAGATGACAGCATTCGGTTTCAACACAATCGTTGTTGACGGTAACAATATCGGTGAGCTTTGTGATGCAATCGATGTTGCAATCGAAAGAGCAAAGACACCTCAGAATCCTACTTGTATTCTTATGGATACAAAGAAGGGCGCAGGTATCAAGTCAATTGAAGGCGACTACACATGGCACTACGGTGCAATTGACGATGCACTCTTTGAAAAGTTCAATAAAGAGCTTGACGAAGACTATGCAGCTCGTGTTGCAAGAGCAGAAAAGGAGGGTAAATAATTATGGCAGGCGGATTTGTTTATACAGCAGTTGACCAGACTGCGATTTCTACAGCTGAAATTTACGGTAAGGCACTTGCCGACATTATTTTAAGAGACCCAAAGGTTGTTGCTATTACAGCTGACCTTGCAAAATCAACAAAGCTCGGTGACGTTTTAAAGGTTTGCCCTGAAAGAGTTATCAACGTTGGTATCGCAGAACAGGATATGTTCGGTGTTGCAGCAGGTATGGCAAGAGCAGGTATGATTCCATTCCTTTCAGGCTTCTCTGCATTCACATCAATGCGTGCTTGCGACCAGCTTCACACAGATATCTGCTATCAGAATGTTAACGCAAAGATTATTGCTACACACTCAGGTACATCATTCGGTCAGGCAGGTTCAACACACCACGCTATTACTGACCTTGCAATCACAAGAGCAATGCCTAACCTTACAGTTATCGTTCCTGCTGACGGCTTTGAAACAGCAAACGCAGTTAACGCTGCTTATGATAACTTTGGTCCTTACTACATCCGTATCAACCGTGGTTTTGACCGTGTTCTTTATGAAAATCAAGACTATGGCTTTGAGGTTGGTAAGGCTGTTGAAATCTGTGAAGGTACAGATATCACAGTTATCGCTTGTGGTTCTTGCGTATTCCAGGCAAAGCAGGCTGCTGAATTCCTTAAAAACGCAGATGGACTCAGCGTTCGCGTTCTCAATATGCATACAATCAGCCCAATCGACGTAGAGGCTATTCAGAAAGCAATTTCTGACACAAGAAGAATTATCACAGTTGAAGACCATCTCGTAACTGGCGGTCTTGGCTCAGCAGTTGCTGAAGTTATGGCTCAGTATGGTAAGGGCTGTGCATTCAAGATGCTTGGTCATAAGGGCTTCGCTATGATTGGTCTTCAGGAAGATATTATGTCAGATGCTGGCATTGATTCTAATGGTATTATTTCTGCAGTTCGTGAAATGATGAATGCAGACTTTGAAGAAGACGACAACTGGGACGACGAAGTATAATTACTTTGTTAACATTACTTCGGAAAGAGAGTTGATAATATGCACGAACAAAATGAACTTTATTCATCAAAAATATTTTTCAATGCTGCATTGCCACTTTTGAAAGTAATTGCTACTGATGTTCCATCTCTCAAAGCTCAGTTCGACAAGCTCACTACTGTTTTACAGATTAGTGCACTTGATTCTGAGGTAGAAGGCGGAAAGTATGCAACTCATTTCATCATCACAGAGGGCGAATGGGAAACAAAACTTGATTCTGCACACGAAACTCCTGATGTTGAGCTTGAATTTAAGAATATTGAGGCAATGAACGCATTCTTCAAGGGTAAAATCGGTCCTAAAACACTTCCGAAAATGAAGGGTGTATTCAAGAATTTTGCAGCATTCAAAGCAATGCTTATGACACTTCTTAAGCTTTCAGACCTTACAGGCGCTACACAGCCACCAAAGGACGAAGAAACAAAAACTCTTATGGTTAAATGCTTCTTCTATCTCCTTTCAAGTGGTATCAGCCAGCTTAACAAACTGGGTCACGAAGCAATTAAAGACTGGACTACAAAGAGTCCTGACCGTGTTTACGCATTTGCAGTTAATGGTCACCCCGAGGTTTCTGCTTTTATCCGTATTAAAGCAGGTAAGTCAAGAGCAGGTCGTGGCGAATATAAGAGAGCAATGCCTTTCTTCACACTTCGTTTTGACTGTCTTGATTCAGCACTTGGAACACTTCTCGGCACAGATGATATGCTTGAAGCAACAAAGGCTGGCCGTATTATTATGGAAGGCGGACCTGAATTCGGCGCACAAATCGGCGGATTTATGCTTGAAGTCGGCGCATTGGCAAAATAAGATTTTACACATTAAAAAACACGGTGCTTTCACCGTGTTTTTTTGTTAGACAAATTGGGGTTTGTCGAAATGCAAAATGCAAAATTATGCTCTGCGTCGCAAATTTATACCTCACCAATTTAGAACACAATGCTATGTAGGGTCGCTTCATGAAGCGACCGTTCTAAAGTGTGTAATTAAACTACAAACGGGCGATTCGTGAATCGCCCCTACAAAATTACATAACCATATCAATGAGCCAGACAAATTCAAAATTAACGCAAAAAGCTCGGTTAAAACCGAGCTTTTTGTTTTATTTGTTTTTACGCTTTTTTAATTTCCCCAGCTTTTGTGAGGGCGATTTTGGTGAGAAGCGGTCCGACGAGCTCATACACAAGTGTTGCGCAGAGGATAACCGCACGGATTTGCTCGCCGTATTCGGGGACTACCGTCAATGAAAGCTGAGCCATACCGATTGCAACACCCGCTTGTGGTAAAAGTGTTATACCAAGATACTTCTTAACATTTTTCTCAGTTTTAACCAACGCACAGCCTGCCATTGCACCGAAATATTTACCTGCTGAACGAAGAAGCAAATACAACACGCCGATAAGTCCCACGGTTTTGAAGATTTCAAAATTGAACTCTGCACCCGAAATTACAAAGAAAAGCATAAAGAGTGGCGGTGTCCAACGGTCTGTGCACTCCATAACCGCATCGCTGACCTTTGAGAAATTCGCCATTGCCGCACCGATTGCCATACAGAGCAAAAGCGAAGAAAGTCCGAGCAACTCTGAAAGTCCAACACCTAAAAACACCGCAGTAACGGCAAGTGAAATTCTGTTAGCGCGGGATTTAAAGAATTTCGTAGCAATTGAGAGTACAAATCCTACCGCAAAACCGATTATAAGTGAACCCACAATTTCAAGAATTGGTTTTAAAATGGTTGATTTAAAGTCAAAGCCTGCGCCTGCCTCAAGTGATTTTGCCACACTTGAAAGAATTGAGAAAAGCATAAGGCACACCGCATCGTCAATTGCAACAACGGGTAAAAGAGTTGCCGTTACAGGGCCCGACGCCTTATACTGACGCACAACCATAAGCGTTGCCGCAGGGGCAGTTGCCGATGCGATTGCGCCAAGAATAAGTGCCAGTGAAGTGTCGATGCCCAACAAAATCATCACCGTTGAAACAATTACCGTTGCACCCACAGCCTCAAAAAGTGTGATTACAAACACCTTTGCACCAAGCTGTTTAAGTGATGATAATTTAAACTCCCCGCCAATTGAAAATGCGATAAATCCAAGTGCCGCATTTGTAAGAATTGAAAATCCTTCAAGATTTTCCGCTGAAAAAATATTCAAGCAATATGGGCCCACCAAAAGCCCCGCGATAAGATATCCCGTAACATTCGGCAGGTTGATTTTTTTCATAACTCTTGTCATTAAGAGTCCTACGACCATTCCCAATGACAACCCCAATAAAGTATTCATTATTTTGCAAGTCCCTCGATTGTAAGAATTGGTAAGGTCATTAAAATACCTGTGTTTGCCTTGTCAAGTCCGCCCGTAACCTCATTTACGATTTTCTTGACTGTGTCAACCTGACCTTCCTCAAGTGCAGAAATGAGAATTTTGTTCATAGCACCGCGCTCTGGGTTAAGATATTGACGAAGTGAGCCAAAAATTGGTGGTGGCTCAACAGAATTGTGGCTCATAGCCTGTAAAACTCCCTCGCAGTCTAAAAGCGAGCCACCGTGAATACCCGACTCCATCATAAGAGCCAAGGTTTTATCCATATGGCGTGAGTTATGTAATATGAGAATAAGTAATTGCATAAAATCACCTTTCTTAAATAAATATTAAGGATTTTTCGTCTTTATATTATACTCTTTTTGTGCTATAATGCAAGCATGGAAAGATATTTAAAGTTCAAAATTACAGAAAAATATGACGGCGAACGGGTGCTGACCTTTTTAAAAGAAGAAATTGAAGCGTCGGCACGGCTTATTCGCCACTTAAAGAATATTCCCGATGGTATAACCTGCAACGGCGAGCATATCCGCACCGTTGACACTTTGCACTCGGGGGATTTGTTGTGCCTGCATTTACCCGAGCAAAACGACCACAAGCACAAAATCGTTGAGCCAATGCCATACGATTTAACAATTCTTTATGAAGATGACGATTTGCTCATTGTTGACAAGCCCGCAGGTCTACCCCTGCACCCGTCACACAATCATCAGGGTGACACCTTGGCAAATGCGGTGTCTTATCATCTTAAAAAGCAGGGCAAAGAGGCGGTTTTTCGTTCTGTGGGCAGACTTGACCGCGGTACTTCGGGGGTTGTAATCTGCGCACTTAACAAATTCACAGCAGCCAAGCTTTCGGGCAAGGTTTATAAGGAATATTTCGCTGTCTGCGAGGGGATTTATGAGGGCGAGGGCGTAATTGACAAGCCCATTTACCGACCCGACCCAATTCTTACAATCCGCACAGTTGATGAACGGGGCGAGCGTGCAATCACCGAGTGGAAAGCGGTATCACACCACAACGGCAAAACTCTTTTGCACATTCATCTTGTAACGGGCAGAACTCACCAAATTCGCGTACATTTTGCCTCAATGGGAACTCCACTCACAGGCGACACAATGTATGGCACTCCCCGTGACGACATTTCCCGTCAGGCACTTCATTGTTGTTATTGCCGATTTACCCACCCCGTTACGCAGGAAGAAATTGAAATCAGCTCTCCCCTGCCACCAGATATTGCACAATTTGTAAAGGATTAAAAATGTTACCAAAATAAACACACTTGATAAATAATGTTAAGTATGTTAAAATGGTTACAAATTGGTTACAAAAATAACCAAATTTGAGGGTGATTTTATGAATGAGATTAAGGATTACATTGTATATCCCGAAGATTTAGAAATATATCTTCCAAAAACCATTCCCGATAAGCAAAACAAGTTCTATAAGGGATTGGCATATAACATCTGCCGTTTTATTCTTAAATTTGTAGTGCGTGGCGGAAGTACTATTGAAAAAATCAATATGGAGGGCTTAAAGCCACCATATATTCTTCTTTGCAACCACACACAGTTTGCAGATTTCATTGTAAGCTTCAAGGCGGTGCACCCATACAATTTCAACAATATTGCCACTCTTGACGGCTATGTTGGTATGTCAAAAATTATGGAAAAATTAGGCTGTGCCTGCCACCGCAAATTCACAACTGATATAAGTCTTATCCGTGCTTGCCACAAGGTGCTTCACGAATACGGCGATATTCTTTGTATGTACCCCGAGGCAAGATATTCAAACATCGGTACAACTGCACTTATTCCCGAGGTTGTGGGCAAGCTTGTTAAGAAAAACAAAGTGCCCCTTGTTGTGATGATTCACCACGGTAATTATCTTAACGCGCCTTTCTGGAATTTCAGAAAATACAGAAAAACTCCGTTCCACGCAACTATGAAGCAGGTACTCACCGTTGAAGAAATCGAGAAAATGAGCGTTGAAGAAATCAACGAAGTTATTCAGCGTGAAATGTATTATGATGAATACAAGTGGCAGAAAGAGAATAATATTAAGATAACCGAAAAATTCAGAGCCGAGGGACTTAACAAGGTTCTTTACAAATGCCCCCATTGTAATGCAGAGCACAAAATGAACAGCGAGGGAATTCATCTTTACTGCGAAGAATGTGGCAAAAAGTGGGAATTTACCGAGCTCGGCGAATTAAAGGCAACTGACGGCGAAACAGAATTTTCACACGCACCCGATTGGTATGAATGGCAAAGAGAGTGCGTGCGCCAAGAAATTCTTGACGGTACATATTATTTTGAAGATACCGTGCACGCATTGTCACTCCCCGGTGACACCTTTATTGATTTGGGCGAGGCTCATGTTACTCACGATTTTGAGAACGGCTTTGTAATTGAGGGGCATTATAACGGTCACGATTACAGAATTCAGCGCGCAACTAAAACACTTTACACCTTGCACATTGAATTCGATTTCGGCAAGCTCGATAAACAGGATTGTTTTGATGTGTCAGTCAAAAATGATTCTATTTATTGCATTGCTCAGAAAAAAGATGTTGGCACAAAGCTTATGCTTGCAACTGAAGAAATGTATAAAATCGTAAGCGAATCGACAAGCAAGGCAACCGCTTTGCAAAAATAACGGTAATTTATTATGAATGAACAAAGAGAAAAACTCACAGAAATTATTTATCCCGACGAGATTAAACAGTACGCCATAGGTAAAATTCCTGTAAAACAGCCGGACAAAATCACAAAAGGCGCTTACCGACTTTCATCATTTTTTCTCTCTTTCATCAGAGCCGGCTACAAAATTGATAAAATAAATATGGACGGTTTAAAACCGCCCTATATACTTTTATCAAATCATATGCAGTTTATGGATTTTGCTATGCTTTTCAGGGCTACTTATCCCCACAAGGTCAATGTTGTTGCTGCGTTTAACGTGTTCCATCTTTTCCCGAAAATTATGGAAAAGGCGGGGTGCATATGCACTCACAAATTCACAACCGACACCGCACTTGTTCGTTCCTGCAAAAAGGTACTGCACGAATTCGGCGATGTGTTCTGTATGTACCCCGAGGCAAGATATACCCCCGACGGAACTCAATCAGTATTGCCCGACGCTATCGGCAAGCTTGTTAAGAAGAATAAAGTTCCGCTTGTAATTATGATGAATCACGGAAATTATCTTAATTTGCCGTTCTGGGCAAGTTACACATACAGAAAATCCCCGTTTCACGCCACTTTAAAGCAGGTGCTCACCGCTGAACAGGTCGCAGAAAAGTCTGTAGATGAAATAAACGAGATAATTCGCCGTGAAATGACCTATGACGATTTTAAATGGCAAAAAGAAAACAACATTGTAATAAAACATAAAAAGCGTGCAGAGGGACTTCATAAAGTGCTTTATCAATGTCCCAACTGCAACACAGAACACAAAATGAACTCAAAAGGTATTCACCTTTTCTGTGAAGAATGTGGCAAGAAGTGGGAAATGACCACACTCGGCGAACTTAAAGCCATAAACGGAGAAACTGAATTCTCACATATTCCCGATTGGTATAAATGGGAACGCGAAAATGTGAGAAATGAAATTCTGCAGGGCAATTACAATTACGAAGAAGAGCTTGATGTTATTTCTCAACCAAATGTGCTTGATTATGTACCTCTTGGCAAAGGAAAAGTTACTCACGATTTAGAGAACGGCTTTGTAATTGATGGTCATTATAACGGTCACGATTACAGAATTCAGCGCCAGACAAAAGGTCTTTACAGCTTACATATTGAATATGGCTTTAACCAGCTTAAAGGCGTTGACTGCTTTGAGATTTCAACTACAAATGACTCATTCTATTGTATACCCAAGCAAAAAAACATTGTCACAAAATTAGCCTTGGCAACAGAAGAAGCTTTTAAAATTGCAAGTGAATAAAAAATTAAGGACTCATCTTATGTTGAGTCCTTTTTGATTGATAAAATTGAAATTGTCGGGATGATTTTAATATTACCCACCCTCAAGGGTGGAGCCCAACATAGCCTTCCCACTACGAGGGGAAGGTGTCACCGCAGGTGACGGAAGGGGGGATTTGCGTCGCAGACCTTTAATTTTGCATTTTGCACTTTGCATTTTACATTTTGTATTTTACTTTCTGCTCGCTTTTACAAATTTTTCTACAAATCCCAAATGAGTGCCTTGGAATATAAGCTTTAATTCTTTATGCTTTGAAATATCTTTAGGAAAATACAATGTGCTTTGCTTTTTAAGTTTTAAAACCTTGCATTTATGCAGTACCTCTGCCACAAATTGCGAACAGAAATAATGATTTTTACGCTTTACAGGTATTCGTAAAAAGCACATTATAAGCCCCAATGTTGAATATTTGAGTATTGATTTTCGTGCTTTATACTCATGCACCATTTTCTTGACCTGTTCATAAACTTCTTCGGTAACAACAATCTCGTACAAAGCACAAGGAAATGAGGGTCTGCCTGGCTTTTCATATCTTGTAATACTCTCAACAAGATATCCTTTGCTTACAAAGGTATAAAAGGTATCCATATCTTCTTCCAGTCCCACTGAAGTATGAGTATATGGAAACCCCGTGTACCAACGAAGTATTTTAGCATCAAAACCCGGATATTGAGTCATCAAAATATAAATTTTTCTGTATTTCATTATCTTTACCTTTTGTTTTATTATGCAATTTCAGTATATCAAATAAACATATCCGCGGTCAAGAGGTAATATTTTCAACAAAAAAGAACTCACAAAATTTGTGAGTTCTTTTTGTTTAATATTTAAATTCCGAATTGCGAATTCAGCATTTTAATAAGCTTTGCCCCAATAGAGCATTTTATCTGCGGGCTTGCCACAGCATACACAGGTTCCGCCGATTTTCTCTTGCATAAAGGGAATACAACGGGATGAAACGCCTGCCTGCTCTTTAAGTGCATCCTCACACTCGCGGTCACCGCACCACATAGCCTTGATAAATCCTGGCTTGTTCTCTGCGATGTCAATCATTTCGTCCATATTATGAGCAACGAAAGTCATATTGCTGCGACGCTCAAGTGCAGAATTGTAAAGTCCCTGATGAACTGCTTCAAGCAATTCGGGAATTTTCGTTTCAAGCTCGTCAAGAGATACAAAATATTTTTCTCTTGTATCACGACGAACAATTACGCACTGATTATTTTCAATATCGCGAGGACCTAATTCCACACGAAGCGGAACGCCCTTCATTTCATACTCAGCATACTTCCAGCCGGGAGAATTGTCGCTCAAATCAATCTTTGCACGGCAGATTTTCTTGAGGTTTTCGTAAACCTCGCTTGCCTTTTCCTTAACGCCTGCCTTATGAGCTGCAACGGGAATAACAACAACCTGCACGGGAGCGATTTTGGGCGGTAAAACAAGGCCGTTATCGTCACCATGTGTCATAATAAGCGCACCGATAAGACGAGTTGTACAACCCCATGAGGTCTGGAACGGGTGCTTTAATTTATTATCTTTATCTTGGAACTGTATTCCGAAAGCACGCGCAAAGCCGTCACCAAAATAGTGGCTTGTTGCAGACTGCAAAGCCTTACCGTCGTGCATAAGAGCTTCAATAGTATATGTATCCTCTGCACCTGCAAAACGCTCTTTTGCGGTTTTTACACCCTTAACAACGGGCATTGCAAGATAATTCTCACAGAAATCGGCATAAACATTAAGCATTCTGATTGTTTCTTCCTGTGCCTCTTGAGCGGTTGCGTGAATTGTGTGTCCCTCCTGCCACAAGAATTCTCTTGTACGAAGGAAAGGTCTTGTAGTCTTTTCCCAACGAACAACCGATACCCACTGATTATAAAGCTTGGGCAAATCGCGGTAAGACTGAATTATATTAGCATAATGCTCACAGAAAAGAGTTTCTGAAGTAGGTCGAACACAAAGACGCTCCTCAAGTTTTTCACTGCCACCGTGAGTTACCCACGCAACCTCGGGGGCAAAGCCTTCAACATGGTCTTTTTCTTTGTTAAGGAGGCTCTCGGGAATAAACATAGGCATACAAACATTTTCGTGCCCTGTTTCTTTGAACATCGTGTCAAGAGTTTTCTGAATATTCTCCCAAATCGCATAGCCGTAAGGTCGAATAACCATACATCCTTTAACACTTGTATATTCAACGAGCTCTGCTTTTTTCACCACATCGGTGTACCATTTGGCAAAGTCCACATCCATCGAGGTAATTTCCTCAACCATTTTTTTCTGTTCAGCCATGGTCAACATCCTTTCTGAAATATTTTTTAATAAATTACAGGGACAGCAATGTGTCCCTGCTGAATATCAAAATTATAATTAGTTTTCTTCGATAAATTTAACAATATCGCCGACTGTTTTAATATTTTCAAGGTCTTCGTCAGATATTTCCAAATCGAATTCATCTTCAAAAGTCATAACAAGGTCTGCGAGGTCAATACTGTCAGCACCTAAATCTTCAAGAAGAACTGCGTCCATAGTAACTACATCTTCTTCTAATTCGAGCTGTTCGCAAATAATTTCGCGGATTTTTTCAAACATCATATAACACCTCCCGTCAAGTAATCATACATTGATTATAGTAATTATTTTTAACCGATTTGTCAACACTTTTATTCCAAATTTATAAAAGTTTCAAGATTTGTAAAGTCAATTCCCTTTACATTTTTTACTAATTCATAGAAGGTTTTACATATTTCTACTGTTCCGCCATTCGCATCACTTTCAGTATTGAACGGCATTACGGGGTCGTGCACTGAAAGGCGAAGCAAAAACCAACCTTTTCGCTTTTCATCGTCAAAAGAAACGCGAACACCCTCATAATTATCTGGTGCTAAACGCATTTCGGGATTGTTTTCGGCAATAGCCTTGATTTCTTCAATTAAGCTTTCACCGATTTCGCGGAAGTTCTCTTCCGTTATATTAAAACGAAGCTCTTTTTCTTCAAGTGGCTTTTTAAGGGTTTTAATGCAATCGCCGATTTTTTTACCTTCTTTGCGAAGCTGTGCCGCCTTGATAATGATTTTTGTTATAAGATAAGCGCCGTCATCAAGATAGAAATTCTCTTTAAATGCCGCGTGACCCGAGGTTTCAATTGCAAGTGGAGTGTTTTCACCGTTATTTGTACGGCGAATTGCCTCATCAATAACATTTTTATATCCTCGTTTAAAGCGGATATGACGACCGCCGAGAGTATTTTCAATAAATTCGCGAAGTCCGTCACTTGTAACAGAGTCTGTGACAATACTTCCGCCCGCGTTATTTTCAAGTGCGATAACTGACGCAAGTGCTACAATTGAATTTCGGTTTATTTCGTCACCTTTTTCGTCAACACAAGATGCACGGTCCACATCAGTATCAAAAATCACACCTAAATCACAATTATTGTTAATTGTCGCATTGCGAATAAACTCCATTGCCACCTTGTTTTCGGGGTTTGGAATATGATTTGGGAACATTCCGTCGGGCTCTAAAAACTGACTTGCCGAAACATCTGCGCCCAAGGGAGCTAACACCTTTTCAGCGTAAAATCCGCCAACACCGTTACCCGCATCAACTGCGATTTTAAAGTTTTTAAGTGGCTTTTCATAATCCTCGGCATTAACGCCTTTTTTAATCATATCCCGCAAGATGTCTGAATATTCGGAAATATAGTCAAATTCTGTAACTGTGCCGATTTTTTCGCTCTTTATGTTTTTTTTATTCTCTGCATTTGCAAGAATTGATTTTAATTCGTCACCCGAAAGCCCGCCGTCGCGTGTGAAAAATTTAAGTCCGTTACGGTCAAAGGGGTGATGGCTTGCAGTAATCTGAATTGCACCGTCGCAGTTTCTCGTCACTGTTGTCATAAACATTGCGGGGGTTGAACAGTATGAGCAATAAAGCACATTCACACCCATTTGCGAAATCTCACTGATTACCGCGTCTTTTATTCTCATTGCAGAAATTCTTGAATCGTGACCAACCGAAACCATAAGATTTTCAGCATTTTTGCCTGTTTTTTCGCAGAGAAAACCGATAAATGCCCCACTGATAGCCTTAACAACCTCATCGGTCAACTGAATCTCAGGGTATTTCTCTGTTGCAACTGCAACTCCGCGGACATCTGTTCCGCTTTTAAGGTGCATTAATTTCATTTTAAAAGACCTCTTTTGTTCATTTCTTCAGCAGCCAGCATTACGCCAAGCTTACCGCTGTGGAAGTTAAGTCCGCCCTGCATCCATACTGCAAATGGCTCGCGGAGCGGTGCGTCAGCCGACAACTCGATTGATGAGCCGGATGTAAACGCGCCTGCAGACATAATAACCTGACTGTCATAGCCGGGCATATCCCAAGGCTCAGGAGTTACATATGAGTCAACGGGTGCACCCTTTTGAAGACCTTGACAGAATGCTATAAGATTTTCTGAGTTCTCAAGGCAGATTGCCTGAATAATATCGTGACGGGTTTCGTTGACTTCGGGAGTAACCTTAAAGCCCAATTCCGTGAAAAGCGATGCCGCAAAAACTGCGGTTTTCATAGCCTCTCCTACAACATGGGGAGAATTGAAAAGTCCCATAAATATATTACGGTTCTGTCCGAGAGTTGCACCGAGCTCTGTGCCCAAACCCGGGGTTGTAAGACGATATCCGCAAAGCTCAACCAAATCGCGTCTGCCCGCTATGTAGCCGCCGCTTGGGGCAATTCCGCCACCTGCGTTTTTAATGAGCGAGCCTGCAATTAAATCTGCGCCAACCTCTGTGGGCTCTTTTTTCTCGGTGAATTCGCCATAGCAATTGTCAACCATAACAATTGCCCTTTTATTGACTCTGTGAACGATTTCGCAAACCTTTTCAATTTCGTCAATTGAGATAGTGTGACGGAGTGAATAACCGCGTGAACGCTGAATGTAAACCATTCTGACACTCTTGTCACTTGCAGATTTTTCAACTGCTTCATAGTCGATTTCATCATTTTCGGTCAAATCAACCTGCGCATAGTTTATTCCAAAGTCGAAGAGTGTGCCGTCACCTATATTCTTACCGTTCAAGCCGATTGTTGAATGAAGTGTATCATAGGGAGTGCCCGTAACACAAAGCATTGTGTCGTTGGGACGAAGTATTCCGTATAGGCAAACCGCAAGGGTATGAGTACCGCTTGCCAACGCACCCGCGCGGATAATCGCACTATCTGCACCGAAAATGTCGGCAACAAGTACATCAAGCTTTTCTCTGCCCTTATCACTGTAGCCATAACCTGTTGTGGTGTTGAAGTCTGTTTCATCAACGCGATTGCGGATAAACGCAGACAACACCTTTTGCTGATTATACTCGGTCAACTCGTCAATTCCGCTAAACACGGGTTTAGCCTTTTCGAGTGCTACTGATGATAAATTTTTAATCTTTTCGCTGATTTCAAAAAACATTTTAAAAATCCTTTTTATTTTTTGTATTCGTAAATTTCTTTCACGACATTAAAGCCGAGTTTTTTATAAAACGGGAGGTTATGTTCTTTAGATGTGAGATACACATTTTCTTTAGTTGAACAGTTTAGAAGATTTTCGACTAAAACTTTTCCATAACCTTTTCCACGATACTCTTCTTTTGTGAAAACATCGGTAATTACGGCAAAATTATCGCTGAATGTGATAAATCCACCACTTATATTCTCACCGTTTTCAGTTACAAGTGCACCCTCGCAGATACCCTTTAAGTTAAAAAACATCTTAAGTGCAACAAGGTCTGCGTTTTCGCTGAATTCAGAGCCGTCAAGAGCCTTGATTTTTGCGAAATTCTTATAATCAATTCCCTTTTCGCCCTTGGGATTTTCTATCTTTTTACACAATAGATATTTTTTGTCTATCTGTTGAAGCAACAAGTCGTCAGGTGAAGTGAATTCATCATTCAATATGAAGTTTAATTCGTCAAAATCTGCATTTTCTTCTGCAAAGAGCAGGCATTTATCCTTTTCACCTGTTGCCACAACGGCAGTTATTGTGCCGTTTTCGTCGGTTTGCACCCACACAACACCATCATTAAGCCTTTCTTCAAGATAAAGATTAGTATAAGCCAAAAGGATTGCAGAATTATTTTTACCCAAATAGTTAAAAATTGTCTTATTAAGAAAATTAACGGATTTAACCATTAGCCAAATCCTCTAAAAGTGCATTTACAAGCTTTTCTACGCTCTCAATGTCATTTTTATTGCATACAGATGCTGAAGAATGAATATATCTGCAAGGCAATGAAACTGCGAGAGTTTTAATTCCACCTGCCGATTTGTGAATTGACGAAGCGTCATTGCCCCCTGCAACAACGGTTTTTGTCTGACAGGGAATATTATTATGCTTTGCGAGTTCAAAAGCCTTTTTGTATAAATCTTTATTGTAAATTGTGCCTCTGTCCATAAAGGTGACAACCGCACCGTCACATATCTTGCACACCTTCTTCTGCTCGGGTGTATCGGGAATATCAGAAGCCGTTGTGCTTTCAACAACAATGGCATAATCGGGGTTTACTGTATATGCGCCCACCATTGCACCGCGAGCACCGATTTCTTCTTGAACAGTAAAAACCGCCGTGTAGTTAATTTTTGACTTTTTCTGTAAAAGCCCTAAAAGAACCGCACAACCAACGCGGTCATCAAGTGCTTTTGACTTGATAAATCCGTTGCCGAATTCTACAAAATCCGACTTGAAATAACCGCAATCACCAAGAGAAATATATTTTTCTGCTTCTTCTTTGCTCTCAAATCCAAAATCAAGAGCAACATTTGTGATTTCGGGGATTTTTTTAGCCTCATCACTACTGCATTGGTGAATTGCTTTGCCACCCGCAACACCAACTAAGCCGTTGATAGTTATTTTTTTACTAAAGAGTGCAGAGTCCTCAACACCGCCAACAGAATTCACATAAACAAAGCCTTCGTCGTTAATATAAGTAACGATAAATCCGACCTCGTCCATATGAGCAAAAAGAGCAACTTTATTTTGGGGCTCAATCTCACCCTTTTTCTCAACAATTAAATTACCGAGTGCATCAACCATATATGTGCAATCCTCGGGGAGCATATTTATAATAGTATTACGAACTGCACCCTCGTCACCCGAAGTGCCGTTGAGCATACAAAGCTCTTTTAGTAATTTCATATCCATTACGCTCACACCCTTTCAATAAAGCGTGCAATAAGCTTTGCACAGCTTTCAACATCGCGAATATCCACCATTTCAACGGGTGTGTGCATATTTCTTTGAGGGAGTGACACTAATGCCGTGGGAATTCCGCTTTTTGAAATAGTGATATGGTCGGCATTTGTGCCCGTTCTGCCGTTCATAATTTCTTTTTGATAAGGGATTTCACATTCCTTAGCAAGAGAAACCAATAATTCTGAATATTCACGGCTGAGTGCGGGCGAATAGCCAATCATTGCACCGCCGTTCATTTTTCCGCAGTCCTTGAGGTCTGCGTCAGGAGTTGCGGCAAAGCTCACATCAACTGCAAGTGCCAAATCCGCGTCAACATTATACGCAGCACAAGTAGCACCCGTACCACCTGTTTCTTCTTGCGCAGAGCAAACAAGTGTAATTTTTTTATCGGTATTCACATATTCAAGAGCTTTGAGAAGAACTGCAATTCCCCCGCGGTCATCAATATATGTTGCAGTTGCGCGGTTTTCACCCATTTTCTCAAAGGATTTCTTAAAGCTAACCTTATCGCCTACTGAAATCAGCTTTTCAGCCTCTTCTTTAGTCATACCGATATCTGCAACGCAGGTACCGTCTTTTGAAACGCGACTTTCACCATCTGAAAGATGTGGCGGAACCGTGCAAATCACCGCATAAGCATCCTCTGTGCCGTGAATTGTCAGCTCCATTCCCTCAACTGTTCTCATATCAACTCCGCCGACCTTTGAAAGACGGACAAAGCCGTCCATAACCTCGGTCACAACAAAGCCGATTGTATCAAGGTGTGCGTCAAGTAAAATATGGGGCGCTTTGCCCTCGCGTTCAACAATTATACTGCCCGAAGCGTCTATTGACACCTTTCCGTACAGTGAAAAAAGCCCCTTTAAAGACTCAAAGGAGCT
This sequence comes from Candidatus Fimenecus sp., assembly GCA_045594645.1. Taxonomy (GTDB): domain Bacteria; phylum Bacillota; class Clostridia; order Oscillospirales; family Acutalibacteraceae; genus Fimenecus. The sequence continues at coordinate 19,273 of JAZNYY010000065.1, forward strand.
TGTCTCTTCCCCCGCAACACCTGCAGGGGAAGTCAATTTTTCTAAAAGTTCAAGAGTATCCATTTATATCAACCTTAATCTATAGATTTAAGATAATCAGCATAATTACCCTCCCTCATTGAGGGAGTTGGATTTTGCGTAGCAAAAGACGGAGGGAGTTTGCCGATTCATCTGATAACTCCCTCAGTCTGCTTCGCAGACAGCTCCCTCTAAGAGGGAGCGAATTATTTGTCGCAATAAGATTAGATTTCAATACCGCCTACCGGTCTTATGATTAACACATAACAAGAGCCTTCGCCAAAAATACTTTCCATAGCATTCTTGTAATCCTCCAAAATTTCATTGGGAACAAATGCCTGAATTGTACCTGCAAAGCCACCGCCGTGAACTCGCCAAGCGCCCTTGCCCTTGAGAATGCTCTCGCTAAGTGCAAGCGCCAATGAAACGGGCTGTTCAAGAGGCTTCTTTGTTGAGAAAACATTCTGATTATACTTGTATGAAGAATCGCCACTTTCAAGTATGTATGATTTGAATTCGTCGAAGTTGCCTTTTTTGAGTGCGTCAACCTCTTTGAGAACTCTCGCGTTGTCTGCGAAGAAATGCATTGCACGAAGAACTGCACGGTCGCCGACCTTTTCGCGTACTGCTGGAATATTCTTTTTAAATTCTTCCTCATCAACCTCGCGAAGAACATTTTTGCCGAAAACTCCTGCAACTGCTTCCATTTCGCTACGGATTGCAGCATAATCATCGGTCAAATCTGAATGACTACCCTTTGTATCAACGATGCAAAGTGAATGGCCCGAAGAAGCAAAATCAAATTTAACTTCATTAACAATAGGCTCTGCAGGGTTATTAAAGTCAATAGTAACAAATCCGCCAACTGAGCAAGCCATCTGGTCCATAAGTCCGCAGGGCTTGTCAAAATAAACATTTTCAGCATACTGAGCAATCTTTGCGATTGTAATTGCGTCAACCTTACCGTCATTGTAAAGGTAGTTGAGCATTGTGCCTACCAGCACCTCATAAGCCGCTGAAGATGAAAGTCCGGAGCCCGAAAGCACACTTGACATTGTACAAGCATCAAAACCTCCGATTTCATAGCCGAACTTTTTAAAGCCTGCGCACATTCCGCGAACGAGTGCGGGCGAATGACCTTTTTCGTTTTCTTTGATTTCAAGGTCTGTGATGTCGCAAACATCCATATTATAACCGCGCGACTTTACGCGAACAATATTCTCGTCATTTTTAGAAGCAACGGCAATTGCATCAAGATTAATACTTGCAGCAAGAACTCTGCCGTGATTGTGGTCTGTATGATTACCGCCAACCTCTGTTCTGCCGGGAGCAGAGAAAAGACGAGCATCTCGGTCAGCTCCGAAAAGTGCTGCAAAATCCTCTGCAAGACTTACATATCTTTCATGCTGGACTTTTACTGCCTCATCAGTAACATAAACTCTTTTAAAACGGGCATCAAATTCTCCGTTCATTATGTTGTTTTTAAGAATTTCAATTTTTGACATCTTTATTCTCTCCCTTTTTCTTTTCCAAGGTAATATTTACAATCAGGGTAACAATACCCGATAAAATTAACAAGAAAATAATTGGTCCCATAAACTTCCAGGTAAAAGGCTGTGCAATATTTCCGCCCATTACGGTGTAAGTCCATATTTTCGGAAAAAATCCGATTACTGATGCAATTACAAATTTATGAATCGGGAATTCCATTCCGCCATAAATCTGACTCACCGTATTTATTGGTATTCCCGGAACAATGCGAAGTGCCACAAGCACACCAAGCTTTGTTTTGCCGTGATGACCAATCATCTTTTGAATGTTGTCATATTTTTTAAGTCTTTTAAGTGCCACTCCGCCGTCAGTAGATTTACCAAACCAATAGGTTATAACAAGCACAACGCAATAACCGAGCACATTAATAAGAAGCGCCTCGCCCGAGCGGAACATAACACCCGTCATCATAAAAATAAAGGGGAACGGAATAGGCACAAAGGACCTTAAAACATACAGCGCAGTTATTGCAAGAGCCATAAGCCAACGGTTCGGAAGGGATTGAATAAACTCCTGCGTTCTGTCAAGCGCGTGCAGAAACTCTGCCCAACCGCCCTCGGCAATCTGTGTGCTCATAACAAGAGTAATTATCGCAATTACCCCTGCCGCTACAAACAAGCCGATACAGGTCAGATTAAGAGCGCCCTTTCTTGTAAGATTTCGTTTTTCCATTAAAATTCACCGTTCAAAAATTATCTAACCAATTAATTTTATAATAAATATGCTCAAAGGTCAATATTTTTGTTGTTTTATTGTTGTAATTTATGATATATTATATAATAGTATATTAATCGATGAAAACAAAGTATGCAAAGGTCGTGATTATTTTGAAAATCGTAGTGCTTGATTCATACGCCTTAAATCCGGGCGATTTGTCTTGGGATTGGCTCACAAACCTCGGCGAATGTGAAATCTATGACCGCACTCCCGCAGAAAAAATCGACGAGAGATGTAACGGTGCAGACATTATTTTAACCAATAAAACTCCACTGACACGCGAAACGCTTGAAAAACTCAATAATCTTAAATATATTGCCCTGCTTTCAACGGGATATAACATTGTTGATTGCCAATGTGCAAAGGAATTGGGTGTGCCCGTATCAAATATTCCCGCATATTCCACCAACGCGGTGGCACAGCTTACATTTTCGCTTATTCTTGAAATCACAAATGCGGTAGGATTACATAGCGAGAGCGTGAGAAACGGCGAATGGACAGTCTGCCCCGATTTCTGTTATTGGAAAACTCCCCTCACCGAGCTTTGCGGTAAAACCTTGGGTATAGTGGGCTTTGGTCAGATTGGTCAGGCTGTGGCGGATATTGCCGAAGCATTCAAAATGAATATTATTGCAGTTTCAGGTCACGAAACCGACCAAAGTCACCGTAAAAATTTCACTTGGGTTGATATGGATACCCTCGCAAAAACAAGCGATATTATTTCATTCCATTGCCCACTCACAGAAAAGACCACAGGACTTGTAAACGAAGAATTTTTGAGTAAATGTAAAGACGGTGCAATAATTATCAACACCTCCCGCGGTCCCGTCGTTGACGACAAAGCACTTGCCGATGCACTCAACAGCGGTAAAATTCGCGGCGCAGGACTTGATGTGCTCACCGTTGAGCCGCCAAAAGCGGATAACCCCCTGCTCAACGCGAAAAACTGCTTCATAACTCCCCATATAGCTTGGGCAGGCTTTGAAACAAGAGAAAGACTTATGAATATTCTCCGCGAAAATGTGCTTGCGTATCTTGACGGCAATCCGCAGAATGTAGTGAATAAGTAAATCCAAAACATAAAAGCAGAAGATACCGCAATCCGAATACCACGAAGTATTGCGGAAAATATGCCAAAAAACTGTTGACAGTTGACTTTTGTTATTGTATAATACACAATGTATCCCAATGTAAAGGGAGGGATTTTTAATGAGTCAGGTAAAAGTTAAAGAAAACGAGTCCTTGGAAAGTGCTCTCAGAAGATTTAAGAGACAGACTTCTCGTGACGGCGTAATTCAGGAAGTACGCAAAAGAGAGCATTATGAAAAGCCTTCTGTTAAGAGAAAGAAGAAGTCTGAGGCTGCCCGTAAGCGTAAGTTTAAATAATCTTTCGCTTTTTTGGGTTATGTTCTGAAAAAGAGAGTGGGCAATCCCAAAAGGGAATGCCCGCTATTTTTTTAATTTAAATTCAGGAGTTTACTATGAATTCAGCTATGCCGAGATACCGCTTTAAAAGCGTTCTTGATATAACAATTGAAGATTTACATAAAATGGGCGCAAGGGCAATAGCCCTTGACATTGACAATACAATTTGCAATGACGGCAAAGAAAACTGCATTGACGGGCTCGAAGATTGGCTTGCAAAGGTACAAAATGCGGGGTTTAAGATTATGATAATCTCAAATGCAATCGGCAAACGCCCCCGCAGAGTTGCCGAAAAATTAGGTCTTGCACATCTTTCATTCGCCCGCAAGCCAAAGGCTCACAAGCTTTTGGCGGGCGCAGAGCTTATGGGCGTTGAAATTAACGAGATGGCAATGATTGGTGACCAGATTTTTGCCGATATTATGGCGGCAAACCGTTGTGGCGCAATCCCCGTTCTTGTTGATGCGTTGCAGGGTGAAACTCGATTCCCCATATTTTATGCAAATCGTCGTCGCAAAGAAAAACCAATTATTGAAGAATTTGAAAAATTACACGGGTATGGTGTTTATGATGAATAATTTACAAAAGCTTTTAAAAGAAAAGGGCAACGATTACGCCGCCCTTATTATATCCCCTGAAAACAGAAAATACTTCACGGGATTTGACTCATCTGACGGATTTTTGCTTGTATCCCCCGCCCGCGCAGTATTTATTACTGACGGCAGATACATTGAAGCCGCCGAAAAACAGATTACCGCCTGCGAGGTTAAGCTTTTAGGCAAAACTTATCCGCAGATTTCGGGTATTCTCGAAGAAATGGGTTGCAAGCATTTGCTTGTTGAATCTACAAGAATGACCGTTTCAACTTATAATGCACTTAAAGGTGTGCTTAAAAAAATCAGTATTGCAACCGATAACACACTTGACACTATGATTAACTCAATTCGCGCAATCAAAACCGAAAACGAGGTTGAGCAGATTGTCAAGGCTCAGCGAATTGCCGAAGACGCGTTCAACCACATTCTCGACTTCATCAAGGTTGGCGTTACCGAAAAGGAAGTTGCACTTGAGCTTGATTTTTATATGTTGAGCCACGGCGGTGAAGCACTCTCTTTTGAGACCATCGTTGTAAGCGGTGCAAACTCTTCAATGCCCCACGGTGTTCCCGGTGACAAGAAAATCGAAAACGGCGATTTTGTAACAATGGATTTCGGCACGGTTGTAGGCGGTTATCATAGTGATATGACCCGCACAATCGCAGTAGGGTATGCTACTGACGAAATGAAAGAGGTTTATAACACTGTTCTCAACGCACAAAACAACTGTCTTAAAAAACTTCACGCGGGGATTTCCTGCAAAGAGGGTGACGAGCTTACTCGTTCGATTATCAGG
>JAZNYY010000066.1:0-58071 GCA_045594645.1 Candidatus Fimenecus sp.
GCAACTTTAACTGACATTTTGAATTCCTCCAAAAAAATTATTACTAATATTATTTCGCATTAGTGCAGTATTATTTTATATCTTTTCGTGCAAATATGCAAGAGTATTTTTGAATTTTTTGGGATTTTGTGAATATTTTGTCAAGGGGCACAAAAAACAACGAATAAAAATTCAAAATGGGTGTAAAATTAATATATGAGGTGGGCATTTTATGAATTACAGCGAGTGCGTTCGCGAAAATTTACAAAACTTGTTTGACCGCGCTTTTCTTATTGGGGACAAAGGAAATCTGCGCGAGCATTACAGGACATTGCGTAGTATTGAGTTTGACAGAAGTCTTAAAAAAGCAAACGAACGCATAAACATATCTGCACTTGCAGAAAATCTTACCACCGCCTGCGATATTCTGGTGTCGGGCACAGGTGTCAGCTTTGTCTTTTGCGGAAATGACACTTCTCATATCTACGGCAACGGCAATGCACTCACCAAAGCCGTTTTAAACTTGCTTTCAAATGCCTATCTTCACGGCAGAGGCAGTTTAATCACCGTAAAAGCCGTTGAAATTGCGGAATATGTAAAAATCGAAGTTAAAAACGAAGGGAATTTTCACTCTCTTGCTTTTAGTAGAGGTCTTTCGCTTGTACAAAGAATTTGCACCGAGTTTGGCGGTGGATTTTTTATTGAAACCGATTTATTCACCACCACCGCGGTTATGATAATAAAAAAAGTCCCTGCAAATAATTGCAAGGACTTTTGCGTGCCCGATTTTTGCGAATATTTAAGTGACCGTCTTTCCCCTGTTTATGTTGAAATGTTTGGAATGGAATATAGGAATTAACATCACATTTTCAACAACTATATCACTTTGTAGGGTCGCTTCACGAAGCGACCATTGCAGTTTGCACTATCACTATTTCGGGCGATTCGTGAATCTCCCCTACTAATCATTCCTCATTAACCTTAATTTTCACCACCGCCACCGTAATGTCATCGTGGCGGGTGATATTTCTGCCCTTGGCTATGGCACAAAGCTTTTCGGGTAAATCATATGAAAATCCGTTTTGGGTAATATATGCCTTGATTTCTTCAAGACTTGAATCTGCCGCGCCGTCGGACATCATTATGAGTACATCATCTTCGCGAAGTCCTCCGCGCACGGTCGCGAACTCCGCTTGCCTTAAAATACCGATGGGCATAGCGGATTTTTTTATTTCGCTGACCTTACCGTTTCTATACAAAAGCGAAACCGCCGCGCCCGCCTTATAGATTACGGATTGTCCGTTATAAAGGTTAATTTTAAGAATATCGAGAGTTGCGAGGGATTCGTCACGACTTTTCACAAGCATTGCAGAGTTCACAAGCCGTAAAGCGCAAGGAAATGAAAACCCCGAAACAATCAGACGAGAAAGAAGTGAAGCCGTCATTGCACCGTCAATTGCCGCACGACTTCCCGTACCCATTCCGTCACTTAAGAGAGCAATAAAATTACCTTTGCCGTCGAAAAACGAGTCAAAACAATCACCGCAAATCTCGTTTTCGGCACTTGAAAGCTGATGATAAATGCACTCTGCTGAATAAAGCGGTATTTCCCAGAACATAAGATTTTTTTCGGTATCCCCCGTAATCACCGCAGGGCTTGAAAATTCACGCTCGGTCACACGCTCAATACATTCCTTGATTTCTTCAGCGGTGACCTTGCAATCTGCACTTACAGACATATTCACATACATATTAAGGTCTTCGTCCTCATAACAGTTCACAAAAGCATCTGCACCGATGTCTTCAAGGCTGTTTTTAAGAGCCTCGCTTTTACCCGCCAATACTCTTGCACCCTTTTCAAAATCGACAAGCAGGTCGTCAAGCATTTCGCAGACGGTATCAAATTGGTCAGCAGTAATTTTTCGCATTTCGTTTATTCTCCCCTCCGCACCAAGACGCGCAGAATATGATGAGTAATTTTTATTAAAGCTGTCGCAAAGCGACATTGTTCTTATGCACCTGCTCTGCAACGATTGTGGCACAAAAGAGGGCGTAACACTACCTGTTTTGCGGATTTCTTCAATCACAGCGTCAAATTCACCAAGAGTTCCCGGCAAGCCCTCTGCCCAGCATTTTTGATAGCTTGCACAGTCGGTGCAAACGCCGTCACGCACACGCAAATACACTCCCGTTGTGTCGGGCACAGCCTTTTCTTTTAAGATTTCAGACACCTTGGCAACTGTTCCCGACATATTACCAAGGGCATCACGGGCGGCTCGGAGTCTTAAAAGCACCATATTTTTGATTGCCGAGCCCTCGCCCGAATAAGCCGAAACCGATAACCGAGTTTTTGCTCGGATAAAGAATTTATGGGGAGTTATAATGAATAAAATTGAGGCAATTGCAGTTTCAATAAGAGGTCCTAATGCCTGCTCATCGCTGAAATACAGATAAGCCGTGCCATAAGAGAAAATATACGCAAAGGCACAAAGAACTCTGCCCGAATATGAAAAAAGTCCCGAAAAAAGTCCTGCCGCCGCATAGCAGAACACGGGCAAACCCTCAAGTCCTGTCAGCGCAAAGCCCAATGCCGCACCCGTGCCGATTGCCGCGCCTCCGCCCTCCCTGAAAAGATAAGCCGACGACATAATCACATATGAGCACACAGCCCCTGCAATACTCACACCGAAAATTGTCAAATCCGAGGCAGAAAGTACAATTGTCAGCAGAGAAATCAATAAAAATGTAAGCTCGCGAACGGTAAGACTGTGCTCACCTTTAAGCTTGTCTAAGCTTAAAAAGCCCACAGAAAACACAAACGCACCGCCAAAGGATGATGTTGTTTCAGCCACGAGCATAAAAATCTGTTTTAAGGTGAATTCCGTTGCAATCATAAAGGCAATTCCCGTTGACAATGTGACGAAAAGGCTGCACACCGCCCCCACCCAAGCCTTACCGCGAAGTCGCACGAAGCTGTTGGTGTAAATTTTAAGAGTGTAAACGAGAATTAGCGCCATTACATAACGAAACGCCTGATTAAAATCATAGGTCACTATGTAGCCGAGCATTGCGCCAAGACACGAAAAAAATGTGTATTTTCGGTTTGTACCGCTACAAAAGCTCAAACCCAAGGGCGAAAAATAGGGCTGAACAGAGGTCGCCGACAGAATTGCTGCAACGGCAAAATGGACAAACTGCAGGAATGCGGATTTTGTCAGGTCAGAAACCGCAATTTTTTCATTCCCCTCACCCATTTCAAATTCGTATTCTCTCATAAAATCACCTTCTTCGCGTAATCGCATTATCTCTAATCATTATATGCTTGTCCGCACATATTTTTTGGCGGATTTGGTAGGTATTTTTATGTTATATTGTGTCTTATTCTTGAATAAAACATAAAAAATCCTCCCTCATCAGAGGGAGGATTTATCTATAAACTCATACCACAAACGCATTACATTACTGCGTGTTTGTTCAAAAGAATTGTCAACTTCGGGGTAAAGTGCATTTTTAATGCCTACTTTTTCACGCCACCAACGATTCCATTTTCTTTTATCTCTATTTGAAAGCTTATCATCGGAATTTTTAGTAACTTCATATTCACTCCAATTGTTTACACTGTATTCAGTTAAGGCTTGTTTTAAATTTGAATATTCTTCATTTTTATCACTCATAATAATCACCTCTATTGTAAATAATACCCCGTATGGAGCATTATTGTCAACCCCATTCGGAGCATTTGATACAATCAAAATCAAGGTGATATGAATGGATACAAGATTAAAAGATTTAAGAACAGACCACGATTTAACACAAGAAGAATGTGCGAAAATTGCTTATATTTCAAAGAATTCGTATATAAGATATGAAAAAGGTGAAAGAGTACCGCCACTTGATACAATAAAACTGCTTGCAGAATATTATAATGTATCAATAGATTATATTGCGAAGCTCACCAATACTCCAGAACCATATAAAAAATAGTACCATATAATTTTGACAATCACAAGATGTCAATGAGGTGAATTTTATGTTCATAAATAAAGCGAGTGACGGAAAAAACAATGTATGCAGAAAGGCGGTTTCTGCCAAGCGAAATGAAATGAACATTTCCCAAAAAGAATTAGCTGACCTATTGCAATTATCAGGATTAGATATTGATAAAAACGCTATACAAAAACTTGAAGCAGGCAAAAGATTTGTAACCGATATTGAATTAAAGCATTTATCAAAAGTATTAAACTTGAGTTATGAAGAATTGCTTGATGAATAGTAGGAGTGGATGTCCACATCCGCCCGATAAAATTCATAGCAAACTACCATTAATAGAACAAAATTGAATTTGGCGAATTGTTTTCGTAATACCCCCCTCAGTCATTTTCTACGAAAATGACAGCTCCCCCTCAAGGGTGGAGCCCAACATAGCCTTCCCCCCTACGAGGGGAAGGTGTCACCGTAGGTGACGGAAGGGGGGATTTGCGTCGCAGTTCCGCCCCATCATTGAGGGGGCTGTCGCCGTAAGGCGACTGGGGGAGTAATGTAAAAAACTCCCTCCGTCAACGCTTACGCGTTGCCACCTCCATTTTACACAAAACGGCGGAGCCCTTTGGGACTCCGCCGTTGGTTTATTTATTCATTTTCATCTTTTTCATAGCTCTTGTTTCGCTTTTCGATTCGCTTTTCACGAAGCTTTTCAAAGGCGATTTCCATCGCAATGAATGCGGGAATAATAAGAATTGCAAAGAAAATTCTTAATGGAGAAGATGTTAATTCATTTGAATACTTAACTGTTTCTGCAGCAAATGTAGGAATAGAAAAACTAAAGCATAAAACTGCTGAAGCAATTAAAATATTCAGTTGTTTTATGCCTTTTTTCATAATTATTTCTCTTCTTCCTTTACTGCGATACCCAATTCATCAAGCTGAAGTGTATCAACGGGTGACGGGCACTCTGTCATAGGCTCACTTGCGTTCTGAAGCTTGGGGAATGCGATAACATCGCGAAGTGACTCTGCGCCAATCATCTGCATTACAAGACGGTCGAGACCAATACCCATACCGCCGTGAGGTGGAGGGCCAAATTTAAACGCGTCTGTTAAGAAACCGAACTTCTCATATGCCTCTTCATCAGAAAGACCTAAAAGTGTGAACATTCTCTTTTGAAGAACGGGGTCAGTAATACGGATTGAGCCTGATGACAGCTCAACGCCGTTGAGAACAAGGTCATAAGCCTTTGCGCGAACCTGTGCCTTGTCTGTTTCAAGGTATGGGAGGCACTCGTCCATAGGTGAAGTAAATGGGTGGTGCATTGCAACAAAGGTCCCAGCGTCTTCATCCCACTCAAAGAACGGGAACTCTGTAATCCAAAGAAGATTATATTTATCTGCAGGGATAATATCGAGCTTCTTTGCAACCTCTTGACGAAGTGCGCCGAGAACTGAAAGAACGCTGTTTTTCTTTGTATCTGCAACGATAAGCACTACATCGCCTGTTTCTGCACCCGCTTTATTAAGGAGTGCAGTCATTTCGTCTTCTGTAAGGAATTTTGCAAATGAAGATGCAAGACCGTCGGGCATAAGACGAGCAAATGCGAGTCCCTTTGCACCGATACCGCGAACGAATTCTGTTAATTTATCAATTTCTTTTCTTGTGAGAGTTGAAACTGCATTTTTAGCTGTGATACAGTAAACCGCACCGCCGGCTTCAAGTGCAGATGTGAATACACCAAAACCGCAACCCTTGACAACATCACCCAGGTCGCAAAGCTCCATTGCATAACGGGTGTCGGGCTTATCAGAGCCATAACGCTCCATAGCCTCTTTATATGTTAAGCGGGGAAGTGGCAACTGAATGTCAACACCCATAGCCTCTTTGAATACTCTCTGAATATAGCCCTCGCCCATACCCATAACATCATCAACATCAACGAATGACATTTCGAGGTCAATCTGTGTGAATTCGGGCTGACGGTCAGCACGCAAATCTTCATCGCGGAAGCAACGGGCAATCTGCATATAACGGTCAAAGCCTGCTACCATTGAAAGCTGTTTATAAAGCTGTGGTGACTGAGGAAGAGCATAGAAACTTCCGTTGTGAATTCTTGACGGAACAAGGAAGTCACGAGCACCCTCGGGAGTTGAACGGATAAGCATTGGAGTTTCAATCTCAATAAAGCCGTTCTCATCAAAATAGTCGCGGGTAATCTTTGTAATCTTGTGACGGAGAAGAATATTCTTCTGCAGGTCTGGACGGCGCAAGTCAAGATAACGATATTTAAGACGAGTTACCTCTGAGGTCTGACAATTCTCAACGATTTCAAAGGGAGGAGTCTCACTAACGCCGAGAACTCTTAAATCCTTTACCTCAATTTCAATGTCGCCTGTGGGGATATCCTTATTCTTTGAAGAACGCTCACGGACAACGCCCTTTGCCATAAGTACATATTCACTACGGGCAGCAAAAGCCTTGTCAAAGATTTCTCTGTCTGTGTTATCATCAAAAGCCAACTGCACAACGCCTGTTCGGTCTCTTAAATCGATGAAAATAAGCGCACCGAGGTCACGCTGACGCTGTACCCAACCGCAAACTACAACCTCATTGCCAATATTCTGGGCATTGAGAGTTCCGCAGTAATGTGTTCTTTTTAAACCGTTCATTGTATCCATTAGTTTGTGCCTCCTAAAAGGTCGGATAAATCGAGTCCCTCAACACCGAGAGCTTCAAAGCCCGACATAGCATCTTTAATAATTAAGGATTGAAAATTGTCGCAGAATTCAGAAAGTGTCATTTCTGTTTCGTTACCGCTTTCCATATTCTTGATTTTAATGTTACCTGTTTCGATTTCGTTGTCGCCGAGCACAAGAGTATAAAGTGCGCCGATTTTGTTTGCGTATTTCATCTGTGCTTTAAGTCCGCGACCAACAGTATCAAACTGAACGCACATTCCCTCGCTTCTTAAATCCTTTGCGATTTCTGCCGCTTTAAGATTTGCGTTTTCGCCCATACTTGCAATATACAAATCACATTTTTTGGGCTCGGGGAATGGAGTTTTCTGTGCTTCCATAAGAAGTAAAAGTCTTTCAAGACCTAAACCAAAGCCGCAAGCGGGAAGAGGCTGACCGCCCATTTCGGCGATAAGGCCGTCATATCGACCGCCACCGCAAACTGTACCCTGCGCACCAATTTCTTTTGAAACGAACTCGAAAACTGTTCTTGTGTAGTAGTCAAGTCCGCGAACAATCTGCGGATTTACTGTGTACTCAATATCCATTGCGTCAAGATATTTCTTAACGCTTTCAAAGTGATTGTGACAATCTTCGCAAAGGAATTCAATTACTGTTGGAGCCTCTGCGGCAATCTTTGAACATACGGGGCTCTTGCAGTCGAGAATTCTCATAGGATTTCTCTCAAGTCTACCGAGGCAAGTTTCACAAAGCTCGCCTTTGTACTGCTCAAAATACTCTTTAAGTGCCTTGTGATAGTTTTTTCTGCATTCGGGACAACCGATTGAGTTGATTTCAAGGCTTAAATTGTTAATTCCAAGATAATTGAACACTTCATTTGCAAGGGAAATAACCTCTGCATCTGCACTTGGTGCGCCCGCACCAAAGCACTCAATACCGAACTGATGAAACTCACGAAGTCTGCCCGCCTGTGGCTTTTCGTAGCGGTAGCAAGAGGTTAAGTAATAAATCTTCTGCGGAAGTCCCTCATTGAAAAGTCCGTGCTCTAAAAACGCACGCACGGCACCCGCTGTGCCCTCGGGACGAAGTGTGATTGAGCGACCGCCCTTATCCTCAAAGGTGTACATTTCTTTTTGAACAACATCGGTGGTTTCACCCACACCGCGCTGAAAAAGCTCGGTATGCTCAAAAACGGGAGTGCGCATTTCGTGAAAACCGAAGTTTTCGGCAGTTTCGCGAACTGCTGACTCAACATATTGAATTTTATAAGACTCGGCAGGCAAAGTGTCCTGCGTACCCTTAATAGCGTTTGTGATTAATGCCATAAAAAATCTTCCTTAAAAATTATCCTTATATATTAGGTGTGCCTCACCTGAAAAAGTGAGGCAGTTTTTAAAATATTCTTTTTTAATTCTTTGGATTGATAATATCTCTCCAGTCAAGGTCACCGCGTTCAAGTGAATGAATAAGTGCCTCGGCAGTTGCAATATTTGTGGCAACGGGAACATTATGAACATCGCAAAGACGAAGAAGTGTGTTATCTTTGGGCTCATGAGGTTTAGGGTTTAACGGGTCGCGGAACATTAAAAGTAAGTCGATTTCGTTGCAAGCAATTCGAGAGCTGATTTGCTGGTCACCGCCCTGTGAACCGCTTAAAAACTTCTGAATTTTAAGTCCGGTTGCCTCTGACACCATTTTACCTGTAGTACCTGTGGCGCAAAGTGAATGGCGCGAAAGAATACCGCAGTATGCAATGCAAAACTGTGTCATTAATTCCTTTTTTGAGTCGTGTGCCATAAGTGCTATGTTCATTTATATCCCCTCTTTCATATTTTTTTAAACATATGTAAATACTTATAACCGATTAAAGATTTCAAATCACTATTTATAATAACAAAAAAATTACGGTTTTTCAATATTTTTTTACAAATAAAGCGGTATTTCTTTACCCGAAATTCTGTCTGCAATATTATTGAACGCAATTTTTGCCTCAGAATAGGTTGAAAGTGACTTTTCGGTGACGCTTGCATACATCAAATCGCGTTCTTCGGGCACAACACCCAAAAGTCTGATATATGTTCTGTCAATAACCTCGTCAATATTTAATAGTCTGCCCCGTTTTACCGCTTTTTTATCAAATCGGTTAATAATAAGGCGGATTTTTTCTTCTTTTATGCCAATCTTTATAAGCTCGTCACCTGCAACAGAGGCACTGCGGGCACTTACACTATCGGGAGTAGCAACCACAATGCATTCGTCAGCACATTTAGCATAAATTTTTGTAAGCTCGCCAACACCCGCGGGGGCATCAATGAAAATATAATCATATTCAGCCTTATATAGCTCAATTATTTTTTTGAAGTCCTCTACAGTAAGATTTTCGGGTTCTTCAATTGGTGCGGGCAAAAGCTGAAGGCTTTCGTTATAAAAAAGTCGGGCTTTTATGTGGTCACAGCGACCGCTGAGTATATCGGACCAATCGTAAAGCACCATTTCGTCAACGCCGAGAAGCAAATCAAGGCTGCGAAGCCCTGCGTCACCGTCAACAAGTAATACTCTTTTACCCTTTTCGCAGAGCGACAAGGCGATATTGGTGCAGAATGTGGATTTACCCACTCCGCCCTTACCGCTTACAACAGTAAATATTTTTGCCATAGCTTGTCCCTCCGTAAAAATTATTTTGAGAATGTACCCTGCCAGTCACTCGGCGGTGCATCATAAAGCACATCAAGAATAATATCAAGAATTTGCGAAATATTTTCCGTACCCTTTTTAAGCTTAAGAATTTTCTTCACTCTTTTATTAATAAGCGCAGACATAGCCTTATGCTCAGGCGTATCGGGAGTATATGGCTCATCACCATAGTACACATTTGTGATTGCCTCAAGAACAAAGTCTTTAACATTTCTGTTCTTAATTGACGCGTCAACATCTTTGCTGATTGCAAAAATTTTACCGATTGTGCCAAAGGTTGCTTTTTGCAGGAATTTGCCTAACGGTACAAGCACGGGCTTTGCCTTGTAAACCTTTTCGGGTGTCATACTGAATGAAGTTGACAACTCTGCAAGCTTATCTATATCATAAGCCATTGAGTCGAAAATCGCGTTTAAGAACTGTAAAAAGTTCTCTTTTGTGTATTCGTCAACGGTCTTGCCCTTTAAATCCCAATCAAAACTGTCGATTTTAACGCTGTCAACGATAACCTCTGTATCGGTCATTCTGACCTTTCGCATAGCATTCGGATATCCCACCGCTGAACAAGTGTTTATATCATAAAGCTCATTTCCCTTTGCGGTGGTCATCTTTGCAATATTCATCATATGAGTGTGACCTGTGAAAATAAATTTCACGCCGTTATCTGCAAGAAACTCCGAAGTCTTTTCATAATCGCCAAGCATATCACGCATACTGAAAAGAGGATAGATGGGGCTTGGTGGCAGTACGGGATGATGAGTTACTGCAAATATATAGTCACCGTTTGCCTTTGCGTCATCAATCTGCTCTTTTATCCATTCAAGGCAATCATCATAATAGCCACAGAAAAATTCATCACCGTCATCATTAAGGCATAAAAGCCTATAACCCTCTTGAAGCTTTACGCAATAAGAATGGCTTGGTTTGTGTAATGAAATAGCCTCTGAAAGTCCGAAATCGTGATATATTTCCAAAAGCTCGTCACGCTCGGTGCGGGTAGCGGTCAAAATCTCATCACCAACGCATTTTTCAGCTTTACCCGTACCGTTGCCGTTTTCCATATAATAATCATGAGTACCTGTTGTAAGATAAACCTTTTTGCCCGCATCCTTTAATCTCTGTAATTTAGGAATTAAATCAAAATGGCTTTCTTTTGCACCATTACAGGTAACATCACCGGTAATTAAAACGATATTCGTCTCTTTATCTTCAATGATTTTATCAAAGTAAGCATCAATTATTGCGCCCGTTTCTGCAAGGCATTTCTGGTCAGAAAGACAAATTTTCTCGAACGCCTTACCATCTGTGCCGAGTTCAAGTGCATAGTGATGTAAATCTGTTATCTGATAAAACTTTAAATCTGCCATAAATTCACCTTATTCAGCTTTCTGCTCACTTGCACGCTTTTCGATTATGTAATCGTGCACCTTATCTGCAAGCTCACCGTAAACCTTAAATTTCTTTCTGAACACAATGAGTGAAGCAAGCATAAATATCATTGGTGCACCGAAGCATATAATTCCGATACCCGATTTTGTAGTGTCATTTATACCAAGCCCTGCTGTAATCTGCTCATTATAGCTCATAAGACCAAGACCGCCGAAAAGCACGATTGTCTGAATTGTATAAGCCATTTTCTGCAAGAAGCCCTTCATTGAGAAAGTGATACTCTCGTTTCTTGTGCCGTTTTTGTATTCGCCGTAGTCAACAATATCTGCAAGGAAAATTGTCTGTGACACAAACATCGAAGAAACGCCCACAGACGCAAGAATATAGCAAATATCCATCACCACTGTGGGCAAGTTGAGAATTGGACCTGTTATAAGCATTAAAGCATATCCCGCAATTGCCGTGCACAGTGAAATTGTGTATGTCTGTCTCTTTGAAAACCACTTTGAAAGCACAGGAACAACCAAAAGACCGAGCACCGAGCCCACAGTACCGATTGTCTGGAAAAGTGATTGCTCCTTTGGATTACCCAAAACATCTGTGAAGTAATAAACTGCGGTTGAGCTTGTAAGATACCAGCCCGCATTTGAAAGCATTGCAAAAATAATGAACACAACAAGCTGGTCGTTGCTCTTAATAACATCAAAAATCTGTTTAAGGTTGAATTTCTTCTTTTCGCCATAAACAACATTCTTTTCTTTTGTTACAAGCACACAAATAAGTGCGAAAAATACAAGTGCTATACCGCAAATGCCTGCCCAACGGGAAAAACCGCTTGCACTATAGCCTTTCTCGTCGGTAATACCGCTTGAAAGCAATGGGCAAAGAATGGGAGTTAAAATTGAAATAATTCCCTGACCCAACCCTGAGAATGTACGGGCAATCGTTGCCACAAGATTTCTCTCTTTTTCTTCACTTGTGAATGAGGGCACCATTGACCAATAAGGAATATCAGCCATTGTGTTGGTCATGCCCCAAAGCACATACATAATGCCTATGTAGATATAAAGGGGCAATCCACTCATACCGAAAGATGTGAACAAAAGGAAAAGCACAACCGCATTGCACATAGCACCAATTAAAATCCACGGTCTGTATTTACCGTGCTTGGTGCGGGTATTGTCAACGACTGTGCCCATCATCGGGTCATTGATACCATCCCAGATACGAGCAAGCGGAGTTATGAGCAGTAAAAAGCCCTCTTCAAGTCCTAATACGCTTGAAAGGTAGTATGAAAGATATGAATAGAACATACCGTAGCTTAAATCAAGACCAATAGCACCCACACCATATCCCAATGCAGTTTTTAAAATAGAATTCTTTTTAGTTGCCATTGTTCATTCTCACCTCATCAATTCTTATTTTCATTTCATCTTCAATTTCAGGAAATTCGCGGGAGTAATTGCCCTGTTTTTCCTCATATTTTGAAAGTGCAAGGCTTAAAACTCCCACCGCAGCGGTTACAAAGGGTGCAACCTTTGCGATTTTTATTGCAGTTTTTACTACTTTTTTAGCATCCATTTATTTACCCTGCCTTTCGTCATATTCCTTTAAATATTTCTGTGCGAAAAATGCGTCAGATTCATAAGGCTCTGATACAAGACCACGCTTTTGATGAGTTTCAGCACCCTTACCCGCGAGAATAATTACGCTCTCACCTTTTGCATTTTCGATAGCTGTTTTAATCGCTTCGCCTCGGTCAAGAATTATTTTATATTTATCCTTACCGCCAACGCCCTCAACATAGCCTGCAATCACCTTGCAGATGTCAGCAAGATTTTCTTCTGCAGGGTCATCCTCGGTAATATAGACAAAGTCTGCCAATTTCCCGCTGACCTCACCCATATCTTTTCGGCGAATAATCGCTTTATTGCCGGGGCAACCGAAAGCAATTGAAATATGGCGGTCGGGATATTCTTTGCGAACTGACTCAAAAAGATTTTCAAAGCTCAGTTTATTGTGAGCATAGTCTACGATTACTGCGATTTTTTTATCCGCTGATTCGTAAACTTCCATTCGTCCTGCGGTGCGGGATTTATAAAGCCCCGCGCGAATTGTTTCAACGCTTATTCCAAGCTTTTCGCAAACCGCAATGGCACAAAGTGCGTTACTCACATTGAAAAGTCCCGGAATTGAAAGTGTGAAATCTGTCGTAAATGTCTTTGTTCTTGCTGTAAAGATTGTGTTTGAGCCGTCTTTTCTTATGTTGTAGCCGTAAACATCGGCATTTTCATTCTGTGTGCTGAAGGTAATAACCTCGGGGGCATTTTTTGATGCTTTGATTACTTCTTCGCTCTTGTCAGAATCAAGATTTATAACTGCCGTTCTGCATTGTGAGAAAAGCTTCATTTTTGAATTGAAATAATCTTCAAAATCGGGGTGCTCAACTGCACTTATATGGTCAATGCCGATATTGAGATAGCAGCCGAACTCAAATTCTACTCCCGCAGTTCTGCCGTATTTCAAGGCTTGAGAACTTACTTCCATTGTGAAAAGTGAAAGTCCGCTTTTAACCGCATTGTCAAAATGCTTGTGAAGCTCGAATGGCTCGGGAGTGGTGAGTGTGCTCTCTTCATTTACCACACCGTCATAGATTTCAAGAGTTGACATAAGTCCGCTCTTCTTATCGCTTGATTTTAAATGCTCGTCAAAAATATATTTAAGAAAATATGCGGTGGTGCTTTTACCCTTTGTTCCTGTAATGCCCACAAGGTTTAAGCTCTGCCACGCATTACCGTAAAAGAAATTTGCCATTAAATACATAGCCTTGCGGATATCCGAAACGAGAATGCAAGGTGCGTTAACCTCATATTTCTGCGTTGAAACATAGGCAACCGCACCCTTTGAGAGTGCATCACACAAAAACTGCTCTTTGAAATGCGCACCCTTACACAAAAACAAGGTATTTGCCACTATGTCGCGTGAATTATACGAAATATAGCCGATTTCTGCATTTTCATCGCAGTCAGCCTCAATAAATATAGAATTATCTTTAAAGAGTTTTATAAAGTCCTTTAACTTAAACATTCCGTTCACCAAAATTTGTATAATAATCTAAATTATATGATAACATAATCATAGACAATATGCAATTAAAAAATTACGGCGGGAGCTAAGCCCCCGCCCTGCTTTGTGTATTATATTTTTTCTCCTGTTTCGGCATTGATTACATCTTTAAATATTGCACGGTGAGTGCCCGAAATATATTTATCAATGTGAAGTGAGCCGAAAAACCATTTTTTGAAATTACAGTTACCGCTGAGCTCTTCAAAATAAGCATTAAGAGCAGTAACGCGGAATTCTGATGTATCATTAAGATTCAAGAAATTCTTAACCTTTAGTGGTGGCTCGTGGGTGATAATTATATCCATATCATAACCCGCGACCTCAAGATTTTCTGCACCCTCAAGCAATTCCTCTTGGGTTGGAATTTCTTCTTTTGACCATGCATTCACATCTCGGCGAATGTCAATATCCGAGCTCTCGCCACCGCCCATTGTGAAAATCTTTTTGCCCTCAATTTCAAAAACCTGACCGCGCATAAGGTGATAAAGATTACCATAGATTTTGTGCACCTTACCACCGTTCCATTGGCTTATTTCATAGCCGTTAAGCATTTCAAAATTCTCGTGAGTGCCGTCGATAAAACAAATATTATATTTTCGCTTGCCGAGAGAGATTAAAAAATCCTGCTCGCTCTTTGTGTCATTCCACATAAAACCGAAATCACCGCAGATTATAAGAGTATCGCCCTCTTTTAATTTGCGCAATATCCATTTGCCAAGCCTTTTGCGGTCGCCGTGGGTGTCACCTGTAATATATATCATAAAAATTTTTCCTTTTCGTATTGGATAATATTCTCATTTGTGATATACTTATTGTATTACTTTCTTATGCTTTTTTCAAGTGGGTGATTTAATTGAAAAAACTTATTTCAATATTAATTTGTGCTACAATTCTAATATGCTCATTTTCTATGGGCGCAAACGCCTCGTTCAATTCACTTTTAGAGACCGAGGCTGATGTTGTTTTGCTTGTGAATACCGACAGCGAAACCGTCATTTTCGATAAAAATGCAGATAAGCAGACCGCACCCGCGTCAATTACAAAAATCGTCACTTGTATTCTTACACTTGAAAACTGTGCCGACCTTGACGCCGTGCTTACCTGCAAGCGCGAATGCCTTGACGGGCTTTATGAGCAAAACGCTGCAACCGTGGGTATTCTCGCAGGCGAACAGTTAACGGTGAGAGAGTTGCTTTATTGCCTTATGCTCCCCTCTGCCGCAGATGCCGCAAATATGCTTGCAGATTATATCGGCGGTGGCAGTATTGACAATTTTGTTGTAATGATGAACGAATTTGTCAAGGGTTTGGGCTGTGAAAATACAAATTTCATAAATGCTCACGGTCTTGATGAGGACGGCGGAAATATTACCACAGCATATGACCTTTATAAAATTGCAAAATACTGTATGCAAAATCCCACCTTCAAAGAAATTACAAGCACTCTTCGTCACGAAATCGCGCCCACCAATAAATATCCGTATATAAGATATCTCAACAATACAAACAAAATGATGAACTCGGCATA
This sequence comes from Candidatus Fimenecus sp., assembly GCA_045594645.1. Classification (GTDB taxonomy): domain Bacteria; phylum Bacillota; class Clostridia; order Oscillospirales; family Acutalibacteraceae; genus Fimenecus. Next base: position 15,399 of record JAZNYY010000066.1, read on the forward strand.
TAAAGACTATTACAGCCCTTATATTTCGGGTATCAAAACTGGTACAACCGCTATGGCAGGACATTGCGTTATTTCTACAGCCTCAAAAGACGGCTATAATTATATGCTCGTTGTTATGAACGCACCCCAGTATGACATTGACAAAGACGGTGTTGAAGAAAATGTTGCATTTACCGACAGCAAAAAGATTTACGAATGGGCATTTGACAATATTGTTCTCACAAAAGTCACAAGCACAACCGATGTTGTAACGGTCGTTGATGTTAAATACAACTGGAATGTTGACCATTTAAGACTTTTGCCCAAGGAAGAGCTTTCGGCACTTGTCCCCTCGGGCACAGAAAGCGGTAGCCTTGTTGTAAGACCGATTGCAAGCGAAACACCCACCGAAGTAAAAGCACCGATTAAAAAAGGTGATGTGCTCGGCAAAGCAGAGGTGCTTTACGGCGAAGCTGTTGTTGCAACTGTTGACCTTGTCGCCGCCGAAGATATTGACCGCAATATTTTACTCTGGCTTCTTGACGGACTCAAAACAATCTTTTCAACCACAATATTCAAGCTTGTTTTCGGATTTTTTGTGTTGCTTGTAATAATTTATATAATACTCATTATCCGCAAAAACCGAATTAAAGCAAAACGAAAGAAAATCAGAATGATAAAAGGATAAGCAAATGGCGAGGTTAATCCTCGCCATTATTTTTTCTATTATTCAACCAAACTATAATGTTGCTGCGTGTACGCTCAAAAGCATTGTCAACTTCGGGGTGTAAAGCATTTTTAAGCCCTATTTTTTCTCGTCCCATACGGTTCATTTTTCTTTTTTCTCTTTTTGACTCTTTATAATTAAAATCTCTGAAAACTTCATATTTTTTCCACTGTTTCATACTATATTCAGTTAAAGCTTGCTTTAATTTTAAATATTCTTTATTTTTTCCACGCACAATAATCACCTCAAATTTCGTAATACTAAAATTAAATACATTATATTTGGTATTACCAAATTTGTAAAGTCTTTTATAACATATAATTTATGTTGTAAAGGTGGTGAGTAGTTTGAAAACAAGAAAACTTGCACTCGGCGACAGAAATATTATCGGTGCACGCGTAACAGAAGCACGAAGAAATCAAGATATGAAACAAAACGAACTGCTCGCAAAGCTTCAATTGGCGGGAATTGAAATCAGTTCACCTGCACTCTCGCTTTTAGAGGGACAAAAACGACCTGTTTTCGATTTTGAATTAAATGCGTTAGCCGATGTTTTGGGCGTATCTGTTGATTGGCTTTTAGGAAGAAAATAAAATTAGCACCCTCATCAGAGGGAAACGAAGAAAAGCGGTATCTTGTGAAAGATACCGCTTTTAGTTTTTATTCACCAAACGGGAATGGGAAGCCGTTACCCGAATTGTCTTCTTTTGGTGCTGATGAGGTGCTTGAGTCCTCAACAAGCTTTACCGTAACATCAAAGGTAGATATATTGTAATTGCTGTCTATACGGCAGATTGTGAGCGTTAACTCGTCGCCTACTTTACCGTCTTCAATAATATTCAGAAGAACATCATCAGTATCCATATCCTTACCGTTAACGGCAATAATCATATCGCCCGATTTTACACCCTTGTTTGCTAAATCACTGCCAATCATAATCTCTTCAATTATTATTGAATTTGCGGGAAGATTATGAGTTTTTACAATAATTGAATGTGTCTGACTATAGGTTGCGGCATAATATGTGATGCCAAGAACGGGACGGTTTGTAACCTTGCCGTGTGCTATAAGCTCGTCAACGATTTCTTTAACTGTTGCTGATGGAACTGCAAAGCCCATACCTTCATAATCTTCTGCTGCAATTTTTGATGAGTTGATGCCAACCACCTGACCGTATTCATTCACAAGTGCACCACCCGAGTTGCCGGGATTGATTGGTGCTGTGTGCTGAATACAGGAAACCTCATATCCTACGGGGCTGTCAACGGGTCTGCCGATTGCAGAAACCATACCGTTTGTAAATGAGCCGAAGAACTGTGTTCCGCCGGGATTACCGATTGCATAAACATAATCGCCAACGCCGAGTGTGTCAGAATCAGCAAAATCTGCCGCTTTAAGACCCGTTGCAGAAACACGGATAAGACCAATATCTGTCTTTGCATCAGCACCCACAACAACTGCGTCATACTGTGTGCCATCTTCGGTCTGCACTAAAATTTTAGGATTAGAAACATCAATAACATGTGCGCAGGTGATAATATAGGTTGCAGTACCGTCAGAGTTTTCGCCCATTACAATGCCCGTGCCCTCTGAATAAACAGTTTGCTGATTACTTGTGTAAACAAGAACACCTACTGAGCTTTGATAAACCTTGTCATAAATCTGCTTGGGTGTTAATGCACCGTCAGTATTTTCGTTTTCAACCTTTTCTGTTTTGTCGGGAGTTTCAACAATATTCATCTGTGTGTCATCATTTTTCGGAACTTCTTCTGAAAAACCGTCATAAAGAAACCCTGCCAAAAATACGCCAACTGCCGCAAGGAATACTGCGCACACAATTACAACCGCAATGATAAGTCCTTTTTTCTTGCCCTTTGATGCCTTTTTGGGTGCTTCAGCTTTTGGTGGCTGACCGTAGCTTCCATAAGTTGCATATTGGTTATACACAGGCGGTGTATACTGTGCCCCCGGCGGTGTAACGGGGGGAGTTATCGGATTATTATATGGAGGCGGAGTTGCCCCCTGCTGATTTTCAGTATTATTTATATTGTTATCAAAGCTTTCATTCATAATTTGAAAACCTCCGTATTATTTTTTGCTTTTTTCTTTTTCGGGTTTCGGTTTAGGGAGCATTACGGTAAATCTTGTGAATTCGCCCTCTACACTTTCGGCAATAATTTCGCCCTTATGCATTTCAACGATTGTCTTACAAAGGTAAAGTCCCAAGCCTGCGCTTTTTACATCATAGCTTCGGGATTTATCAACCTTATAGAAGCGTTCAAAAATCTTACCGATTTCTTCAGACGATATTCCGTCGCCCGTATTCTGAACTGCAAAACAGATTTTTTGCTCTGCATTTTCACCTGCAAAAAGTGAAATTGTGCCACCGTTATGAGTGAATTTAACCGCATTGTCAACAAGGTTATAAACCACCTGATAAAGCATATCGCGGTCGGCAAAAACGCTCACATTACCCATACTTTCAAAGCCCTCAACGGTAATGCCTTTTTTCTCGATTTCCTGCTCAAAGGTGAGGGTGCAGTCAATCATCATTGATGTTAAATCGAATTCTGCGGGCTTAAGTTCTAATTCGCCTGCCTCAATTTTTGAAAGATTGAGCATTGAAGTAACAAGGCGGGAAAGCCTTTTAACCTCGTCAGACACGATTTTAAGATATTCATCGTGACGCTCGGCGGGGATTGTGCCGTCAAGCATACCGTCAATAAAACCGCCAATTGTGGTCATTGGAGTTTTAAGCTCGTGTGACACATTGGCGACGAAGCTTCGCCTTGAAGATTCAAGCACAGACAGTGCCGAAGCCATATGATTAAACGATGTGCAAAGCTCTGCCATTTCGTCATGCCCTGTCACAGTTACACGCTTGCTGAAATCACCCTGTGCATAAGCCTTTGTAGCATTTGACATCTGTCTTAACGGATTTGTAAATTTTGCAGTTGTAGCATAAGCCGCTAAAAATGTGAGTGCTACCGCAAAAACCGCGGACCAGAGATAAATTCTCGCCAGATTGTTAGCATAACCTCGCAAAGAACTCTCAACGGGGGCTGAGGCGAAAATTATACCAATGCAGGTCTCACCCACCATCACGGGAACTCCCGCAAAGAAGGTTTTTTCGTTGAAAAGACCTTTGATTTTGCCGTCGCTGAAATAAGTTCCGTTTTTTGCTTTTTCTATTATTTCATCAGGCACTTTATATCCCTTATGAATAAGGCAACCTTCACTGCCGGCAGAATAATTATATGTGAAATCCTCTTTGCAAAGCAGCACCTCGCCCGATGTGTTGCAAAAGAAAATATCCGCATCAATAGCGTTTGAAGATACACCAAGATTATTGCACACAAGAACAAGTGCACGGTTAAGTTCTTCTTGAGTAGTACAACTTCCGAGTATTCTCTCGCTGTATTCAGCATTAAGTGTTACATTTTCAATGAGCAATTCCTCTTTTTGATGTGTCCAATGGTTTGTAAGGAACACAGCAAGAGCTGTTGTAAGCACAAGATAACTTACGAGAATAAGTGAAGTTATAATCGTAAGATAACGAGCAAAAAGTGGTAAATGCTTTAAAAAGCTTTCAGCTCGCTTATAATTCTTCTTAATAAAATTATTTTTTGCCATGAGTTTCAAACTTATATCCTACACTCCAGATAGTGCGAAGCTCCCATTCGGGTGAAACACCCTTAAGCTTATCGCGGAGTCTTTTAATATGCACATCAACAGTACGGCTGTCACCGTAATAGTCAAAGCCCCAAACATCGTCAAGCAACTGGTCGCGGGTAAATACGCGGTCGGGATTGCTTGCAAGGTGATAAATAAGCTCTAACTCTTTTGGGGGAGTGTCAACCGCAACGCCGTCAACCTTCATTTCATAATTTGAAAGGTTAATTGTGAGCTTATCATAGCGAACCTCCTTAATATCCCCGCCCTTAACGGCAGAGGTACGACGAAGCACAGCCTTAATTCTTGCCACAATTTCTTTTGTGTCAAAGGGCTTTGTAACATAGTCATCAGCACCAAGCTCAAGACCTAAAACCTTGTCAAAGGTTTCGTCTTTAGCGGTAAGCATAATTATGGGCTTTTCGCTAACCTTTCTGATTTCACGGCAAACCTGCCAGCCGTCAAGCTGCGGAAGCATAATATCAAGCAACACAAGGTCGGGGTTTTCAGCGCTGAAAGCATTTACTGCATCAACACCGTTGTGAGCCATTGTCACAAGATAGCCTTCTTTTTCAAGATACATACGAAGTAAATCGCAAATATTTTTGTCATCATCAACTACAAGGATTTTTTCTTTTTGCATTTAAACAACCTCCTCATTTGCATACATCATATATTTTATGGATAAATAATACAATTTATTTTTTAACAAACTAAAAACAAAGTTTTGTAAAATTTTAAATATTTTCTTATTATTTGTGATATTTTGCGTTATTGCTGATTGAAAATGCTCTGTAAATCTGTTCTGTTAGCATTATTCTTGCCAATTTGTGCGGAAAAGTCATTTTTGACATTGAAAATTTAAAGTCGGACATTCTTTTAATTTCATCTGAAAGCCCGAATGAACTGCCGATAATAAATGTTATATTGCTTTTACCGCAAAGTGCCATATCCTCAATTTTTACGGATAACTCTTCAGACGACATCTGCTTACCCTCAATACACATTGAAAATACATATGAATTTTTAGGAATTTTTGCAGTAATCATCTGCGTTTCTTTTAAGAGTGCGTTGTCGATTTCGGTCTGTGAAGGATTATCCGAAAGCTTAACGGGCTCTAATTCGGTAACGGTCAGCTTGCAATATGAAGAAAGTCTTTTTTCATATTCGGCGGCGAAATCCTTCATATACTTCTCTTTAAGCTTGCCAAGAACTATCAAATTCACATTTATCATAAAATCAACGCCTTTTCATCCCATACGGGCTTTGCCACGCGAATAAAATAATCTTCGCCCTCGCGTGCGCCCGCCATTTCGAGTGCCGAAACACTTGTCTGATAAGCCAATTGTGGCATATTGTTTTCACGGCTTAAATGACCGAGAAAAAATCTTGTTGTTCCGCTTTTTATAAGCTTTGTAAGAGTTTCAGCGCACACATCGTTTGAAAGATGCCCCTTAACACCTAAAATTCTTCTTTTCAGCATATACGGATATCCACCGCATTGAAGCATATTGACATCGTGATTAGACTCAAGCATTACAAGGTCACAGCCCGTTATCGCATTTAAAACCTCGTCAGTCATTATTCCCAAATCGGTTGCAACCGCAATTTTTCTGCCATTTGCCATTTCTACAGTATACCCGCAGGGCTCAATAGTATCGTGTGAAATGGCAAAGGGTTTTATGTGCATACACCCCACATCAACACCGTCGGGTGAGATTATAGAGCACTCCGCCACATTATCAAGTGCGTCAGTTTTGGTGAGTGCCTCGTATGTACCGCCCGTCATAATAACTCTTGCTTTGTGCTTTTTTGTGAAAACTTTAAGTCCTTTTATATGGTCGGAATGCTCGTGGGTTATGAAAATGTTGCGTATACTGTCGCCGTCAACTCCAATTCGCCACAAAGCCTCATCCATTTGCTTTGCAGTCATACCCACATCTATTAAAATACTGTCATCACCGCCACCGATGTAAACACTGTTACCCGTTGACGAAGAAAACAGAGGACAAAATTTCGCCATAATCTATCTCCAAAAACAAAATGGGACGGCTAAATACCGTCCCTATATTTTAACTTAACCTACGCTTAATACGGTTTTTGTATCATCGGGAACTGTTACAAGCTCGATATCCGCACCAAGACTGCGTAATTTTTCAATAATATTGTCATAACCGCGCTGAATATGATGTATTTCTTCAATCTCGGTTGTGCCCTTTGCCACAAGACCTGCAATAACCATTGCCGCGCCTGCACGAAGGTCATCAGCCTTAACTGGAGCACCGTGAAGCCCCTCAACACCCTCAACAAATGCGGATTTTCCGTCAACCTTAATATTTGCACCCATACGAAGAAGCTGGTCGATGTAACGGAAGCGGTTATCCCACACACTTTCACTCACCATACTGTTGCCCCTCGCAATTGAGAGAAGAACGGTAATCTGCGGTTGCATATCTGTCGGGAAGCCCGGATGAGGCATTGTTTTGATGCTGCAATGATTAGGACGGCAATCCGAGAAAATTCTTACAGAATCATCATACTCCTCAACCACAACGCCACATTCAAGAAGCTTAGCTGAAATTGACTCAAGGTGCTTAGGAATAACATTTTTAATAAGCACATCGCCTCTCGTTGCCGCTGCGGCTACCATATATGTTCCCGCTTCAATCTGGTCGGGAATAATTGTATATTCACAGCCGTGAAGCTTGTCCACACCGCGAATTTTAATAACATCAGTACCTGCACCGCGAACATCTGCGCCCATAGAGTTTAAGAAGTTTGCAAGGTCAACAATGTGGGGCTCTTTTGCCGCGTTTTCAATAACGGTAAGACCCTTTGCCTTGACTGCGGCGAGCATAAGGTTGATTGTTGCACCAACTGACACAACATCAAAATAAACCGATGTGCCGAGAAGCTGGTCAGCTTTAACATCAACCATAGCGTTTTCTTCCATAGAAACTGTTGCGCCGATTGCCTCAAAGCCTTTAATGTGTTGGTCAATGGGGCGAACGCCGAACTGACAACCGCCGGGCATTGCAACCTTTGCGTGATTGAATCTGCCGAGAAGAACACCTATAAAATAATATGAAGCACGCATAAGCTTTGACAAATCGTGACCCACAACATTTGAACGGATGTGAGAGGTGTCAATCTCAAGTGTACTTTTATTAATCATTTTTATTTCTGCACCCAGAGAACGAAGAATTTTAATCATTGCCGTAACATCGCTGATGTTGGGAATGTTTTCAATTCTGCAAACGCCCTCTGCGAGAATGGTCGCCGGAATTATCGCAACGACAGCATTTTTGGCACCGCTGATTTCAACCTCGCCTGTTAGTCTGTTGCCGCCGTTTACTATGATTTTTTCCAAGGACTCTTCCCTCCCAAAAATCAAATAATATAATCGGAAATAACAATATATAGATAAAAAACCTTAAAAATCGACATTTGAGACACAATTTCGCAAAAATGCTCAAACGCCTTTAATAGTATAACACTATTTTCTATAAATTAAAAGGGGTTTTTAAGATTTTTTTAATTTTTGAAAAATTCAGTTATTATCACAAAACAAATGTTTGTAAATTGGTTGAATAAGAGAATTTTTTATTGTATAATAAATTAAATATAGGGTCGTCGAGGACGCCGACCCCTACGAATTGGTGATTTTATGTTACACTATCTTGAAAACGATATTCTTAAAATTGCAGTTGAAACTCACGGTGCGGAGTTGTCTTCAATCTTCAATAAAAAAGAAAACAAAGAAATGCTTTGGCAAGGCGACCCTGCATTTTGGGGCAGAAAAAGCCCTGTGCTTTTCCCCGTTGTCGGCAAATATAAAGACGGCAAGACTACATACAACGGCAAAGAGTATTCACTTGGTCAGCACGGCTTTGCAAGGGACAGCGAATTCACTCTTATTGAAAAAACTGAAAGCAAACTCGCGTTTGAATTGACAAGTAGCGAAGAAACACTTACAAAATATCCGTTTAAATTCCGTCTTGTTTGCTCGTTTGAGCTTAAAAATGATAAAACTATTGTCGGTTGGCAGGTTGAAAACCTTGACGACAAGAAAATCTATTTTTCAATCGGTGCACACCCCGCGTTTTATTGTAGCAAGGGCGAAACCATGCTCACAATGAATGGCGAAAATATCAAATATAATCTTATCAATTCTGACGGACTTTATACCGCACAAAAATATGATGTTGAAAGCTCTTTTGTTCTTCACGATAATATTTTTGACAATGATGCGCTTATTATTGAAAACAGCGGTGTAAATGAAATCTCTCTTATTGACAATGGCAAAAATTATTTAACAGTAAAATTTGATACTGATGTTTTCGGTATTTGGTCACCTGCAAAGAAAAATGCACCATTTGTTTGCATTGAACCTTGGTATGGGCGTTGCGACAGCGAAGATTTCGCAGGCGATATTACAAAGCGCGAATGGTCAAATTCTCTTGACATAAACGAAAAATGGTACAAGGAGTATGAAATAATTATAAATGAGTAAGTTTAAATATATTTTATTCGATTTTGACGGCACTTTGACAGATTCTTCAGAGGGCATCTTCAAAAGCCTTACTTATGCTTTTGAGTCTTATGGTCACGGCACACCGTCACTTGATTTACTTAAAAAATTCATAGGTCCGCCACTTCATCACAGCTTTACTGTGTTCTGTGGTTTTGACGACAAGCACGCTTGGGAAATGACTGACAAATACCGCGAGCGTTACAGAGTAAAAGGCTATCTTGAAAGTTGTCTTTATGACGGCATTGCTGAAACTTTAAAATCACTCAAAGAGCAGGGATACATTCTTGCAACAGCATCTTCAAAGCCCTTGCACTTTATTGACCAGATTTGTGAAAATCTTGATATTAAGAAATACTTTGATTTTCTTGGCGGAACAGAATTCGACAACACAAGCGAAAGCAAGGCAACAGTAATCCAAAACGCTATGAAAAATATCGGTGCAAGCCTCCAAGATACACTTATGGTTGGTGACACCCGATTTGATATTATCGGCGCTCACGATGTGGGACTTCCCTGCTGCGCGGTGCTTTACGGCTTCGGCTCACAAGAGGAATTTGAGGAATACAAGGCTGAATATATAATCGAAAAGCCAACGGATATTTTCGATATTTTATAAGGAGGGGTAAAAATGTCAACACCCTTGGCGGACAGACTTCGTCCGCAGACCATAGACGATATGGTAGGTCAACGCCACTTACTCGGCGAAAATATGCCTCTCCGCAATATTGTGGAATCGGGATATTTACCCAACCTTATTTTCTACGGACCTTCGGGCACGGGCAAAACAACTCTCGCTCGAATAATCGCGAAAAATACAAACAGAAAACTTCATCATATCAACGGCACAAACGCTTCAACGGCGGATATAAAGGCAATTGTCAGCGAGCTTGACACCTTTGCAGCACCAAACGGCATTCTTTTATATCTTGATGAAATTCAGTATTTCAACAAAAAGCAACAGCAATCTTTACTTGAATACATTGAAAGCGGAAAAATCACGCTGATTGCCTCAACAACCGAAAATCCGTATTTTTATATTTACTCCGCGGTGCTTTCTCGTTGTACGGTGTTTGAATTCAAATCAGTTACTCCCGAAGACATTGTGCCCGCAGTAAAAAGAGCCTTTGACTTTTTACAGAACGAATTTGAAACTCCCTTTCAGATTGAAAACGAGGTTTATGAGCATATTGCGGTTGCTTGTGGCGGTGATGTGCGAAAATCCTTAAATTTCGTTGAACTTTGCGTGCTTTCTGCCCCGATTATTGACGGCGAAAGAGTAATAACTCTTCAAAACGCGGGTAGCCTGACACAGAAAAACACCTTCCGTTATGACAAATTCGGTGATGAGCATTATGACATTCTTTCTGCTTATCAGAAATCTATGAGAGGCTCCGACCCCGATGCTGCACTCCATTATCTTGCAAGACTTTTAGAGGCAGGAGATATGATTTCGGCAATTCGCAGACTGCTCGTATGTGCAAGTGAGGATGTAGGGCTTGCTTATCCGCAAATTTTACCCATTGTGAAATCCGCTTGCGACATCGCAATGCAGGTTGGAATGCCCGAGGCAGCAATTCCCCTCGGTGACGCGGTAGTTCTCGTAGCAACAAGCCCGAAATCCAACACGGGTCACGACGGTATTTTCGCCGCATTGGACGATGTTCGCCAGGGTAACTACGGCAAAATTCCGCGACAATTACAGAATAAGCATTATGACGGTGAGGACGCCGAGGTCAAGGGGCAGAACTATCTCTACTCCCACGATTTTCCAAACCGTTGGGTGAAACAACAGTATTTGCCCGATGCGATTAAGGATAAAAAATATTATGAATTCGGCGACAACAAAACTGAACAAACGGCGAAAGCCTATTGGGATAAAATAAAAGGGATTAAATAAGGAGAATTTTTATGGCTAAAAGAGAAGATTTCATTTCTTGGGACGAATATTTTATGGGAATTGCGCTTCTTTCTTCATACAGAAGCAAGGACCCCAACACACAAGTTGGTGCCTGCATTGTTGACAATAACAACAAGATTATGTCAGTCGGCTACAACGGTTTTCCCCACGGTTGCAATGACGATGAATTCCCTTGGGACAGAAGCGGTGACGAATACGACACAAAATACCCCTATGTGTGCCACGCAGAACTTAATGCAATTCTCAACAACGGTGGCAGAAACTTAAACGGTTGTAAAATCTATGTTGCACTTTTCCCCTGCAACGAATGTGCAAAGGCTATTATTCAAAGCGGTATTAAAGAAGTTATCTATATTTCGGACAAGTATAAAGACACCGTCGGCAACCGCGTTTCACGCAGAATGTTTGACGCGGCAGGTGTTAAATACACAAAGATTACGCTCAGCCGTGATGAGCTGAAAATCAGCTTTAAGGAAGAGGATATCTAATGGGCAAGAACGACTTTTTTGCTTTCACATCGCGCACCAAATACATAAACCGTTGGGCGCTTATGCGAAATACAAGATATGAAACCTTAAGCGAGCATTCCGCCGAGGTAGCGCAGTTGGCTTTTGCCCTTGCAACTATTGGTAATCAGCGGTTGGGCAAAAATTACAACTGTGAAAGAGCTTCACTTTTAGGGCTTTATCACGACACGCCCGAAATCATCACAGGTGATTTGCCCACTCCCGTGAAATATTACAGCAAAGAAACCAAAGAGGCATATAAGGCGGTTGAAAAGAACGCAACAAAGCAACTTCTTTCAATGCTCCCCGAGGATTTACTTCCATCTTATGAGCCACTTTTCAAGAAGAAAAATGAAGATAAAGAGCTTTGGAAGTTAGTTAAAGCCGCCGACAAAATCAGCGGATATTTAAAGTGCATTGAAGAGAGAAAAGCGGGCAACAGCGAATTCTGTGAAGCCGAAGAAAGACTTCTCAAATCAATGGATAAACTCGAATGTGAAGAATTAAAAATCTTTATAGAAGAATTTTTACCGTCATTTGAGAAAACCTTAGACCAAATGAAAAAATAACAAAAAACTACGGCAGTTCGTTCTGAACTGCCGTTTTTTCTTTACCGCCCTCTGACGAGGGAGCTAAATTATTTTTATTCAAACACTATTGTCATAATACTCTTTTCGGGGAGTTCGATTTCTGCAACCTCACCTGAATAAGTCTGTTGCATTTGTGCTTCCTGTGTTGTGGTATAAACGCTCATATTTTGTGCATTAACCTTGAAATCAATCTTTCTTGCAACACCGTCATTCACCACAACGGTCACTATTTTTCCGTCGGGAGTGAGATATGAGACGCAGTTTACACCATATTTCATAGTCAAGGTATTTACTGTGCCGTCCTCGAGAACTTCTTCGGTCTTGATTATATCATTGATATTCTTTTCGGTTTCAATTTTAACACTGCCAATTGGAATAAACTTGCTGAAATGAGCAACTGCATAATAACGCATAGCAATCTGATATTCGCTCAAATCCGCATTACCCACTAAAAGACCGTCAGAATACTGCTTACCGTCTTCGCCAATGCCGATACCGTTAACGCCTACCCAAGCGGTCCAAGAATTGATATTGCTGTAATTTAAGTCATTCGCCATTGTTCTTGCCTGCAAAAGTGCACCGTCAATTGAATCAATAGGTGAATTGCAGGGCAAATGACACCATTCTGACATTTCCACGGGAATATCGTTCACATTATTTACAATCCAGTTGCCGAGACCGATTTTGTTGTGCAACTGCTCATCGGACCAATAGCTATGGTATGACAATGTGCCAAGATATGGGCGGATTTCTTCGTCATTATAAAGATACTCAAACCACTCGTAAAGTCTAAATCCTATTTCACCCGATTCAGGACCTGCAAGCTTGATGTCAAGATTTCTCTCTTTAATCTCTTTTACGCAAGCACGGAAAACATCATAAATATCTTCTGAGTTATAGAAGCAACCCTCTTGATGCTGTCTTTCTGCGCCCCAAGACCAGTTAGGCTCATTAATAGGGCTTATGTATTTAACGGGCACACCCTTGTTGATGAAATACTCGGCGATTGTGATTAAATATTCAGCGTAATCCTCATAATATTCGCGAGGGAGGTTGCTCACCCACCAATTCTTATTGCCGTATGTATCACCATTAAGAGTCATAGTATAATGGGGTGAATTTGCAAAAAGAATAACCGTATCAATGCAACCATAAGAAAGACAAAGGTCTAGGAATTTCTGTGCTTCGGCGTCACGGGTAAAGTCATATTCGTATTCACCTGTTTCTTCATTCAGCACATAAAAGCTTTCTGTACGACGCCAAGGGTCTGCAATTTCTGACTCCATATCTGCAGAGCCACCACCGATATTATAGCGGTAAATATTGAGTCCTAAGCCCTCTTTACTGTAAAGAAGCTTTGCGATTTCTTCCATATTCTCGCTCTCGCCTGCAATCTGTGACCACCAGCAAGCTGATGCGCCAAAGCCGTCAAGTGTTTCGCCTTTTTCATCGGCATCAATTGTGAGCTTTACATCGGCAGTTTGTGATTTCTCGATAAACCAATCTGTATTCCAGAAAATCTTATCAAAGAAAATTGAGAAAACTGCAATTGTTGCAGCCATTAACACAGCAATTACTGCAACAACAATTTTTAAAACCTTTTTCTTTTGCATAATCCATTCTCCTAAAAAACAAGGCAGTGGAGTTTCCCCCACTGCCGAAAATCCTTTTTATTCGTAATCGGGTTCCATAAGGCCGTAGCCACCGTCATTTCTCTTATAAACTACGCAGATTTCATCTGTTTCTGCATTGCGGAACATGTAGAACATATGACCGAGCAGATTCATTTGCAGAATTGCCTCTTCAACCGTTTCAGGCTTTAAGACAACTGATTTTGTTCTCACAACCTCAATTTCGTCTTCGTCAACAACATCTGCAAGCACATCATCGAAAGAAACATCGCGTAATTTTCGCTCAATACGGGTTTTGTTCTTTCTGATTTGACGGATAAGGGAGTCAACGCACCTGTCAAGTGACTCCTCTAAATCATCACTGCGCTCTTGAGCACGGAAAATCATATTTTTCTTTGTGAGTGTAATCTCACAGATTTTCACATTCTTCTCAACAGTGGCAGTAATTTTAGCCGTTGCGTCAGCTCCGAAAAACCTTTCAACCTTACGAAGCTTTTCTTCTGCTCTTACCCTGAAGCTTTCTCTTGGCGTACATTTGCGTCCGATAATAGTAATGTTCACAACGACATCTCCTTTATATTTGAATTGAGGATTTCTTTTCCTCAATTACAGTGTAGCATAAATGCACAGAAAAATAAAGTAGTTTTGAGAAAATTTATTTAATTTTTACAATGTTTTATATTATCGCCTCTGCGTGCCTTGTCACATGACAGCCCACATTCACCGCAACGGGCAAGCCCGCAATATGCGTCGGTGCTTCTTCAATATTCACTGCAAGGGCAGTGGTTTTTCCGCCGAAGCCCTGAGGGCCAACATCCGTTTCATTCACCTTTTCAAGCATTATATTTTCAAGTTCTGCATATAACGGCTTGGTATTTCGCTCATCAACACTTCTGCAAAGTGCTTTTTTAGCAAGGTATGCACAGCCCTCAAAACTCGAGCCGATACCAACACCCAAAACTATGGGCGGGCAAGGATTACCGCCTGCAATTTTGACAGTTTCAACCACAAAATCCACAATATCTTCTTTAGTAGCAGACGGTGTGAACATTTTAATTCTGCTCATATTTTCACTGCCGAAGCCCTTGGGCGCAACAGTAATTTTTATCTTATCTCCGCTGACAATTCGTGTGTGAATTACCGCAGGGGTATTATCATCAGTATTTACCCTTTCAAGCGGGTCACCGACAATGGATTTTCGTAAAAGTCCGTCAGTATATCCTCTACGCACACCGTCATTAATGGCATCTTCAAATGCTCCGCCGACAATAAGCACTTCCTGACCCAATTCAACAAAAACAATCGCCATTCCCGTATCTTGACAAATGGGAATATCCATTTCTTTTGCACAGTCAAGATTTTTGAGAATGTCACCCATTATGCTCTTGGGCAATTCTTTATCTTCATTTTCAAGTCCGCAAGCAATACATTGCGTTAACTCTGCAGGCAGAATTTTATTCGCCTTGATACAAAGCTCGCGAACTGTATCAGAAATTTGTGAAAAACTGATTTCTCTCATAATTTCACCTATAAATAAAGGGTAGTCTTTTATAACTACCCCGAATTTTTATTTATGACTTATTACCTCTGCGGTAGCCTGTGTTACCGCCGCGACGGTCAGAGCTTCGTTTAATATCGCTCATTTTGTCTTCACTTTGAGCCTTAAACTTTGCCATCATATCTTCAAAAGACATTGGACCTGACTGCTCAACCTCTTGCTTACCCTGCCAACCGCGGTTAGCATTTTTCTGAAACTTAGGCTTTTGAGCCTTTGGTTTTTCTGGCTCAGGCTGTGCCTTTTTGATTGAAAGACTGATTTTTCCCTTTTCGTTAATTTCAATTACCTTGACCTTAACCTTGTCGCCCTCTGAAAGACGCTCTGAAATGTCGCTGACATATTCATTTGCTACTTCGGAAATATGTACCATTCCCGAAACACCGCATTCGAGCTTAACAAAAGCACCGAATTTGGTCAACCCCGTCACTGTTCCATCGTGAATGGAACCGATGTCAATTTGCATACAGTTTGTGCTGCCCCCTAATTATGCTCCCGGTGTTACATCGTAGAACACTTTTTCGCCCGGCATAACGAAGCCTAACTTTTCGCGGGCAACCTGCTCCATATATTCACTTTTGTCTTCATCGTCAACTATGGATTGCAGACGCTCATTGTCAGCCAACTGCTGCTCATATGCGGCGTTTTTCTGTTCCAACTCGGCACGGCGCTCTTTGATTGTTGACTGAAGGCTGATTATGGAAATCACAAAATAACCCACCAGCAAAACAATGCCGAGAGTAAGAATAAAGCTTCTTTTCTGCACTTTTTTAGGCGCAGCTTTTGTTTTTGCCATATCAATCTTCCTCACTTTCAAAATCTTCGTCATCCACCGGATTGCGCTTTTTAACAAATAGATTATACAACAATAGTTTATTGACTTTCAAGAGGAATTTTGATTTATTTTTGACTTTTTTGGTATTTTTTCGACTTTTTTTGAGTAATTTGTTGAACACTTTCCGTATTTTTCCAAAAATCCATTTAAAAGGGAACAAAATAACACCAAAAGCCGAGCGAGTAATCTTTTTAATAAATTTAATAATTTTTTCGCTATAAGAAAAAACAATTGCCCCAAGCGAAAAGTAATATGTGAAAAATCCCGCCGCCTCACCAAGCACTAAATAAAGGCGCATTTCACCCTCATTGACCGTCAAACAAAACAAAAAAGTGAAAAGACAGGCAAAAGCACAAAAAATTATGTCGCATATTATTACTGCCGTCTTGCTCCGCGAAATGCTTATGCGTATTATTCTTATTAAATCGTAGAGAATTCCCAAAAGAAAGCCCATACCAAGCGAGAACAAAAAACCTTTTGTCTGTTGAGCAAGGCTTAAGCTATATAAATAGTCGGTCATCGAAGCACCTTTGAGAAAAAGCCCTTTGCCTGCGGGCGAGTGTCAGTATATGTAAGTGATGAGATTTCACCGTCTACCATCAATTCACTTTGTTCAAGATTAAGCCGTGTAATATGCAAATTCCACCCACGAATTGTGAGCTCCCCCTGCTGTGTTATTGCAATAACCGTCTGCTCGTCAAATGAGTCAATGTCAGTAACGCCCGAAACCGAAAGTTTGCGCCTGTCCTCCATAATAATATTATGCGGTAATTTTTGAATGTTTTTCTCGTCTGAAATCATAGTCTACCTCCGTATTTTACTTGCTTGTAAATATGTATGCGGAAGAAGTGAAAACTATTCATTAGTTATTTTTTAACTTAACCGTTGCAAGTTCACATAACTGTGATAAAATTGGAATATAATGTAAAATTTGTTGGAGGGTTAAATATGGCAACTACAAAAGCATTACCTCGCGCCCGCACACCCCAAAGTGCAGGAGTTTCGGCGAAAATCGTTAACGAATTCTTGGCAGAAGCCAAAAACAGAGATTTGGAATATCACAGCCTTATGGTTGTTCGTAACGGCAAGGTGGCTCTTGAGTGGTACAACGCGCCCTATGACAAGGACACCACACATATGGTTTATTCTGTCAGCAAGTCATTCACTTCAACGGCTATCGGATTCGCAATAAGTGAGGGGCTTTTATCTCTTGACGACAAGCTTTTGGACTTTTTCCCCGATTATGCACCGAAAAAATATGACGAACGATTTGAAAAGCTGACTGTTCGTAATCTTTTGAGAATGAGTGCGGGCAAACAGCCAAGCTTTCTCTCTGACAAATCGAAAATCGACTGGATTGAGGATTATATAAACGCTCCCTGGAGCTTTGGGCCCGGCGAAAAATTCCTTTACATAAACGAAAATATTTTTATGCTCTCGGCAATTATCAACCGCGTTACAGGTATGTGTATGCGTGATTATCTTGAACCCCGCCTTTTTGAGCCCTTGGGAATTGATTATCCCGTATGGGAAACCGACGAAAACGGCATTGAGGCAGGCGGTTGGGGACTTTACATCAAGACCGAGGATTTGGCAAAATTTATGCTTTGCTACCTTAAGGGTGGCAAGTACAAAGGTCAGCAGATTATCCCTGCAGAGTGGGTTAAAGAAGCCACAAGCGTGCAGATTGACAATTCATATAACCGCCCCGGCACAGATTCTTCTGTTGGCTATGGTTATTGCTTCTGGATGAACAAAAACGGCGGATACCGTGCCGACGGAATGTTCTCACAGTTTGGCATCACCTTCCCCGAGCACAACGCGGTGGTGGTTTGTACTGCTTCAATCCCCGTTGAGCAAGACGGACTTGACTGCATATGGGATTTCTTCCCTAAAGCCTTTGAAGAAGTGGAAGACGAGGCAAAATTTGAAACCGAGCCCGCAAATCCGCCCGCATTCAGCGAGCACCCCGCACGCGAAGACGAAATCAACAACCGATATATCAAATTCCGCAAGAAAATTTTGCTTGATTTAGTGGGCTTCCCCGTAAGTGTACTGCCAATGGCAATCACTTATATGATGTCGGACAGAGCGGGAAATATTGATATGGTTAAATTCGATTTCAACGGTGAGGAATGCACATTCAAGTGGAGCGAGGGCGACGAAACCAATAAAATTCCGCTTGGTATGGACGGTCATTACCGCTACTCCACAATGACGCTGGGCAAAACCGAATTCAAGGTTTGTGCCAATGCTACTTGGCTTGACGATAACAGCTTACTTGTGTCAATTCGACCAATTCAGACCGTTGGCAAGAGAAATCTTATTTTCAGCTTTTTGCCTAAGGATAAAGTGACGATGATGCCATCAAGCACCCCGTATGTTGGCGATATTCTCGCCTCTCTCGGCGGATTTTTCGACCAAGTTATCCCGATTAAGCCCGTGTGCGAAGCTTTTAAAAAATTCTTACAGCTCCTCCCACCCCTTGTTGAGCCCAAGCACCACGGCAAATTCATAGAGGGAAGAAAAGATAAGTAATAAGCATAAAAACCCCGACATTGTCGGGGTTTAATTTTGCACTTTGCATTTTCAATTTTGCACTTATTTTTTTGGTCCCGGTCTGTGCTTTGCGGTATATTCAAGAGCAGTGATTTTGATTATGCTCACAATTGTTGTCATTTTATCTTCAAACTCAAAATCCTTGCCTGTCTGCGTTTTCATAAGTGCGGATAAAGCGAATTTTTTCTCTTCAACATCTTCAACGATTTCGGCAATTCCCCTACCCATAAGGCTTGCGTATGTAATGCCGTATTTGCAGGCAACCTCGCCCTCAAAAGGAACAATATCGCAACACATTTCAAAGAACACCTTTGGATTTGCGCGCATTACATCAAGCTTTCTGCCACGCTTTGCGCCGTGAAGATATAATGTCAATTTGCCGTCTTCCATAGTATAGCCGTAATTCATCGGCACAACATAGGGCTCATCACCGTCAACCATTCCAAGATGCACAACCTTGGATTTGTCAAGAATTTTTATAATTTCATTAATGTCAGTAACCTGACGCTCTCGTCTTGTCATTCCGTTCATAAAATAACCTCTCTTACATTTTTGTTATCAATGCAACTGCTTCTGTATGTGCTGTTCTTGGGAACATATCAACCGGTGCTACCTCTTTTGTTTCGTAGCCGAGTTCTTTAAGTATTGCACAATCGCGGGCTTGGGTTGACACATCGCAAGAAACATAAACAATCTTTTTCGGTTTCATTTCTGCCACATATTCGAGCACTTCACGGTCACATCCTTTTCGCGGTGGGTCGAGAATTACCGCGTCAGGCTCGATATTTTTGCCTTTAAGAATTTTTACTGCATCCTTTGCGTCGCCACAGTAAAATTCACAGTTTTCAATATTGTTTCGCTTTGCATTTTCTTTGGCATCTTCAATAGCTTCCGGGATAATCTCAACGCCGATTATCTTTTTCACCTTATTCGCCATTGAAAGACCGATTGTACCCGCACCGCAATATAAATCGAGCACCGTTTCGTTGCCCGTAGCACCAACATATTCGGCAGCTTTTTCATATAAAAGCTCGGCACAATCATGGTTAACTTGGTAGAATGACAATGGCGATATTCTGATTTTAACTCCGCAAAGCTCGTCCTCAATATAATCCTCACCCCAAATTGTAGCACAATTCTTGCCGAGAATCACATTGGTTTTATCGCGATTTTCATTGATTACAATGCTTTTTAAATTCTCAATTCGCATTAAATCGTCGCAAAGCTCGTCGGCATATGGCAAAGAATTACCGTTGATTACAAGGCACACCATAATCTGCCCCGTTTTGAATGCTTTTCTTATATAAATATGGCGGATTAATCCGTTACCCGTTTCGCCGTTGTAAGCGGGAATACGAAATTCGGTCATCCACGCCTTTACAATTTCAACGATTTTTGAGAATTCCTCGGGCTGTAAAACACAGTCGGAAGAATTTATTATTCTGTGGCTTTTCTGCGCATAAAATCCCGCAACAACTTCTTTGTCAAACCCAACAGGATACTGGGCTTTATTTCTGTATCTTTCAGTATTACAAGTGATTATGTCATTTACGGGCACATCTATATGGGCAAGGCGTGAGAATGCATCAACAACCTTTTGTCTTTTAAGCAGTTTTTCCGCCTCATAAGAAATATGACGATAAACACAGCCACCGCAAGAGCGAAAATGCGGGCAATCGACATCAATTCTGTCGTCAGATTTCTTTAAAATTTGCTTGATAATGCCGATTGCATAGGTCTTTTTCGCCTTTATGATGTGGGCGATGATAGTGTCCCCTTTAGCCGCACCCGAAACAAATACAGCTTGACCGTCATAATGCCCAACTCCGTTGCCCTCGGCAGTATAGCCCTCAATATTCAGTTGTATATCTTGATTTTTCACGAGTGACATACAAACAAATCCTTATAATTTAAGTAAAATTCCTGCGATAGCGCCAAGTGCCAGCCAGAATGCAGGGTGTAATTTTTTAAGCTTTTTAATGAACATAAGTGCAAAAACCACAACCGAAATTGCGATTACGGGAAGACAGAATGCACCGTCAACATAGAAAATTGGTTTAATAATACCAAAAACCGCAAAGAGCACAAGTGCAGTTACAACGGGACGAATACCCGAAAAAGCACCTTTTACATATTCATTTTCTTTAAATGTCTTTAAGAAGCCTGCAACTAGAATAATAACAATAACTGACGGTGTTACAAGGCCCAAGGTTGCAACCATACCGCCCAGAATTCCGCCGATTGTACCGAACTCAGTAACGCCCGCGTTGTAGCCCGCATAGGTTGCCATATTTACGCCGATTGGCCCAGGTGTGCTCTCTGCAACGGCTACCATAACTCCCAATTGGTCCTCGTTAAACCAACCGTAGTCACTTCTTGCCAAATCCTGCAAAAAGGGAATTGTTGCAGGACCACCACCAACGGCGAAAAGTCCGATTTTGAAAAATTCAATAAACAAATACAAGAAGGTCATTTTGATTTTACCCCCTTGATTTTATTATAAATTACGCCAACCACTCCGCCGAAGATTACAAGCAGAATAGGTGTTATGTCTAAAACAAAGCAAGCAATCAAGCCGATTATAAAAAGCACAACCGACATTACATTAACGAGGCTTTTTTTGCCGAGTGTTATTACCGTATGTGCAAGCAAAGCACAAACAATTGCATTAATTCCCGTAAGTGCAGAGGCAACTATTGGATAATCCATAAACGCCTGTAAAACCGATGCAACAATTGTGATGATTATTATTGATGGTGCAACCATACCCAAGGTAGCGAAAATTCCGCCGAGCACTCCCGCCTGATAATAGCCTATAAATGTGGCGGTATTAACTGCGATAATACCCGGTGTACATTGACCAACCGCATAATAATCTAAAAGTTCTTCTTCAGTTGCCCATTTTTTCTTCTGGACTATTTCTCTTGTAAGAAGCGGGAGCATTGTAAGCCCACCGCCAAAGGTTATTGAGCCGATTTTTGCAAAGGTCAAAAACAGGCTTAGTAATTTTTTAACCATTTCGTTTTCCTCGTTAAAATTATACTTTAGATGATTTTTAACTTATTTGTTGTCGCCACTCCAAAAGATGTAATCAGACACCAAAAGTGCCCTTACCGGAGAAGCCTCTGCACCGCTGATTTTAATAGGTGCCGCCGCGAGAAAATAGTCACCCGACTGAACATTCTCTAAATCAAGATTTTCAAGAAGTGCGATATTATCAACCATAAACATACGGTGAGTTCTGCCATCACTACCCTCGGGCTCAACGGTCATAGAGTCTGTGCCGACAAGCACATATCCCATATGGGAAAGCTCTGACGCAGCGGATTCGTGAAATACCGCTTTACCGTGACTTTTTACGAGTATTCTTTTAGCATTTCTCGGGAAATATTCTTCAACAAATGCGCCTGTGATAAATTCTTCGGCAACCTCAACCACAACGCAAGGACCGAAAAACACCTCGGGGTCAAATTCTGTTATATCATTACCGTTGGGTAAAAAATGCAAGGGGGCATCCATATGCGTACCGTTATGCAAACACATATTTATTTTGCCCAAATTATATTCACTGCTGTCGCCGATGCTCGCCACCATTTCAAGCTTTGGCACAGGGTCGCCAGCAAAGACCTCGCAATTCATAACATCCCTTGATATATCAATTATTTTCATTTCATCACCCCGAATTTTTATATCATTTTATTTTAGCATATATTATTATTTAATTCAATGGATAGATATAAAATCGGCTCCCCTTTGTCAGGGGAACTGGCGCGTAGCGACTGAGGGGTAGTAAAAATTTCTCTCCCTCCGTCAACGCTGACGCGTTGCCACCTCCCTCGTCAGAGGGAGACACTATTTCTTACGATAAACTAAAAAATCAAAATGTATTTCCGTTGTAAACCCATTATTGTTTATGATTTTTTCTTCTGCGCCCAATTCAGTTTTGAAATAATAAGGTGTCATTTTGAAAAGATTCACACCCATTTTACCGTCAACCGTGATTTCACTCTTTACAGAATGTCTGCCGATAAATTCAAAGCCCTCATATTCAGTATGCTTTTCTTCATTCTCATAAACATTTTCATAAAGAAGCTTTTTAAGCCCCATTAAATGATTTTTACCGGGAACGGCATAGATTAAATAACCTCCATTTTTAAGCACTCGGCAAAATTCATTTTCAACCATAGGTGCAAAAATGTTAATTGCAAGGTCAAAGCGGTCATTTTCAAGTGGCATATTAAAGCAACTACCCACAAAAAAGCTTGCTTTTTTATATTTTCCCGCGGCAAAACGCACGGCTTCTTTTGAAATATCGAAGCCATAAAGGTCATAGTCAATTTTTAACTTATCCAAAAATTCAATAAGCCTTCCGTCATAATAGCCCTCACCACAACCGCAATCAAGAATAGATAAATTTTGACTATCCTTAAAAAGTGTTGCAATTATTTCATTAAGCTTATTTGAAAAGCACTCGTAATTTCCACTTTCAAGAAACTCGCGGCGGGATAGCACCATATCTTTTGAGTCACCGGGGTTATCGGAGTGCTTTTTGTTAACGGGCAACAAGTTCACATACCCCTGCCTTGCAATGTCAAAGGAATGATTGTTATTGCAACGGTAGGAGTTATTTTCTTTGTTTAATTTTTCGTTACAGATTGGGCAGTTAAACATAAAATCACCTATTTAGCCTTCCCCCTATGAGGGGAAGGTGGCAAAACGAAGTTTTGACGGAAGGGGGGATTGTTTTTTATACCCCCCTCAGTCATTTTCTTTGAAAATGACAGCTCCCCCTCAAGGGGGGAGCCTAATTTTGATTATTATTTAGCAACGATATTTACAAGCTTGCCCTTAACATAGATTTCTTTAATGATATTCTTACCGTTAAGCTCTGCTTGGACCTTTTCGTCTGCCTTAGCGAGTGCTACAGCGTCTGCCTGCTCGATATCTGCGGCAACATTAAGCTTTGCGCGGATTTTACCGTTAATCTGAACAACAATTTCAATTGTATCGTCAACGCACTTTGCCTCGTCATATGTGGGCCATTCGCCGTCAGCAGCCATCATCTTACCGTAACCGCAAGTTTCCCACATTTCTTCTGTAACATGTGGTGCAAATGGGTTTACAAGAAGCAAGAGTGCTTTAAGCTCTGCCTTATTGATTGAGCCCTTTGTGTAAATCGCATTGAGAAGTGTCATAAGAGCCGCGATAGCTGTGTTATATTTAAGAGCCTCGATATCCTCTGTAACCTTCTTGATTGTCTTGTGGAATGATGATGAGAGTTCTTTGGAGAATTCGTCGCCGTCAACTAAGATTTCTTGCAAATTCCAAATTCTGTCAACAAATCTCTTACAGCCCTTAACTGAGCTTTCTGACCAAGGAGCAGCCTGCTCATAGTCACCCATAAAGAGAACATAGGTACGAAGAACATCTGCACCGAACACATCAACAACTTCGTTGGGGTCGATAACATTACCGCGTGATTTACTCATTTTAACGCCGTCAGGACCAAGAATAAGACCCTGAGCCGTTCTCTTGGCATATGGCTCGGCACAAGGCACTGCACCGATGTCATAAAGGAACTTATGCCAGAAACGAGAGTAAATCAAATGGCGAGTAACATGCTCCATACCGCCGTTATACCAGTCAACAGGCATCCAGTAGTTGAGCTTATCCATATCAGCAAGAGCCTCATCATTGTGGGGGTCAATGTATCTTAAGAAATACCAAGATGAACCTGCCCACTGTGGCATTGTATCGGTTTCACGCTTTGCGTCACCGCCACACTTTGGGCACTTGCAGTTTACATAAGAGTCGATTTTAGCAAGAGGACTTTCGCCGTCTGTACCGGGCTCAAAGTTTTCAACCTCTGGAAGTCTTAACGGGAGTTCTTCATAAGGAACAGCAACCATACCGCACTTGTCACAATGAACAATCGGGATTGGCTCGCCCCAATAACGCTGACGGTTGAATGCCCAGTCCTTCATCTTATACTGAACGCCACCCTCGCCGATGCCTTTTTCTTGAAGAACATCAATCATTTTTGCGATTGAATCCTTCTTGTTATCCATACCATTGAGGAAATCGGAGTTAACCATTTCGCCGTCGCCTGTATATGCTGCTTCGTCAATATTACCGCCCTTGATAACCTCAATAATGTCAATGCCGAATTTCTTTGCGAAATCATAGTCACGGTCATCGTGTGCAGGAACAGCCATAATAGCGCCTGTACCGTAGCCCATCATAACATAGTCAGATATGTAAATGGGGATGTCCTTGCCGTTCACGGGGTTCTTTGCAGTAATGCCTGCAATTTTAACGCCTGTCTTGTCTTTTACAAGCTGTGTGCGTTCAAATTCTGTTTTCTTTGCACATTCTGAACGATATGCAAGGATTTCGTCCATATTTGAAATCTTGTCAGCATACTTGTCGATAATTGGGTGCTCGGGAGCCATAACCATAAATGTTACGCCGAAAAGAGTGTCGGGACGGGTTGTGTAAATCTTAAGCTCTTCGGGGATTTCATTAAGATTGAAGTTAACGAATGCACCGCGTGATTTACCAATCCAGTTAACCTGCTGAAGCTTGATGTTAGGAAGATAATCAACATCTTGAAGACCCTCAAGAAGCTTGTCAGCATACTCTGTAATTCTTAAATACCAAACATCCTTTGACTTCTGCACAACATCGCTGTGACAGATGTCGCACTTACCGCCCTGTGAGTCTTCATTTGAAAGAACAACCTTACAAGATGGGCAATAGTTAACAAGTGTCTTATCACGGAATGCAAGTCCGTTTTCAAACATTTTAAGGAAAATCCACTGTGTCCACTTATAATATTTATCGTCAGTTGTATCAACTACTCTTGAATAGTCAAACGAGAAACCAACGCGCTTTAACTGACTTGTGAACTTTTCAATGTTCATATCAGTAACTTTTCTTGGGTGAATACCTGTTTTAATCGCATAGTTTTCTGTGGGAAGACCGTATGCGTCAAAACCGATTGGGAAAAGCACATTGTAGCCTTGAAGTCTGCGTTTTCTTGATACTACTTCAAGACCGCTGTAAGCCTTAATGTGACCTACATGCATACCTGCACCCGATGGGTACGGAAACTCAACAAGACCATAGAATTTTGGCTTGTCAGAATTATCCTGAGCCTCAAAAACCTTTGCCTCTTCCCATTTTGCCTGCCATTTCTGTTCGGTGGCTTTAAAATCGTAATTCATATATATAACCTTCTTTAAAGATATTTTTTATTTATTCTGTGTGCCCACTTACCAACTTAGAGCCACGCAGATTGACGAAAGAATTTTCATGCCATTTTGTTTCAAAACCGCAGGCAATACTTTGTGTATTAACGAGGATTTTGGGACGGAATGGCGGAAAATTACTCGTCAAGATGCATTTCAATTTCTCTTGCGTCACCCCAAAGATGCTCTAAACTATATAACTCTCTCTGGTCGTGAGTAAACAAGTGAACAATAACCGTGCCGTAATCAAGGAGTATCCAACCCGTTGTTTTGCCCTCAATATGATTTGGCTCAACACCCATTTTTGCGAGTGCATCTTCAACCTCATCGGCAAGAGCACGAATATGAGTGCCCGAAGTACCCGTTGCAATTACAAAATAATCTGCAACAACGGTCAAATCTGTTATCTCAAGAGATTTTATATCCATTGCCTTCTTGTTGTCAAGAGTAACAACAATATTTTTAAGAAGTTCTGTTCTTTCCATATTCTATATCCTTTCTGCAAGGTAATTATATGCTTTAACCGTGTCAATGTGAATTGGTCTGCATTTTCTTGCGTTATCCTCAATTGTGAATGAAAGCCCGCGCATTAGTGCCTTGTCAAGACTTTCTTCTGCCATTGCCCGCACCTCGTTCACATCGGGGTATTCGCGGTCTTCAGAGGTTAAATCTGCCACATAAATTATTTTTTCAAGTAATGACATATCCTCTTTGCCCGTTGTGTGCCAACGCACCGCTGAAAGAATTTCCATGTCAGCAACACTCAATTCTTTTCTCAAATACACCTCACCCGCAACCGCGTGGAGTGTGAATTCAATCTTTTTCTCGCTTTCGGTGAGAATTTGACCGTCACTTTCAATAAGCTCAATCATTTTATCGGCAGGCTCATAGCGAAGAATGTCGTGAATAAGTCCTGCGGTGTATGATTTTTCTGTGTCTCCGCCGAAAATTTCAGCCAAATGCTTTGCCTGCTCGGCAACGCAGATTGAGTGATAAAGTCTTTTGGGAGGCAACCGCTTTTTGAGAATTTCTAAAAATTCTTTATTTCTTGCCGTATCCATATAATTTGTGGCTCTCCATATATTCAATAATTTCCGGCTCAACAATTCCGTAAAGACTGCGACCGTCGGCAATTCGCTCACGAATTTCACTTGAGCTTACAATATAAGCGTCAAGGGGCGAGATATGTATATTCTTCCCGTCCAAATCCTTAATATAAATGCCGAGTTTTTCAAATGCGTATGAGCGAAGCTCGTGAATACTGTCATCAGTATTGCGTGAAGCCACACAGATTGTGCATTTTTCCAAGAGCTCTTTATGCTTGTACCATTTGTGAAAAATAAGGAACATATCAGAGCCGATAATTAAATACAAATCATCGTTAGGATATTTTTTCTTTAATTCCTCAACGGTAAAGATTGTATAGCTATCGCTCTCTCGGTCCATTTCCATACGGCTGATTTCGTATTTTGGATTTTGAAACGCAATTTTGCACATAGCGAGTCTGTGCTGGTTATCTGCCAAATCATCGCAACGCTTATGAGTGGGAATTTTATTGGGGATGATAAGTACCTTATCGAGCCCTAATTCCTCAGTCATTTTGTCAATCATTCGTGTGTGTCCCTTGTGTGGAGGGTTGAATGTTCCGCCGAAAATACCAATTTTCATTATTATTTTCTTCCTTTATCTTCTTGCTTTCTTCTTTTCATCCTTGTGTAATTCGGGATTATAGCGATAGAATATCATACTGCCACCGATTACGCCAACGCAATCGCTGTTTGTTGCCTCTGCAAGCTTTTGTGCGATTACCTTGGGTTTTTCGGGGCTTGTTTCTAAAAGCACTTTGATTTTAATAAGTTCGCGGGCTTTAAGTGCATCGTCAGTCTGTTTTATGAGAGCATCTGAAATTCCACCCTTGCCAACCTGAAATAATGCCTGAAGAGAGTTTGCCTGACCTCTCCAATATGCTCTTTCTTTACTTGTCATTTGTTTTCTCCTAACCATCAATTTTGCCTTCCCCCTACGAGGGGAAGGTGGCAAAACGAAGTTTTGACGGAAGGGGGGATTTTTGTTTTGATACCCCCCTCAGTCAGCTTCGCTGACAGCTCCATTACTCGCCTGCCGGCTCAGACATCGCTAATTCGGCATCCACCGGATGCCCGCGACCCTCAAGGGTGGAGCCTATTTTATAAATACTTTGGAAGTTCTGAAACGAATTTTCTTAATGCATTTCCACGATGGCTGACCTTGTCTTTTTCTTCTGCGGTGAGTTCACCGAAGGTTTTATCACCTACTAAAAACAACGGGTCATAACCAAATCCGCCGTTGCCGTGCACCTCGTGGGCAATAATGCCCTCACAAGTGCCACGAACTGTAAAATATCTGCCGTCGGGGAAACAACAACAAACACAACTTACAAATCGTGCTGTTCTTTCTTCGTCGGGAACATCTTTCATAAGGGTTAACAATTTTGCGTTGTTTTTCACATCGTTTCCGTGCTCACCGCCGAAACGAGCCGAGTAAACACCGGGTGCACCGTCAAGGTAATCCACCATAAGCCCCGAATCGTCTGCAACACAAACCATTCCGCTTTCTTTACAACCGCTATCCGCCTTTAAAAATGCATTTTCTTCAAAGGTTGTACCTGTTTCTTCCACATCTGAAAGTTCAATTCCTGCCATATCGGCAGTAAGTACATTTATACCGAGCGGAGAGAGAATTCTCTGCAATTCCGCCTGCTTTTTCATATTATGAGTTGCGATTAAAAAGTCCAAAGAAACCCCTCTTTTTCTTTTCTGTTTTTTCTTCTGTTTCTACTTTTTCTTGTTTGTCGGCTTCATCTGCTTCGGAATCTTCTTCAACGCTTCCACCGTCTTCAAGGGGGAGTTCTTCTTTTTGTAAAAGATTTTCATGAGTTTCTTCGCATTCTTCTTCGCTCTTTTCAACAGTTTCAAGCTGAATGTCCTCCTCTTCCTTGTAATCTATCTTGTCAAACAAGCCGTCTGCAAAGGCTTCGGGCTTAAAGGGTTGTAAATCGTCAATCTGCTCGCCCACGCCGATGAACTTAACGGGAATTCCAAGTTCATTCTTGATTGCAAGCACCACACCACCGCGAGCAGTACCGTCAAGCTTTGTGAGTACAATGCCCGTTATATCTGCAACGCTTTTGAATTCGCGAGCCTGATTAACTGCGTTCTGTCCTGTTGTAGCATCAAGCACCAACAAAACCTCTCGGTCAGAATATGGCAATTCGCGGTCGATTACGCGATAAATCTTATTAAGCTCATCCATAAGATTTTTCTTATTGTGAAGACGACCTGCGGTGTCGATAATGATAATCTCACTATCTCTTGCCTTTGCCGCGTTGATTGTGTCAAACACTACTGCAGCAGGGTCAGCGCCCTCTTTGTGCTTGATAATATCAACGCCTGAGCGGTCAGCCCAAATCTGAAGCTGGTCAATTGCAGCCGCACGGAAGGTGTCTGCCGCACCGAGAATAACACTCTTGCCCTGTGCCTTATACATAGCCGCCATTTTACCGATTGTTGTGGTTTTGCCCACACCGTTTACACCGATAACAAGGATAATTGAGGGAACAGTGATAAGCCCCATATCTTCACCGCCGTAAAGCATTTCGGCAACGATTGTTTTAATCTGCTGACGGATTGCCTCAGAGCCTCTTATTTTGCCTTTTGCAACCTCGTCACGAAGTCTTTCTGTAATCTGAACGGCAGTTGTAACACCAACATCACCCATAACAAGAATTTCTTCAAGCTCGGTGTAAAGGTCATCAGTTACCTCATCGAAGCTGTCGAGCATATCGTCGATTGCCCCTGCCATTTTATTTCTTGTCTTTGTAAGACCAAAGTTAATTTTTTTGAAAATTCCCATAGGTAATATCCTTTCATAAGAGAATTTTGCCTTCCCCTTGAGGGGAAGGGGGACCGCTTGCGGTGGATGAGGTGGAATATTTTTAACGGATACTTTGTATCCTACACCTCATCAGTCGCTTCGCGACAGCTTCTCCTCAAGGAGAAGCCTTATATTATGCCAAACCAAGTTTTCTTGCCATCTCTGCGGTCTTGAGCTCGAGTATCTTTGATACGCCCTCTTCTTGCATTGTAACGCCGTAGAGCATATCGGCTTCTTCCATTGTGCCACGACGGTGAGTAATGAGAATGAACTGTGTATTCTTTGTCATTCTTCTTACATACTGTGCGTAACGAACAACATTGACATCGTCAGGCGCCGCCTCAACCTCGTCGAAGATTACGAACGGTGCGGGTGTAACCTTAAGAATTGCAAAGAGAAGCGCAATTGCTGAAAGTCCCTTTACGCCACCTGACAGCAGGTTGATATTTTGAACATTTTTACCGGGTGGCTGAACCTTGATTTCAATGTCACATTCAAGCACATTCATTTCGTCCTCAAGGTTTAATTCTGCCTTACCGCCACCGAAAAGCTCGGCAAAGGTTTCGCCGAATGCCACATTGATTTTCTGGAACTGCTCGCGGAACTGAACGCTCATTTTTGTTGTCAAATCATCAATTAAGCGGATAAGCTCTGCCTTTGATTTTTCAACATCGCCGATTTGCTCGGACATAAATTCATATCGTTCAGAAACCTCTTTGTACTCGTCAATAGCCGAAACATTAACAGAACCAAGTCCGCGAATTTCGTTCTTAAGTGCTGAAAGTCGAGTTCTAGCCTCGGCGATATTCTCAATAACGATTTCAAGAGCAATCGCCTCGCGACGAGTGAGCTGGTATTCGTCATAAAGCTTTGAGTTATACTCTTCAAACTCATTGAGCATTGAAGCCTTGCGTTCTTCAAGACGGGCAAGCTCACCGCTTACACGCTCACGCTCTGAACTCTTTTCTTTTTCAAGATTACGAAGGTCTGTATTCTCTTTTTCGAGCTGTGCGCGTTGATTGAGAAGCTCGTCAACATCAGTTTTTGCGTCACCGCACTGCTTACGAAGCTCATCGGCAGATGCACGCAAGCTTTCAATATCCTTTGTAAGCCAGATGTTTTTATTCTTAAATGCTTCGATTTCTGCATCCAATTCTTCAAGACGGTTAGAATGTGAGCCCTTTAAAATGTTAAGTCTGCGGACATTATCTTCGCAGGACTCAATATCCTTTTGGAAGCCGAGAATTTCAAGACGGATATTTTCTGCAACCGCTGAAAGCTCTTCTCTCACCTTTGCGAGACTTTCACGGTCTCCGCTGACTGCCTCAAGACTTCTTTCTTTTTCGGCAATTTCAAGGTTGAGCTTTTCAACTGTTTCGCGAGCCACGATACTGTCGCTATTTATTTTTTCAATTCTGCCCTCAAGTATTCTTTCTTCTTCTATAAGCTCTTTCACGCCACCCGAAGAAGTTTCATATTCACTCTCGGCAAGCTTGAATTCGCCTTCAAGACGGATTTTTTCTTCGTTAGCAGAGAGAATGTCGCCCTCAATACCATTAAGGTCGGCAACCGCAGAAGCCAAATCCTCACTAAGCATTTTCTCTTGAATTGCGAGAGTGTTTTTCTTCTCTTCAAGGTCTTTGACTTGGGCACGAAGCTTATCAATCTCGTTACCGCGAGAGAGCATTCCCACGCCCTGCGCCTTGCTACCACCAGTCATTGAACCGCCGGCGTTAATAACCTGACCGTCAAGGGTAACAATCTTAAATCTGTTCTTATATTTTTTCGCCATTGTGATAGCAGAATCCATATCGTCGCAGATTACGGTTTTACCGAGAAGATTTTCAATTATATCGTGATATTTACTGTCGCAGGAAACAAGCTTTGACGCAACACTTACAAATCCGTAGCAATCGTCAAGGTCTTTTTCGTCAAGACTGCGTGATTTAATTGCGGTAAGAGGTAAAAATGTAGCTCGTCCACCGCGGGTTTCTTTAAGATATGCAATTGCGCGTTTAGCGTCGTTTTCGTTGTCAACAACCACATTCTGAATTGCAATTCCAAGAGCAGTTTCAACTGCAACGCTGTATTTATCTTTAACAGTAATTAATTGTGAAAGCGGACCGTGAACACCTCGCAAAGCTCCGCGCTTTGCCTCTTTCATAACGCTACGAACCGAGCCTTGATAACCCTCCATATTCTTTTCAAGGTCATCAAGAACACGAATTCGCTCGTTTTTACGGTCGATTTCGCTGTCAAGAACTGCGATTTCAGACTTCACCTTTTCGCTTTTTTCTGTTCTTGACTGCACCTTTATGCGATAGCCCTCAACGGCGTTTTTATAGCCGTCGATTTTTTCAACACATTCGTTGAGTGCATTTTCTGCATTGTTTTTCTTTTCTTCAAGAGCCAAAACTGCATCACGACGGTTGCCTAAAAGCTCGTCTATTGTTGCAATTCTTGCTTTGATTTCTTCAATCTGTGTGCTTGCAGTTTCGCTGATAACACGATTATCCGCAAGGCTTACGGTAAGAAGTGAAATCTCTTTTGAAAGGTCTGCGGCAATACTTGCGAACTCGTTGTTTTCGCTCTGCAATTTTTCGATTTCGCTGATTTTTGCGGTGAGCTTTTCGTTTGCCTCATTAAGACCTTTTTCTGCCGCTGACTTCTGGCTCTCTGCGGTATCAATCTGTGCGTCAATATCAGTTTCGTCAGCATTTGCGGTCAGCTTATCTTTTTCAAGTCTTTCGATTGACTCATTGTTATGAACAATTGAGTTTTCATAAACCTTTGCCTGACTTTCAAGCTCTGCCGCCTGCTCTTCAAAATGAGAGGTTGAGCCACGAATTTCTTCAATCTTCACATTGATTTCGCGGGTTTTCTCAATAATATCGTTCATCTTCTGTTCAATTTCTTCAAGCTGACGCTGTGCGTCTTTATACTGAACAGAGGCGATGTCGATTTTTCTGTCTTGCTCTTTTAATCTTTCTTGAGTTTTCTCAATATTATGTAACCATATGCCGATTTCAAGATTTTTTCTTTCTTCGGCAAGCACCAAGAATTTCTGTGCCTTTTCGCTTTGAGTTTTAAGAGGACCAACGCGACTTTCAAGCTCTGTGAGAATATCGCGAAGTCTTACTAAATTTTCTTCTGCCTGATTAAGTCTTTTGAGGGCGTCACTTCTTCTGTAACGGAAATGTGAAATTCCTGCCGCCTCTTCAAACATTTCACGGCGTTCGCCCGATTTTGAAGAAATAAGCTCAGCAATTTTGCCCTGACTGACCATTGAATAACCGTCACGGCCAAGGCCTGTATCCATAAACAACTCGTTGATGTCGCGAAGTCTTACATTTTCGCCGTTGATTTTATATTCACTGTCACCGCTACGGTAAAAACGGCGGGTGATATTAACCTCGTCCTTATCACAATTAAGAGTGCGGTCGCTGTTTTCAAGACAAAGAGTAACCTCTGCAAAGCCGGTTGCCTTGCGAAGCTTTGTTCCGCTGAAAATAACATCTTCCATTTTAGAGCCACGAAGACTCTTTGTGGACTGCTCACCAAGTACCCAACGCACCGCGTCAGAAATATTACTCTTACCGCTACCGTTAGGACCAACAACGCCCGTTATTCCCTTATTAAATTGAAGTACTGTTTTGTCGGGGCAGGATTTAAAGCCCTGCATTGTGATTGATTTTAAAATCATTCAGTTACAACCTCAATCTGAAATTCTTCTAAATTTTCTTTACCCTTTATTATACAATGAAACCCTTGATTTTTCAATGCTTTTTCGTTTCTTTTCTGCTGTCCTTTTGCCTTTGAAATGGCTTTTTCGGGGACATAAATGGTGTATTTTTGATTTTTGTCTTTTTCCTTCATTTTTTCAAGGATTTTTTCATAAAAAATATGCCCCTCACAAAGCTCGCGAAAGGCGGGGTGATAAGCACCGCCTACCATATCGCCCTCAACAGTTTCGCTACTGTGAAGTCCCAATTTTATGACCTTTATGCCGTTTTCATCGAACATCTGCAAAAGCTTGGCACAAAATGGTGCGCTTTCTTCTGCCGTTGGGGCTGTGTATTCGCCTTGTTCCTGCAAATAACCCAAATGAGTATTCTTAAGCACTACCGTGGGGTAAATACGAACTGTATCGGGTTTTAATTTTACGATTTCGCGGGCGGTGTGCTCGTCTTTTGTAAAATCGCTTTTGTAAAGTCCCGTCATCATTTGAAGCCCCAACTCAAAGCCATAGTCTTTTATGAGCCTTGAAGCCTTTCGCACATCATCTGCAGTATGCCCTCTGCGGTTAGCAAAAAGCACATCATCACACATACTCTGTGCACCCAGTTCAATAGCCGTTACACCGTGATTTTTAAGGATTTCAAGCGCCTCATTATCAACACAATCGGGGCGGGTTGAGATGCGAATTCCCGCAAAATTATATGTATCTAAAAAATGCTTTGCGGCGGTTAAAAGGGAGAGCATATATTCCCTTTCAATCGCCGTAAAACTACCGCCGAAGAACGCAATTTCAGTATTCTTCGCGTCAATATTATATTTAATTGCGGTATTTACCGCCCTTGCCACATCATCTGCAGTAGCGGGCACAGATTGTCCGCTGATTGCCCGCTGATTACAAAAGCTGCAATCATTTGGGCATCCCTTATGTGGCACAAAAATGCTTATATTTGCGTGGCTCATAATCCCATTAACTCCAAGGCAGATTTTGCCGCCTGCTGCTCTGCTTTTTTCTTGCTTCCGCCGACGCCCCTGCCAATAACATTGCTGTTCATATGAATTTCAACAACAAATTCTTTATTATGGTCAGGTCCGCTCTCTCCCACTACAACATACTCAAATTTTTCTGTGGGATTCTGCTGTAAAATCTCTTGCAGAGTGCTTTTATAATCTTTAAAAACGGGCTTTGTTTCTGTTGCAATTTCAATGAACGGAAGAACAAATTTTTTCGCATTTTCAATTCCGCCGTCAAGATAAATCGCGGCAATTAAAGCCTCAAAAGCATCGGACACGACTGACGGGCGCTGACGACCGCCTGTTCTTTCTTCACCCTTACCGAGTAAAATCATTTCACCTAAGCCGATTTTTTCTGCATAGCCGAAAAGTGTTTTTTCACACACCGCATAGGCGCGAGTTTTAGTGAGGTCGCCCTCTGCCTTGTCTTTGTAATGGTCAAAAAGGTACTCGGCGGTGATAAAGCCCAGCACCGAGTCACCTAAAAATTCAAGACGCTCATTTTGGAGCCCCGTGCCCTTTTCGTTGGCATAGGAGGAGTGTGTCAAAGCACGCTTCAGCAACGCCTTATCTTTAAATTCATATCCGATTTTCGTTTCAAAATCAGTCATTTTTAACACCTAAATCAAATCTTTTATTGCTTTTTTGAGGCT
Organism: Candidatus Fimenecus sp.; assembly: GCA_045594645.1. Classification (GTDB taxonomy): domain Bacteria; phylum Bacillota; class Clostridia; order Oscillospirales; family Acutalibacteraceae; genus Fimenecus. The sequence continues at coordinate 50,469 of JAZNYY010000066.1, forward strand.
ACTCATTCCTCTTTCAGCAAGCTTCATATATCTTTCTTGTTTGTCGCGGATTTTTTCATCAAGTGGCGGTAACACACCGAAATTCGCACCCATCGGCTGAAAATTCTTAACCGTTTCGTCGCTTATATATCGCGAGAGCGCACCAATCATTGTGTCTTTTGGGAGAATTACGGTTTCTTCGCCCTTAAGTCTTTTTGCGAGATTTATTCCCGCCATAAGTCCGCTTGCCGCTGACTCCATATAACCCTCAACGCCGGTAATCTGACCGCCGAAGAAAATAAGCGGATTATCTCTCATGCTGAAATCACCGTTTAAAAGCCTTGGTGAATCAATAAATGTATTTCTGTGCATTACGCCGTAACGCAAAAACTCAGCATTTTTAAGCGCGGGGAACATAGAGAAAACTCTCTTTTGCTCGCCGAATTTGAGATTTGTCTGAAATCCAACGAGGTTATACATTGTACCGTCCTTGTTTTCTTTGCGAAGCTGTAAATTTGCCCAAGGTCTGTGCCCTGTGCGTGGGTCGGTAAGTCCCACGGGCTTTAACGGGCCATAACGCATTGTGTCTTTACCGCGTGAAGCCAGCACCTCTATTGGCATACAACCCTCATAAACATCTTTTCGCTTATCAAAAGAATGCACCTCGGCACTTTCGGCGTTGATAATCGCCTCATAAAAGGCTTCATATCCTGCCTTGTTCATCGGGCAATTTATATAATCTGCCTCACCACCGCGGTCATATCGCGACTGCGTAAAGGCACATTCCATATCAATGCTCTCGGCACTTACAATAGGTGCTGCCGCATCGTAGAATGAAAGTCCGTCACCGCACATTTTACGGATAGTTTCTGAAAGCCCCTCACTTGCCAAGGGCCCTGCACAGATTACAACGCCATCATAGCCCTCGGGAATTTCGGTGACTTCTTTTTCGATAATATTTATATTTTCATCATTTCTGATTTTTTCAGTAATAATTCTTGAGAATTCGTGACGGTCAACTGCCAGCGCTCCGCCTGCCTCGACCTTACATTCATATGCAGTTTCAACGCAGATTGAGTTAAGATATGCCATTTCGTGCTTTAAAAGTCCTGCGGCAGAGTTAAGTCTTTCTGCCTTTAAGGAGTTTGAGCACACAAGCTCGGCAAGGGTATCCAATTTATGTGCAGGTGATTTTTTCAAAGGCTTCATTTCATACAAATCGACCTTTATTCCTTGTCTTGAGAGTGCTTTTGCACACTCAACACCCGCAAGACCGCCGCCTATAACTGCCGTCTTCATTCTTCTTTTGCCTTTCTTTTGCGCTCTGCTTTTTTCTCAAAGCCACAGTCCTCATTTAAGCAAGCCACTATTCCACCCTTGCGCTTGAAAAGGGATTTTCCGCATTGTGGGCAGAGGTCGTCTGTGGGCTTATCCCATGTCATAAAGTTACATTCGGGGTAATTTCCGCAACCATAGAAGGCATAACCGCGCTTTGACTTTTTCTCGATTACCTTACCGCCACAAACGGGGCAGGTTGCCTTTGTTTCAACAACCAAAGGCTTTGTGTTTTTACATTCAGGGTAACCCGGACAAGCCAAGAATTTGCCGAAACGACCTGATTTAATAACCATATTGCGACCGCATTTGTCACAAATTACATCAGTTTCGTCCTCTTTAAGCTTAATTTTCTGACCCTGCATTTCTGCCTTTGCCTTGTCAACTGTGGCAATGAAATCGTCATAGAATTCGTGAAGCATTTTAATATAATCTGTTTCACCGCTTTCAACCTCGTCAAGCTGAGATTCCATACCTGCGGTGAATTTTACATTAACGATTTTCGGGAATTTATCTTTAAGAAGAGCAGTAATCGCCTCACCGAGCTCAGTAGATTTCAACTGCTTTTGCTCACGGATTACATATTCTCTTTGTGTGATTGTAGAAATAATTGAAGCGTAGGTTGAAGGTCTGCCAACGCCTGTTTCTTCAAGAGCCTTGATAAGTGAGGCTTCTGTATATCTTGCGGGGGGCTGTGTGAAATGCTGATTGCCGCTGAGCTCTTTCATCTTGATAGCATCGCCCTCGTTTATTTTGGGGAGCTTGCCCTCTTCCTCTTCGTCCTCATCAGTTCCGCTTTCATAAAGGCGTGTATAACCGTCAAAACGAACTGAATATCCGCTTGCAACGAAAGTTATAAACTTATTCTGTGCCTTATCAGCCTCATTTGCGCCTTGAATTTCAGCCTTAACTGTATCCTGAACACAATTTGCCATTAATGATGCCATAAAGCGTTTCCAAATAAGGTTATATAACTTATACTGCTCTGGGGTTAAGCTTGCTTTAACTCTTTCGGGAGTTAAATCCATCATTGTGGGACGAATAGCCTCGTGACCGTCTTGTGCATTTGCACGGGTTTTGTAATAACGGGGCTTTTCGGGAAGATACTCTGCACCGAAGGTGTTTTTAATATACTCATTGCCCGCTGCTCTTGCCTCTTCTGAAATACGAAGCGAGTCAGTTCTCATATAAGTAATCAAGCCCACAGAGCCGACACCCTGAATTTCAACACCCTCATATAATTCCTGTGCAACCTTCATTGTTCTGCGAGCCTGAAAATTGAGCTTGCGAGAAGCCTCCTGCTGCATTGTTGAGGTTGTAAAGGGAGGTGCAGGCTGACGACGGCGAATCCCCTTTTTAACTGAAACCGCTGTGTATTCTGCGCCCTCAAGACGAGCTAAATACATATCGCTCTGCTCTTTGTTTGTGATTTTAACCTTGCCCGTTTCGTCACCCGAGAACTGAGCCGAAAAAGCTCTTTTTGATGACGGAGCAAGCATTTTTGCATCAAGTGTCCAGTACTCTTCGGGCACGAATGCACGGATTTCGTTTTCGCGGTCAACAACAAGGCGAACTGCAACAGACTGAACTCGTCCCGCAGAAAGTCCACGACGGATTTTCTGTGAGATAAAGGGGCTTAATGTGTAGCCCACAAGTCTGTCGAGAATTCGGCGTGCCTGCTGTGCGTTTACCAAATCCAAATCTATTTTTTCGGGCTTTTCAATGCCCTTTGTAACGCTGTTTTTATTAATTTCGTTGAATTTCACTCGGTTGCACTCGTTCATATCAAGCTCTAAAAGAGTTGCCAAGTGCCAAGAAATCGCTTCACCCTCGCGGTCGGGGTCGGCTGCGAGAATAACGCCGTCAGAATTATCAGCAAGCGCTTTTAATTCTTTAACAAGCTTTTCTTTACCCTTGATTACTGCATACTTGGGTGCAAAATCGTGCTTTACATCAACGCTTAATTTTGCAGCGGGCAAATCACGAACATGACCCTTTGAGGAAACAACATTATAGTCCTTTCCCAAATATTTCTGTATGCTTTTTGCTTTTGAGGGAGACTCAACAATAACAAGTTTTGACATATATCATCATCCTAAAATGTTAAAAATCTAATTTATATCTTCTTCCGCTGATTTGCGATGCAAGACCGTAAATTTCAAGCTCAGTGAGTGCGGAAAGAGTTTTTTCTGTGTTTAGATTGCATTTCATTGCAATTTCATCAACATGCAAGGGCTCTGCGCCGATTAAGGCATAGACCGTTTTCGCCTCGGTTGTGAGATATTCGGGAGCCTGCTTTTTAGCAACGGGCTCGGGCTTCTTTTCAGCCGTTTTCTTCGGTGCTGATTTTGGTTGTTCCTTACCCTCATTACAAAAGCCCTCAGTTGTGAGATACTTTTGTGCTCGGCGGATAATCTCATCATCAGGAAAGCGATTTTCATTATTGATTTTATCAAAAAACTTATAGCAATATTCCTCTAAAATATCATTTGGCGAAAATACTGCACGCGCACCGTTGCGGATAAGATTATTTGTGCCCAAAAATGACGAGCTTACCAAATCGCCGGGAACTGCGAAAACATCTCTGCCCTGCTCAGAAGCAAGTCGAGCGGTTATAAGTGAGCCACTTCGCTCGCCCGCCTCAACAACCACCGTGCCGAGTGTAAGACCCGATATAATTCGGTTGCGTTGCGGAAACGAAATTTTGCTTGCAGGGACAAAGGGCGGATATTCGGTCACTACTGCGCCATTCTGCGCGATTTCACGGCGCAAGGGCTCGTTTTCCATAAGATAATTCGCGCCCAAGCCACAACCTAATACGCATATTGTTTTACCGTTTTCTTCAAGTGCACCGCGGTGAGCCTCGCTGTCAATTCCCAACGCACCGCCCGAAACAACGGTAAAACCGATGCTTGCCATTGCAGACGATAGCGCGCGGGCAATTGCTCTGCCGTAATCAGATGCCTTTCTTGCACCCACAACGGATACTGAAAGGTCATTGTTAAAGCAGGTTTCATCACCGTCAACATACAATGCAAGAGGTAAATCCTGCAAGGTGATAAGCTTTTGCGGGTAATCTTTACTTGACGGGGTAAGAATTTTCCAACCCTTTTCTCTTGAAACACTTAAAATCTCTTCCGCCTTTTCGATGGGAAAGCTTTTAAGCCTTTCAAGCTGACGCCGACCCACCACATTGAGTTGGAACAACTCACGAAGTGTTGAGCCGTAAATCTCATAAGGATTCCACTCATAATATGAAACTAAATCAAGGCACGACGCCCCAGCACCTAAGCCAAGGCTCAGCCACACCCAATATAAATCGTAGTTCATTTTACCAATTCCCACATCACTATTGATGCTGCCGCCGCCGCGTTTAAAGACTCTGCTCTGCCCGCCATTTTAGCGGTAATACGCTGACTGCATTTTTCAATAATTTCCTTTGAAACACCGTTGCCCTCGTTACCGATTACGCACATTGCACCCGCTGAAAAATCAACCTCGGTAATGCTCTGTGCCGTTCTGTCGGGCACGGTAGCATAGGTCAAAATCCCCTTTTTTTCACAGATTTCGATTTCACTTTCAAGACTTTCGCAAAGCTTCACGGGAAGTCGCAAAAGCGAGCCCATTGAGGCTCTTTGAGCCTTTGGGTTGTAAATATCACAACCGCCGAAAATTACAAGGCCGTCAATTCCCAATGCCTCGGCAGTTCGGGAAATTGCCCCTAAATTATCGGGATTTTGAATTGTGTCAAGAGCAACATATTTTTTGCCCTCTGCATATTCAAAACCGTTTTCACGCATTTTTACGGTACACACTACGCCCTGCGGAGTTACCGTATCACTAATGCTTTTGAGCACATCAACGCTGACCGTGTAAAAGTCTTTTGAACTCTTACGCAGTTCGTTTATCTCGTCGGCATATTTAAGTGCGCAATTTTCAGTACAGAAAACTGACTGAATTTCGCACCCGCTTTTAGCGGCATCAAGGCAGAGGCGCACACCCTCAAGCACAAAAAGTCCTTGATTTTTACGCTCTTTTGATGAAGTTAAAATTGCCTTTACATCTTTAATTTTCGGGTTGTTTTTTGCGGTAATAACAAAATCTGACATAATTTAAAAAATGGAAAACCACGCGCGAGAGGTCTTCTCGGCGTGGTTAGTTAATTATTTAAGAGCTTCTTTTGCTTTTTCTGTAAGAGCTGTGAATGCTGCTGCGTCAGCAATAGCAATCTCTGAAAGCATCTTTCTGTTAAGGTCAATACCAGCCTTCTTAAGACCGTTGATGAATGTTGAATAATTCATACCGTTTGCCTTGCAAGCTGCTGAAATTCTTGTAATCCAGAGCTTTCTGAAATCACGCTTTTTCTGCTTTCTGCCGATATAAGCATAGTTACCGCTCTTCATAACAGCCTGCTTAGCAGTTCTGAAAAGCTTGCTCTTTGAGCCATAGTAACCCTTAGCGAGCTTTAATACTTTATTTCTTCTTTTGCGAGTCATCATCGCACCTTTAATTCGTGCCATTTCTCTTTACCTCCGATTGAATAGATACATTTACGATTATTATTTGTAAGGAATAAGACGCTTAATCTGTGCTGTATTTGTCTTATCAGCAACTGCAGTCTTGCGAAGACCTCTTTTTCTCTTTGTGCTCTTCTTTGTCAAGATGTGTGACTTGTTAGCGTGTGCTCTGATGGGCTTGCCATTCTTTGAAAGCTTAAATCTTTTCTTAGCTCCGCTATGTGTTTTAATCTTTGGCATAATAATATCCTCCTAATATAATTTTACTTACTTATTTCGCACCTTTTGGTGAAAGGAACATAAGCATCTGTCTGCCCTCAAGCTTTGCGGGCTTGTCAACTGTTCCGATTTCTGAAACCGCCTCAGCAAAACGCTCCATAATTCCGTTACCTAAATGTGCGTGAGCCATTTCACGACCTCTGAAACGGATTGAAACCTTTACCTTGTTACCCGATTTCAAGAACTTAAGTGCGTGATTTACCTTTGTCTCAAAGTCGTGCGTATCAATGTTTACAGAAAGGCGGATTTCTTTAGTTTCAACAACCTTCTGATTTTTCTTTGCTTCTTTTTCTTTCTTTGCCTTGTCAAAGCGGTATTTGCCGTAGTCCATAATCTTACATACGGGTGGCTGTGCATTTGGGGCAATTTTTACAAGGTCAAGGTTGCGTTTTGCAGCTTCCTTGTATGCGTCTTTGGCCGGCATAATGCCAAGCTGCTCGCCGTCGTCAGTAATAACTCTGACTTCCTTGTCGCGAATTTCTTCATTGATTTGCAATTCTTTGGTACTGATAAATAAACACCTCTTTAGCGAAATTTTAAAATAAAAAGTGGACAGAAAAATTCTGCCCACTACAATACAAACTAATAAATAGAAAATGTATTGACCATTCAGCTCAATTACCGAAAGGTGAGAACAAAATTTACTGCTCTGCTTTATTTTGCTCGTTTATTATAACACAAAATTTTTTATTGTCAACAGTTTTTTATCAAATAATTGCTCTTTTATTAGGCTCCCCTTGTCAGGGGAGCTGTCGCGAAGCGACTGAGGGGTAGTCTTTTCTCTCCCTCCGTCTTTTGCTTCGCAAAATCCACCTCCCTCGTCAGAGGGAGGCAAGTACACCATAAACCTATTTATATATCAACAGTTTTTATATCTACTAGTAAAAATCAAAACATTGACATAAAACCAAAAAATTGATAACATAATTTAAAATATTATGCTTGTGGAGATGATTATATGCGAAAAATCAAATTATTGTCATTGTTGTTGGCTTTGTGTTTACTTTTCTGTACTTTTGTAGGGTGTTCAAAATGTGTTGATGAAGATAGTTCAACATTAAAAACCGAAAGCAATACGAATGCTAATAACGATAACGAAGAGAATATTTCAAACACTTCCAATAAAATTGAAGAAGATAACTATGCTTTTGAGTCCAATGGTATAAAATTAAATTGTTCTAAAGTCTTTTCAAAAAGTACACACGCTATGTCAGATAGTACTATTAATTTCAAATTTGAGATAATAGATTTTAGAATAACAAAGATTACTCAATACACCTATGAACTAGAAGTTGATTATAAAATATTAGAATCCGACAATATAAATAACCATCATTGTTCTCCAATCGAAAAAGTGCATTATTTTGATTCTAATGGAGTATATCTCGGTTACGGCGAAAGACTTGACCATCGATTTAGTATTGAGATAGGTAAAATTTATACAGACAAAATGGAAATAAATTATCCAGATTTAGCAATAATTGAAATAGATG
>JAZNYY010000067.1:0-6136 GCA_045594645.1 Candidatus Fimenecus sp.
GCAAGTAATTCGTCAAGAACTGCTTTTACAAGGTCAAGTCCCTTATGACCTACAAGGCGTGTAACCATACCGATAATCGGCACATCTTCACGCTGAGGAAGTGAGAAATACTCCTGCAATTTTGCCTTATTAACCTTTTTCTTATCTGCAAAGTCCTCTGAATTGTAGTTAAGCTCAATATCCTTATCAGTTTCGGGATTATAAAGGATTGTATCGATACCGTTGAGGATACCGCTTAATTTCCACGAACGCTGATTAAGAATCGGGTCAAGACCGTGGGAATACCAAGGGTCAAGGATTTCGTTAGCATATGAGGGGCTAACTGTTGTAACGCGGTCAGCACACTCAATTGCGCCCTTCATAAAGTTGCAACAGCCGTCGTACTCAAGAAGTGATGCGCAATGGTCGGGAAGTCCTACAACCTCGCCGAGAAGCTCCATACCATATGTACCCTGATACTGAATATTGTGAATTGTGAAAACTGTTTTGATGTTTTCATATCCGGGACGGGTTGCATAAAGTGTATTGTAATAAACAGGAGTGAGCGCTGACTGCCAGTCGTTACAATGGATAATGTCGGGCTTGAAATCAATATGAGGAATAATTTCAAGAGCCGCACGAGCGAAGAATGCGAAACGCTCTGCATCGTCATAATATCCGTAGAGTGTGTCGCGCTTGAAATAATACTGATTATCAAGAAGATAATAGATTACTCCGCCTGCCTTTGCCTCGAAAATTCCGCAATACTGTCTGCGCCAAGCAACAGGAACTGAAATACTTGTGATGAATTTCATTGAGTCTTTGAGTTCCTGACTGATTGTATCATAAAGAGGCATTACAACGCGTGCGCCGATGAGTCTTTTGCGAAGAGCCTGCGGCAGACTGCCCGCAACATCACCAAGTCCGCCACTTGCCTTAAAAGGCAACGCCTCACTTGAAATGTATAAAACTTTCATATGTTTTTCCTTTCAATAATATTGTAATAGGCTCCACCCTTGAGGGGGAGCTGTCGAGTGCAACGAGACTGAGGGGTAGTTTTTTCTCTCCCTCCGCCTCACTTCGTTCGGCACCTCCCTCGTCAGAGGGAGGCTTTTTGTTTCTTAAATTACTATTTCCTTACCAATATAAACCGGATAATTCTCTGCGCCGGAGAGTGTCTTATTAGGTGTAATAACAACGCTCTTGTCAGTAACAACACAGTTTACTGTTGCGTCCTGAGCTACATATGTATCCTGCATAAGAATTGAATTCTTAACAACTGCACCCTTTGCAACACGAACACCGCGGAAGAGGATTGAATTTTCAACTGTGCCCTCGATAATACAACCGTCAGCTACAAGAGAATTCTTCACATCTGAGCCAATACCGTAAATTGCGGGCATATCGTCGCGCACCTTTGTGTAAACGGGGCGGTCTGCTGTGAAAAGCTCACCACAGTTTTCGGGGTCAAGAAGAGCCATATTTGCCTCATAATAAGACTGCATTGACTCAATTGTTGCCGAGAAGCCCTTTGCCTCAAAGCCGTAAATATTAAGCTTGCCAACATTACGCTGAATAAGGTCTGCCTCAAAATCCTTATAGTTAAGGCTCACTGCGTCATTCATAAGTCTTTCGAGAAGTGACTTCTTCATAAGAATTACATTGAGTGAATAATTCACATCACCCTCGGCTACGGGAGAAACTGCAATCTTTTCTGCCTTGCCGTCTGCGTTCATATCAAGCACGATAACATCTGTAAGATTTGGCATTTTGCCGTTCTTATAAACAATTGTCATATCAGCATTTTTAGCTGTGTGGTATGCCATAAGCTCTTCAATATCAATATTGAGAACTGAATTACAGTCAGCGAAAAGAACATATTCTTCGTCTGAACGGCTGATAAAGCCCATAATACCCTTTAATGATGCAAGCTTATCGCGGTTTCCGCCTGCCTCATTTGTCGAGAATGGAGGCAAGATGAAAAGACCGTCATTTTTACGGGACAAATCCCAAGGCTTACCTGTGCCCACATGGTCCATAAGTGACTGGTAATTGCTCTTTGTGAGAACGCCGACCTTTTCAATGCCTGCGTTAACCATATTTGAAAGAGTAAAGTCAATAAGACGGTAACGAGAAGCAAAGGGAACTGAACCCATTGTACGAATACCTGTAAGCTCGCTTACACATTCGTCATATGCATTTGAGAAGATAATACCAACAATATTCTTACCTGTCATTTTATTCAGCCTCCTTTACTACATCTGTATCCACCTGTGTTTTAGGTGCAACGAAAGCGCCCTCGCCAACATTTACGCCTGCGCCAACAACTGCAACGCCCCAGTCGTCACGATTATCCATATCCTCGGGGCTCTTACCTACAACTGCGCCTGCTTCAATAACTGCATTTTCAGCAACGATTGAATACTGTACAACTGCACCCTTTTTAATAACTGTGCCGGGCATTACGATTGAATATTTAACCTCTGCACCCTCTTCAACTGTTACATCAGAGAAAAGGATTGAGTAATCAACATTACCGTAAACCTTTGAACCCTCTGAAATCATTGAATTCTGCACCTTTGCGTTTGCAGAAATGTAATGAGGAGGTGAAACGGGAGTTTTAGCATAAATTCTCCAGCTTGTATCTGACAAATCAAGGTCAACCTTGGGGTTGAGAAGGTCCAAATTAGCTTCCCACAAGCTGTCGATTGTACCAACATCCTTCCAATAGCCGTCAAAGAGATATGCATACATTGGCTCGCCGTCTGCGTGCATCTTGGGGATAACATTTTTACCGAAGTCGTTGCTTGAGTTAGGGTCATTTTCATCGTCGATAAGATACTGACGAAGCTTGCTCCAAGTGAACACATAAACACCCATTGAAGCCTTGTTACTTCTTGGATTTTTTGGTTTCTCTTCAAACTCTTTAATTGAGTTATCGTCATTGAGAATCATAAGACCAAAACGGCTTGCTTCTTCCCAACTTACCTCGAGCATAGCGATTGTACAAGCTGCGCCCTTTTCTTTATGGTATTCAAGCATCTTGTTATAATCCATCTTATAAATATGGTCACCTGAAAGGATTACAACATATTCGGGGTCATAACGGTCAATAAAGTTAATGTTCTGATAAATTGCGTTTGCAGTGCCCTTATACCACTCTGTACCTTTAATCTGCTGATAAGGTGAGAGAATGTGAACACCGCCGTTAGCACGGTCTAAATCCCAAGCCTGACCATTGCCGATGTAGTCGTTAAGTTCAAGGGGCTGATACTGTGTGAGAACGCCAACGGTTGAAATGCCAGAGTTTACACAGTTTGAAAGGGGGAAGTCGATGATTCTGTATTTTCCGCCATATGGAACAGCGGGCTTTGCAATGTTCTTTGTGAGAATACCAAGACGGCTTCCCTGACCGCCTGCAAGAAGCATTGCAATACATTCCGGTTTGCGTGCCATTGTAAATTCCTCCGTTTATGTAAGATTTTTGAATTAACTACTTTAATTGTATTTCAATACATAGCTATACAGATATATTTTAACACCACAAACAAGCCATTTCAAGTATTTTTTGAACATTTTAATCAATTTGTGAACAAAGTTCATTACAATCATTTGTGCACTTTGTTACAAGAATTTCCAAAATCTACACAAAGGTTACAATTTTTGCTATCAGTTTTTGTGGATTTTTAAAAAACACATAAAAAAGGCGGAGTCTTACGACCCCGCCAATGAATTTCGGAAAAAGATTCTATTTTAGTTCTTGCTCTTTGAAGCTGCACGCTGAATAGCCTTGATAATTTCAACGATTGGGATAATCAAGAATGCAAGGCCGAGTGAAATTGCATATTCAAGAGCTGAAAGCTGTGTGAACTCGAACATATTTGCTAGGAACGGAATTTCTACAACTGCTGTTGTGAGAAGGAATGAACCTACCATTGCACCGTAAAGAGCTACATTGTGATGTCCCTTGAAGAGCATTGCAACTGCTGAACCGCGCTGTGAACGCATATTGAATGAGTGGAACACTTCACACATTGCCATTGTGAAGAATGCCATTGTCATACCGTCTTCGCTGTCTGCAATGTTTCTGAAAACAAGATGTCCTGTCTCAATGTATTCACCGATATAGAATGCGATTACTGTAAGAACTGATACGATAAGTCCTTGATAGAAGCAGTCAACACCAAGTCCGCCTGCGAAAATACCGTCGTTCTTGCTTCTTGGTTTTCTTCTCATAATGTTCTCTTCAGGCTTTTCAAGTCCGAGAGCAAGTGCGGGGAAACAGTCTGTAACAAGGTTAATGAAGAGAAGATGTGGTGCACGAAGAATTGTGAAGTTCATAATTGTTGCGAAGAAAATTGAAAGAACTTCTGAAAGGTTTGAGCCGAGAAGGAACTGAATAGCCTTACGGATATTATCGTAAATTCTTCTGCCTTCGCCAACTGCCGAAACGATTGTTGCAAAGTTATCGTCTGCAAGAACCATATCTGCAACATTCTTTGTAACATCAGTACCAGTAATACCCATACCAACACCGATGTCAGCACTCTTGATTGAAGGAGCATCGTTAACGCCGTCACCTGTCATAGCTGTAACATAGCCCTTACTTCTCCAAGCATTAACAATTCTTGTCTTGTGTTCGGGCTGAACACGAGCATAAACGCAGATATTTTCAACGATTTCTGCGAATTCTTCATCTGTGTATTTATCAATATCAGCACCCATCATTGCCTGACTGTCGTCTGTGAGAATACCAAGCTCACGGGCAATAGCCTTTGCAGTATTGATGTGGTCACCTGTAATCATAATAGGCTTGATGCCTGCGCCACGACACTCAACAATAGCGTCTTTAACCTCGGGACGAACAGGGTCAATCATACCTGTAAGACCGATGAATGTCATATCGAATTCAAGCGATTCTGAATCCATTGTTTCGGGAACAGCGTCATAAGTCTTATAAGCAACTGCGAATACACGAAGAGCTTTATTACCCATTCTTGTGTTCTCTTCCATAATCTTTGCACGGATTTCATCACTCATAGGTAAGATTTCGCCGTTAATATCAGCGTGTGTGCACTTCTTAAGAATTTCGTCGGGAGCACCCTTTGTGAACTGAACAAATCCGCTACCCTGCTTATGAACAGTTGACATCATCTTACGACCTGAGTCGAAAGGAACTTCGCCAACTCGCGGATATTTTTCAACAAGTGTCGCTTTAGGAAGGTCAAGAGTTGCAGCATAGTTGATAAGCGCAACCTCATCGGGCTCACCTGTGCTCTTGCCGTCTTCTGCAATTTCTGCATTTGTGCAGAGTGCCATTGCTGTTGCCAACTGCTGTTCGTTGGGAGCATAGTGGTCAACAACTGTCATAACATTCTGTGTAAGAGTACCTGTCTTGTCAGAGCAGATAATCTGAGTACAACCGAGAGTTTCAACGGCTGTCATTTTACGGATAATTGCGTTCTTCTTTGACATATTTGTAACGCCGATAGAAAGAACGATTGTCATAACTGCAACAAGTCCCTCGGGAATTGCGGCAACTGCAAGTGCGATTGCAGTGATAAATGAGTCAAGCGCAACATGGAAGAATTCGGGCTTAACATCAGGAAGAATATACTGTGTAAGAATGTTGTAAGCAAAAATAACTACGCAAACACCAATAACAAGCTTTGTGAGGATTTTTGACAACTGCTCAAGCTTGATTTCAAGAGGAGTTTTGCCCTCTTCTGCAAGTGTGATAGCATTGGCAATTTTACCCATTTCGGTATCCATACCTGTTGCTACAACAACTGCTTTACCGCGGCCATAAACAAGAGTTGAACCCATATAAGCCATATTCTTGCGGTCACCAAGAGGAACTTCGTCATCTTTTGTACCCATAAGAGCCTTTACAAGCTTTGTAACGGGAACCGACTCACCTGTAAGTGCAGCTTCTTCAATCTTCATGCTTGCGCACTCAAAAATACGACAGTCAGCGGGGATTGCGTCACCTGCATCAAGAAGAATAACATCACCAACAACCAAATCCTCACTCTTGACGATTTCAACCTTACCGTCACGGAGTGTTTTTGTGGTTGCCGCAGACATCTTCTGCAATGCCTCAACGGCTTTTTCAGCCTTACTTTCTTGAACAACACCCAAGATTGCGTTGATAAGA
>JAZNYY010000068.1:0-8880 GCA_045594645.1 Candidatus Fimenecus sp.
GTTCAAAATACTCTTGTAACACATCAACAATCGCATCACCAAGTTCATTCTGATTAAGAGTAACATCAGCCAATACACCCATAATTTTAGTGCCAATATCATCAAAATTCAAGGGCCATGCTAACTGAACTTCACCGTCAACCACAATGGGCTCGCCGTTTTCGTCAGCATAAGCAAGGTTGGGGCCCGAATAGCCCTGTAAAATAACTACAGGCACTTTTTCTTCTTCCACAGCCATAACGCCAATTGACATTACAGAGAAGAGCATAAGTGCTGAAAGAATAACTGCTAATACCTTTTTCATAACAATTCCCCTTTTCAAAAAAGAATTACAATACACTTTATTGTACACCCTCAAATAGAAAAAATCAATAAAAACAGCGGTATTCATTGTTGAATACCGCTATAATTTTATAACTTTATTTTATTTTTTTTGTGTTTTTAGCGCATTACTCAGCCTTTTCTTCTACTTCCCAACCAAAGTTGTATGTAAGTGAAGAGGTGCAGGGGAATTCCACAACCACTGTGCCGTATTTTTCAAGTGCACCTGCGAATGTAACATTTGCAGTAATAACCATATTCTTTTCATATGTTGCATATGTCATCTGGTCGTTAACCGCATTAAAGCCTGCTGAAATCTTGCAGGGATTAAAAGCGATTTCAAATGAATTCACCTTAAGATAGTTTTCAGCAACCTTGAACTGCTCTAAAATACCGTCTTTTTCACGAACTGTGAAAGCCTTTTTTACGCTTGTAACATCGGGCTTAACCGCGATATTGATTGTTCTGTAAATCTCTGAAGGAACAAAGATATATTCGCCCTCAAGAGCGCCCTCTTTGTATTCAGCATTATTACCATCTTCGTCAAGGTCGTGAACATAAGTATAAACAAGAGAAGTATAAACAGGCTGTGTTACAATACCTGTTTCTTCATTTGTATCTGTGTAAAGGTCAGCGAGCGTAAGTGTGCTTGCATTCTTCTCACCAAGAGGATAGATAATGTTTGTGAGGTCCTCATTGAAATCAGTTGCAACAAGCTCGTCTTCGTCGCCCTCTTTAACCTGATATTTCTCTTCGTTTGAGATATTCATAAGATATTTGCCGATATCCTGCAACGCCATATCAGCATAAAGGCGGAATGCCGCTTTGAGCTCATCTTGACCATCAAGAAGCTCGCCGTTTTCATTCATAAACTTAACGCCGTCGCCGTGGTTTATCCAGAAATTCTCATAATATGAAACTCTGGCAACGCCTGTTGTTTTGATTTCGTTGATTTTCTCATTGAAATAATCAAGAACGCCCTGCTGATTTGCTGTAAATGCTGACATTTCTTCGTCAGAAATAAGAGCAATAACATCAGCAAAATAATCTTTATCGCCAAACTTTGAAACAATCTCATAATAAGAAAGCTGAACTTCTTTATCATCAGTTTTCTTGTTTGTGTTTTCATAGAGAGTTGCAAGCTGGTCGCCGGGAAGAACATCTTTAAGCTCTCCGTAAGTAAATGTAAAGCTTACATCCTTAAGGTCAGTTTTAACACTTACTGCTTCGGGACGGTTAACCTCTGAGCCGCCACATCCCGCAAAGGTTGCCACCATAAGCACAACTACCATTGCCAAGCTTAAAATTCTCATAACATTCTTTTTCATTTATATTTCCCCTTTCGGTGAATAATGCTTATTTATATTCCTCTTTAAGACCTTGTTCGTCAAAAAGGAACACTGTTTCAAGAGCGATTTTCAAGGTATCCTCAATTGTTTTCATTTCAATGATACCTGCCACATCATCGCGAGTGTGGTAATATCTTGCGGGGGCGGGGTCCATTGCAGTAAATGCAACTGATTTAATGCCACCCTGCTGCATTGCTGCAGCGTCTGTTGAGCCGAGAGGTGTTGTGGTGTATTTTACGGGCACCTCTGCATTCTCAGCCGCTTTTTTCATAAGGGCGCAAGCCTGTTTGTCAAGCTTTACGGTTGCTGTCATATCCTTTGTAACAACTCCCATAAATTCGTAATCTCGAATTGTATCAAGAGCCACGAAAATTGTTTCAACGCCGTCATTTTTGAACTCATCAGCGTGAGCTTCAGCATAAGCCTTTGAGCCACGAAGTCCTTCTTCTTCAGCACCTACTGACATTGCAACAACTTCTGTATTTTCAAAGGTGATATTGTTATTTTTAAGGTAAAGAAGAACTGCCATTGAGGTGAAAACACCTGAAAGGTCGTCGTTTGCACCCTCAACCGCCAATTTCCAATTCACAAAGAACATTACTGCCACAAGGAACGGAACTGTAATTGCCTGAATAATCAACGGAACAAGCTGAAGCTGACTGTTATCAATAAATAAGCCGACAATTGAAAGAATAAGCGTAATCAAAAGGCTTGCAACTGCACCAGCCACTACAACTGACACGAGCTTTGCACCGCCGAGGTGTGTATATCGCCACTCATAAGCAGTATCCATATGACCGCCGAAGATAATTCTTCTTTTTGTTTCGCCGGTTGCTTTTCTTGTGCAGATTACATTGCTTGACTCAGCCTTTTTAAAGAATGGGTCGAGCACCTTTTTGTATAAAAGGAATTCGCCGACAAGGAACACTACTGCGATAACGCAAAGCACAAGGGATACAATATGAAGAATTCCTGCAGCAGCAGAAACAACGCCTGTAAATGCCAAAATCCCTAAAACAGCCGCAACCAAAGCGAGAACACCGTCAATTGTAACCCAGCTCATAAAAGCCTTGGGGCTTAAAGTGAATTTTTCTCTTTTTACCTCGTCGGCAATGGGGGTCATAAGCTTTTCAACATAATCCTGACCCTTTTTTTCACCCTCAAAGCCTGCGGGACGAGGGCCAACCTCTTTACAAACCTTGCGGATTTCTCTCACTGCAAAATTGGAGCATTCACGCACCTTTGAAGCATAATGAGTATGACTTTCGCTTGCTTTCAAAATAACGACCTCCAAATGTGGCACAAAACACCACGATATATTCCTAAAGATTATATCACACTTTTTTTATTTAGTCACTATTATTTTAAAAATTTTTGCAAATATTGACATTGAAAAGAAAAAATACTAAACTATTATATACAAAATTATTTCAAGGATAAACAGTTATGAAAAAAAGGCGTTTACAAATAAAAATTTTCTTATTAAGTGCTCTTGTGGTGATTTTAGGCGTTTTATCGGCTCTGTACATCGCTTTTTGCCGTGACGGCAGTTACAATGAGGTGAAAATTGAAACACCAACTGAGAGCACTACAGAGGCAACTACGGAAGCAACTACTCTTGATACCTCCGCAGGTGAAGAAGAACCGTCATCAACAGAAACTCCCGCCGACAGCACCTCCGAGCCCGAGGAAGCTTCGACTGAAGCACCTACCAATTGGAAGTCTTATGACCCTTTGACAGAGCTTGCGGGCGAAAAATGGGCACTTACACTTATAAACAAGAATTATCCTCTTGACAAAAAATATGCCCCTACTCTTTCACCCGTAGTTGAAGGCAGTTCTGTTACTGCTGACAGCCGAGTTTCAGAAGCATATCAATTAATGTATGCCGAGGCGCTCAAGGCAGGATATGTGTTAACACCTTATTCGGCATATTGCAGTTATCAAGGTCAGCAGACAATATATAACAATAAAATTCAGTCTTTCATTTTCCAAGGTATGACCGAGGACGAAGCAAAGCAGAATGCCGAAAAAAGAATTGAGCCCGCAGGCTGTAGCGAAAACGGTGCGGGACTTTCAGTTGATATTATCAGCGCGAGTGCGGGATTTGCCTCAACTGACGAATACAAATGGCTTACACAAAACGCATTTAAATATGGATTTGTACTTCGTTATCCCGACGATAAGGTTGATATAACGGGAATGATTTATCAGCCGTGGCATTGGCGCTATGTGGGCATTGAAGCCGCCACCGAAATGAAAAATAATAATCAATGCTTGGAAGAATATTTGGGCATTGTAAAAGCAGAAAATTAAATCAGATAGTAGGGCGGGAGCAAGCTCCCGCCGTTTTTATGCAAAAATTTAGTTTGATGTCCCACTATTTCGGGCGCTTCGTGAAGCGCCCCTACGAAGTTAAATTTTCTACATTAAATGCATTTAAAAAAGCCACTCGCGAGGAGTGGCTTTAATTATTTAAGTTATAAGATTTAAACAGCGGGCTGTTCTTCCTCTTCTTCATCATCCTTTTTGCGTTTGAAGAGAATGATAATGAACAAGAACAAGCTGAGTGCCATTACTGAACCCATTGCAACGGGATTCTCAAAGAATTCCGCAAGAGTATCGGGAATTTCCGGAAGAACAACAGGCTTTTTAGGTCCGCCGATTTCAATTACAACGCCGTCATCGTCCTTATCCTTGTCGCCGCCGTCATAATCGTCAACATGACCGTCACCGTCTTTGTCGGGGTCTTCATTATCGGGGATACCGTCGTTATCGTCGTCATCGTCATCCTTATCGGGAGTACCGTCGCCGTCTGTATCTGTGAAGTCGTCGTCATCGTACTCGTCACCGTCGGGAAGTCCGTCATTATCGTCGTCCTTATCCTCTTTATCGGGGATACCGTCGCCGTCTGTGTCACGATTTGGGTGGTCGGGGTCCTGCTCATCGGGGATACCGTCATTATCGTCATCGGGGTCTTCCTTATCGGGAATACCATCGTTGTCGTCATCGGGGTCTTTACTGTCAGGAGTGCCGTCACCATCTGTGTCACGATTTGGGTGGTCGGGGTCATCCTTATCGGGTATGCCGTCGCCGTCGTCATCGTCGTCTTCCTTATCGGGAGTGCCGTCGTTATCGTCATCGGGGTCATACTTGTCGGGAATGCCGTCGCCGTCTGTATCACGATTTGGATGGTCGGGGTCATCCTTATCAAGAATGCCGTCGCCGTCATCATCGTCATCATAAACTACATCGCCGGGGCCGTCGGGAAGCCCGTCATTATCGTCATCCTCATCATCAACATCGGGGATACCGTCGCCGTCAGTGTCTCTTTCGGGACTGTCGGGGTCATCCTTATCGGGAAGTCCGTCATTGTCGTCGTCATCGTCATCAATATCGGGAGTTCCGTCATTATCGTCATCGGGATCGTATTTATCGGGGATTCCGTCATCATCTGTATCGCGGTCGGGATGGTCAGGGTCCTTCTTATCGGGAGTGCCGTCGTTGTCGTCATCGTCATCCTCATTGTCGGGGATGCCGTCATTATCGTCATCGTCGTCATCTCTGTCGGGAGTGCCGTCGTCATCTGTATCGCGGTCAGGATGGTCGGGGTCATCCTTATCGGGAATTCCGTCACCGTCGTCATCCGGGTCATAAATTACATCACCGGGGCCGTCGGGATCAACCGGGTTAGGACTATTGGGGTCGCCGGGGTCAGTTTCGTCGGGGTCTTTATCGGGGATTCCGTTGCCGTCATTATCAGCAATATAGAAATCGAGATAAATAACCTCTGTTCCTGTGGGAACAAGAACCACCTGAGTGCCGTCCTCAGCCTCTGTAAGTACAACTTTATCGCTATCATCTGTCATTACAATAACAAATGATGTGTTTGCAAGAACCTCTCCGTCCTTTGAAATTGTAACGAAATGCTTGCCTTCAGAAATATCGTCAATCTTATATCGACCGTCATTATCGGTAGTAGCTGTTGCACTGCCAAAATCAAAGCTCAATGTAGCACCTTTGATTTCTTCTTTTTTCTCTTCATTGCCTAAATAGACTGTACCCTCCATATCAGTCTTTTTGCACTGGTCATTAGGGTCGTCAGAGCATTTCTCGAATGTAACATCAATATAAGTGTCAGTAACAATATCTTTGATTTTAAGATTTCCGTTAACATATTCATCTGTAACATCAACACCGTTTACGATAATGCTGTCAAGATGATAGCCGTTTTCAAAATAGACGCCAAGGTCGATTTCACCAAATCTGTCAATCTTAAACTGTGCTCCGTCAGCGCAAATTTTGCCGTTGACAAGAACAAAACCACCGTCGTTGTAATTAACTGTCACATTGTGCTCTGTGGGCACAGTTGTACCAATCTGCATTGCAAAACCGGGAATAGCCATTGCTAAAACCATTGCAAGTGCAACAACAACGCTTAATACTTTTTTCAATGAAATCCACCTCCTTGAAAAATTTTAAAACAAATCAACGCGGAGGTCGATTACGGAGTAGGTGCATTATATATTACATTATATGTTACCGCACCTTTGTAAGCTGCCACGGGAACACCACCGAAGTCTTCTATAGCAACTTTAACTGCTGTTGCAGGTTTTGTACCTTCGTCATTAACTTCGCCAAAGTTTGTCACAACATTACCACCTGTGAGAGTGTATTCAAGCTGGAATTCAGATGTTGGGTCACTTACAAGCTTCATTACATTACCATCTGTTGCATCTTCTGTAACAGAAATGTCAAGGCTTGCACCAAGAAGAAGCTGAGATTCAACTGAATATGTTATATCATATTCTTTTGTTTCATTCCAACCAATTTCTGTTGAAGCGGGGAATGTAACTGTGTAATAATAAGCGTCCGTGCCATCTTCTTTTGTATCTTTTGTAACAACTTCTGCATTAGCAGTCTGAACACCATCAACAGCTGCAGGGTCATCCTTTGTGATTGAAATCTCTGCAAATGCAGGAACTGCAATAGCCATCATCATTACAATAGCCATAGCAAATGCTAAAACCTTTTTCATAATACTTTTCTCTCCTTAATTGTGAGAATTACACTATAGTTTAAGGTGCTGGAGTGTAAGCTACTGTGTAAGTAATTGTACCCTGATATACATCGGGGGGAACCTGTGAGAAGTCTGCTACAGAAACATAAATTTTGCTGTCAGGAGCACCGGGATTTGATGCTGTATGAACATCTGTAAAATCTTTTGCTGCTGTACCACCTGTAAGTGTGTAGTTAAGTGTATGCTCAGCGTTCTCATCGCCACCAAGATACATGATGCCATCACCTGAAACTGAAACTGTAAGCTTTGCGCCAATTGGGAACTGGCAAAGAACTTTGTAAGATACATCGTATTTATCTACAGTTGTGTCATTCCATTCGATTGTTGTTGCTGCAGGGAATGTTACTGTATATGTAGCATCATCACCATCACCTGTTGTTGAAACAGTTGCGCCCATTTCTTGGTCTGTTGTCTTATCAATAGTTAAATCTGCTGCAAAAGCAGGAACTGCAATAGCCATCATCATTACGATAGCCATCATAACTGCTAAAATCTTTTTCATAATATTTTCTCCTTTTAGGATTTAAATCAAATTAACAATTAAGCAAGGTCAAAAACTGTTGCTTCAAATGTAAGTGTATCTGAATAAGCATCAACTGCTACTGTTGCCCAATCTGTAATACCAACAACTGCTGCAGCTTTATCATTTGAATTGTCAAATACAGGAGCATTTGTTTTGAATTCAGTAGAAGAAAGTGTATAACCAAGCTCTGCACCTGCAGCATTTGTCATTACACCGTCACCTGTAACATTAACCTTAACACCTTTACCTGTTGCAAGCTGGCTTGCTACTGAAAACTCAACATCCCATGTAGCCTCGCCCCAAGGAATTGTAACTGTTGCAGGAATTGTAACTGTATACCATGTAGGGTCGTTGCCGTTTTTATCTTCTGTATCTGTATTTATAATTGTTTCGTTTGCGTTTGGATTACCACCTGTAACTGTTCCGGTGGGAACTGCAAAAGCAGGAACTGCGATTGCCATCATCATAACGATAGCCATTGCAATAGCAAGAATCTTTTTCATAACATTGTCTCCTTTTAAAAATTAAGTTAAATTAAACAATTAAGCAAGAGCAACGATATCTGCTGTAAATGTGATTGTATCTGTATATTCGTCGATTGAAGCTGCTTTCCAATCAGCAGTATCAACTGCAACTAACAAAGGCATTACGAACTCATTTGCTGCTACAACTTCTTTTGTTGTTTTTGCTGTAAGCTCAGCTTTACCATCTACTGTAAGAGTATAAGGAATCTTTGATGTAACACCGGTCTTTTCCATTACAAATCCATTTGTGCCGCCATCAATTGTTACTTCAACACAATAGCCTGTCTTAAGGTTGCTTGTTACTGAGTATGAATAGTTATAATTTGCGTTGTTTGCTTCTTCCCAGTCAATAATCATTGCTGCTGGGTAAGAAAGAGTAAATGTACCTTCACCTGTGATATTTGCTGTTGAAGTCTTAACTGTTGCCGAACCATCATCACTTGCTGTGGGGTCCTGAGTAATTGTGCCTGCGAATGCGGGAACTGCGATTGCCATCATCATTACGATAGCCATCATAACTGCTAAAATCTTTTTCATAATATTTTCTCCTTGTTATTTTTATAAAACTTAGATTACAATTGCTGTAAATGTAAGTGTATCTGTATAGTTGTCAATTGAAGCTGCATCCCAATCTTTTGCCAACACGTTAACTGTAACCTTAGCAGCATAATCGGGGTCAGCAGATGTTACAACAGCCTTTGTTGTTGTATGTACAGCGTTTGTAAGAGTGTAAGTAATCTCGCCTACATTCGCTTTTGTCATTTTGCCGCTGCCTTCAACTGTAATTTGAACTGTTTTACCTGTTGCGAGCTGGCTTGAAACTGAGTAAGGAACATCTGTTGTAGTCGCATCCCAAGGAATATCCCATCCTGCAGGAATTGTTACTGTAAATGAGCCATCGCCTTGACCATCTGTTTTTGTAGTAATTGTTGTGTTTCCGGTTCCGCCACTTGTAGTAATGTCAGCTGCGAATGCAGGAACTGGGATTGCCATCATCATTACGATAGCCATCATAACTGCTAAAATCTTTTTCATAATATTTATCTCCTTTAAATTAGATTAGATTAACTTAACCTACGATTG
>JAZNYY010000069.1:0-43878 GCA_045594645.1 Candidatus Fimenecus sp.
ACTTCCTCTGAAACGCCCTTAATCTCGAACATTACGCGACCGGGCTTAACAACTGCTACCCAATATTCAGGAGAACCTTTACCTGAACCCATTCGAGTTTCAGCAGGCTTCTCTGTGATTGGCTTGTCGGGGAAAATCTTAATCCAAACCTGACCGCCACGCTTGATATATCTTGTCATAGCAATACGGGCTGCTTCAATCTGGTTAGATGTAATCCATGCGGGCTCAAGAGACACAAGACCGTAATCGCCATATGCAACTGTTGTACCTCTTGAAGCTTTACCTGTCAAGCGTCCTCTGTGAACGCGACGGTATTTTACTCTCTTAGGTAAAAGCATTATTTTGTGCCTCCTTCTTTGCGTGACTTGCGACTCTCATGGAGAACTTCGCCTTTATAAATCCAAACCTTAACACCGAGTTTACCGTATGTTGTGTTTGCTTCTGCAAAACCATAGTCGATGTCAGCACGGATTGTCTGAAGCGGAATTGTACCCTCGTGGTATGACTCTGAACGAGCGATTTCAGCACCACCGATACGACCGCTTACCTGTGTTTTGATACCCTTTGCACCAAGACGCATTGTTCTGCCGATTGACTGCTTAAGAGCTCTTCTGAAAGAAATTCTTCTTTCAAGCTGTGAAGCAATGTTTTCAGCAACAAGCTGTGCATTGAGGTCAGGCTGCTTAACTTCAACGATATTGATGAAAACTTCTTTATCGCCGCCAAGCTTTGCCTTGCAAACTTCTTTAAGCTTTTCGATTTCTGCGCCCTGACGGCCGATTACCATGCCGGGCTTTGCGCAGTGAATGTTGATGCGAACTCTCTTCGCATCTCTTTCGATTTCTACCTTAGGAACACCAGCAGGAGCAAGTGTTTTAAGGAGATACTCACGAAGCTCGTAGTCAGAAACAAGAGTGTCACCGAAGTCTTTCTTGTCTGCATACCAACGAGATTCCCAGTTCTTAATAACACCGATTCTTAAACCGGTAGGATTAACTTTCTGGCCCATTACTTAACCTCCTCCTTGCTTATTCTGCTTCCTTAAGTGTTAAATTGATGTGTGATGTTTTCTTGTTGATTCTGTAAGCTCTGCCCTTATCGCGAGGTCTGATTCTCTTAAGAGTGGGACCCTGGTCAACTGAGCAAGCTGCTACATAAAGTCTTGAAACATCCATATTCTTGTTCTCTGCATTAGCCATTGCTGACTTGAGAAGCTTGTAGAGCGGTTCACACGCAGCCTTAGGTGTGTATTTAAGTATCGCCATAGCTTCATCGCAGGGCTTATTTCTGATAAGGTCAAGAACAATCTTTACCTTACGGGGTGCAATGCGCACATAAGTTGCCTTTGCTGTTGCTTCCATTATTCAATACACTCCTTTCGACTTATTTACCGTTATTAGATGTTTTTGAACCTGCGTGACCCTTATAAGTTCTTGTGGGAGCAAATTCACCTAATTTGTGACCAACCATGTCTTCTGTAACATATACAGGAACATGCTTTCTGCCGTCATGCACCGCAAATGTATGACCAACAAAATCCGGGAAAATTGTTGAGCTGCGGCTCCATGTCTTAACAACGAGTTTCTCGCCGTTTTCATTCATTGTGAGAACCTTCTTCATAAGGCTAGCTTCTACATAAGGTCCTTTTTTAGTACTTCTACTCATTTAATGACAGCTCCTTTCCCATTATTTACCGTTACGACGCTTTACGATAAGCTTGTCGGAACTCTTCTTCTTGTTTCTTGTCTTGTAACCAAGAGCAGGCTTGCCCCAAGGTGTGCAAGGACCGGGACGACCGATAGGTGACTTACCTTCACCACCACCGTGGGGGTGGTCATTGGGGTTCATAACTGAACCGCGAACTGTAGGTCTGATACCCATATGGCGTGTGCGTCCTGCTTTACCAATCTTAACATTCTCGTGGTCTGTGTTACCAACCTGACCAACTGTAGCCATACAGCTTGCGGGAACATTACGAAGTTCGCCTGAAGGAAGTCTGAGAAGCGCATAGATGCCTTCTTTAGCCATAAGCTGTGCTGCGTTACCTGCTGCACGAGCGAGCTGACCGCCTCTGCCGGGATAAAGCTCTACATTGTGTACGAATGTACCTGTGGGGATATTTGTGAGGGGAAGTGCGTTACCTGCTTTGATGTCAGCGTTTGCGCCTGCCTCAACTGTGTCGCCAACCTTAAGACCAACGGGAGCGAGGATGTATCTCTTCTCGCCGTCCTCATACTGAACAAGAGCGATATGAGCTGAACGGTTGGGGTCGTATTCAAGTGTTAATACTGTTGCAGCGCCCATCTTATCTCTCTTGAAGTCGATAATACGGTACTTTCTGCGGTTTCCGCCACCGTGGTGACGAACTGTAATTCTTCCGTAGCTGTTACGGCCTGCGTTTTTCTTAAGAGGAGCAAGAAGACTTCTCTCAGGAGCAACCTTTGAAAGCTCGGAATAATCTGTAACCGACATATTACGACGAGCGTTTGTAGTCGGCTTATAGACTTTAATCGACATTTCTTTCATCTCCTTATACTTATTTTAAATGGAGTGGCTCATTTTTGAGCCCGTCGGGAAGCTTTGCGGAGTATGTCGAAACTCCATACCTTACCGCCCGACCTCAAAATCATTACATCATTCCGTCAAAGAACTCGATAGTCTTTGAATCCTCAGTAAGAGTTACGATAGCCTTTTTCCAAGAAGCCTTGAAGCCCTCGAAGCGACCGTAGCGTCTGAACTGACCGCGAACATTCATTGTGTTCACTTTAGCTACCTTAACACCGAAAAGTGTTTCAACAGCCTTTTTGATGTCTACCTTAGTTGCATCCTTAGCAACCTTGAATGTGTATTTCTTTTCTGCAGTACCCATCATTGACTCTTCAGTAATAACGGGAGCGAGGATAATTTCCTGTGCAAGTTTCATTATGCGTAAACCTCCTCAATTTTTGCTACTGCATCCTTGAGAACTACGATTGTGTCGCAGTTAAGAATGTCATAAACATTAAGTGTGTTTACAAGTGTTGTCTTAACACCAGCAATGTTTCTTGCGCTCTTGTAAACAACATCATTTTTCTCAGGAAGAACGATAAGAGCTTTCTTGCCAGCGTTTACTGCTGCGAGAACTGCTGCAACTTCCTTTGTTTTGATTGCGTCCATATTGAGAGAGTCAAGAACAACCATCTCTTCTGCTGCAACCTTTGAAGAAAGAGCAGACTTCATAGCAAGTCTCTTTACCTTCTTGTTGATTGAGAAACCGTATTCACGGGGCTTAGGACCAAATGTGATACCACCGTGTGTCCACTGAGGAGCTCTTGTTGAACCCTGACGAGCTCTACCTGTGCCCTTCTGTCTCCAAGGTTTCTTACCGCCACCAGACACCTCTGCGCGAGTGAGAGTTGACTGTGTGCCCTGGCGCTGATTTGCCAAGTAATTTACTACTACAAGGTGCATTGCTGATGTGTTGGGCTCGATAGCGAAAATGCCGTCGTTGAGCTCGATATCAGAAACTTTCTTGCCCTTTGTATCTAATACTGCTAATTTAGCCATTACCTACAACTCCTCTCTTATTTCTTTACTGTGTCTGCGATAACTACGATACCGTTCTTAGGACCTGGAATAGCGCCCTTAATAGCGATAAGGTTGTTTTCTACATCTACCTTAACAATGTCAAGGTTTTGTACTGTAACTTTTTCTGTACCAAGGTGACCAGCCATCTTCTTTCCTTTGAAGATACGAGCGGGGTCGATAACACCAAGTGAACCACCGTGACGGTGAACAGGACCTGTACCGTGTGTTTCCTTAAGACGAGAGAAGTTCCAACGCTTAATAACACCTGCTGTGCCCTTACCCTTGCTTGTTCCTACAACATCAACTCTGTCGCCAACTGCGAAGATGTCAGCCTTGAGGATGTCACCTACATTTACATCTGCTGTGTTCTCGAGTCTGAACTCTTTGAGAACTTTCTTGGGAGCAACATCAGCCTTCTTGAAGTGACCTGCCATTGGCTTGTTCACTCTCTGAACCTTGATGTCGCCGAAGCCAACCTGAATTGCTTCGTAACCATCGTTTTCGATAGTCTTTTTCTGCACTACTGTGCAGGGACCAGCTTCAACAACTGTAACGGGGATTACTTTACCGTTTTCGTCGAAAAGCTGTGTCATACCGATTTTCTTACCGATAAGACCTTTTTGGATTTTATTTTCCTCCTTTGGTTATTGGTCGGTATTTTCCGACTTGAACTTGCTCAGTGTTTTACTAAAAGATTAAAGCTTAATCTCGATGTCAACACCGGCAGGAAGCTCAAGACTTGTAAGAGCCTCAACAGTTTTGTTTGAGGGTCTTAAAATGTCGATAAGCCTTTTGTGTGTTCTCTGTTCAAACTGCTCACGGCTGTCCTTATACTTATGAACAGCGCGAAGGATTGTAACAACCTCTTTTTCTGTGGGGAGCGGAACAGGACCTGAAACCTGTGCGCCTGTGCGCTTTGCTGTTTCAACAATCTTTTCAGCTGCCTTGTCTACGAGGTCATGGTCATAACCCTTAAGTCTGATTCTGATTTTCTTACCTTTTGTTGCTGCCATTTTGTTTCCTCCTAAATTCTTGGGCGCGTTATTTTACTTGCAACCCGGCCGGGTGTTTCAACCCTTCCGTTTTTAAAACCGAAAAATCGGTTTTGATTTTTCGGACGGCGTAAAATAGCGCAGAATGCTCCTGCAAGTGCCGAAAAGCGCAGTTGGGGTACGCTTAAAGGCTTTAAAAGCATTATTGGTCGCCCGATTTTAAATCAGACATACTCCACGGTAATTCCCTGCATCACTGTGCAGCCACCTACCGCTTCAACGCATATCGCACACAATTTGCAAACGGGCATAGTACACCCATTCCCACGCGTGCTTTGATATTCTAACACATTGTTTGTGAAAATGCAATAACTTTTTCAAAAAAACTTTGTTAAAAACAGAGAATTTTTTTAGGAATAATTTTATACACAATATATTGTGTCCACAAAACAAAATCGGCACAAATTTCGAGGATATTTTTCCCGATTTGTACCGATTTTATATACATATTATATATTATAAATGCAAAATGTAAAATGCAAAGTGCAAAATTATGCTCTGCGACGCGGATTATATATGTCACCAATATAAATAAACTAACCTTGTAGGGTCGGGTCTCCGTGCCCGACCGCCAAGAGAAACCTCACAACTTATTTCGGGCGATTCGTGAATCGCCCCTACAAAGTTGTTGCGTGTCATTTTGCCCTTTGCGTTTTGCACTTTGCATTATTTCGATGCATTTATTCTCTTTTCAAGCTCATCATACTCTTTTTCGATTTCTGCCATACGCTTTTCGAGAGCAGCATACTCTTCTTGCCACAATGCGTATTCCTTTTTATCCTCTTTATCGGGCTGAAAATCCTCAAGGTCTAAAAGCTGGTCCTCCAAATCGTCGTATTCGTCTGAAAGCCTTTCCATTAAATCCTCAAGCTCCCAAAGTGTCTTGTTTGAAAATTCATAAATCTCGCCCATTATACTTTTCCTCTCTTTCCTCCCTCTGACGAGGGAGGTGGATTTTGCGAAGCAAAAGACGGAGGGAGAGAAACCCCTCAGTCAAATGTTGCACATTTGACAGCTCCCCTTTCAGGGGAGCCGAGATAGCCATTCATAATCCTTACTGATTATTATCAGTCTTATTCTGCTCGAATTCGTTGTACTGATAATCGGGGAAGGGTCTGCGGGGCATAACGATTGCGAGAATTACATAAACCACAATTCCGCCAATACCTGCGAAGAAGAGTGAAATCAACGCATAAGCAACACGCACGATTGTGGGGTCGATTTCAAAATATTCTGCGATACCTGCGCAAACGCCGTCGAGTTTTCTGTCTGTGCTCTTATAAAGCTTCTTTTCTTTAAACATAATTAAATCCTCCAAAAATTATTTATCTATTATTATCATTGACATAATGTCATTTTCTAACTCTTTTTCTGCTTTGTATTCACGGTACTGCTCAACACCGTACTCAACGCCGGTCTTAATAAGCTCGCCACCGCATACTAAAAAACTGACAATAGCCGTAAAGAGTGAAATAACAAAAAGTATAACGAAAGTAATCAATGTCTTTTTCATAATTTCATCTCCTTATTTATTTATCATTTTTATGCACTCTTTAATTTCTATCATAGCCCACAGAAGTGTAATAATTGCAAGACACAAAACTGCGGCAGTTGATGAAATTGCGAAAACAAGGAATGCCACCGAACTTACTGCGGGAACAATAAAGCAGAATGCCACAATCATTGCCGCCGCAAGAAGAAACAACCCCAATGTGAACGGCACAGAAATAAACGCCTGAATTACATTCCACACAAGTGCTACTGTCCAGAAGGTTTTATTGTGCTTCTTATCTTTCTTAGGCTCAATGCGGTTATCCATTATAGCATCGCCAACATACTGCTTTGCGCACTCAAAGGGAGTGCCGAGCTCCTGACAAATCTGCTCTTCTGATTTGCCTGCTGCCTCTGCCTCGCGGAAATGTGAACGGAAATCTTCAAGTATTTCGGTGCGTTCATTTTTAGGCAACGGCGAAAGATATGAATAAAGTTCGTTTAAAAAGTCAATTTTTTTCATTATTCTACCCCCTCAAAAAATGAGTTAACCTGATTTAAAAATTCTGCCCATTGGCTGTGCAATGCCTTTTGTCTTTGTCTGCCCTTTAAAGTAATTCTGTAATATTTGCGAGCAGGACCGTTGGGAGATTCCATTAAATATGACTCAAAATAACCGTCATTCTGCAATCTTTTAAGCATTGGGTAAACCGAGCCCTCGCTGATTTCCATACTCTTACCCAGAAGGTCTGCCAGCTCATAGCCGTAGCGGTCGCCACCAAGCAAAGCGGTCAACGCGCAAAGCTCAAGAACACCTTTTTTGAATTGTGTATTCATTGCCTGCCTCCTTTATATATTTTATGTAAGCTTTTATAATTTTACACTTATTACAATACTACTATATCACACACTACTAAATAATACAAGATAGTTTTTAAAATTTAATAGTTTGTTAATAAATAAAAGTGGCGGGAACAAGTCCCCGCCTTACTATTATATTATTCCATATTTTCTTAATTTGCCGAGGAATTCACTCACATCTTTTTTTGCCGTATCCTCGTCAATTTCATATTCTTCAAGAATTTTTTCTACTATTTCCTGCTCGTTTTCCACTTGGGGAAGAAGCTTCCAAATCAGCGCACCCGTTTCAGTAACAACGAAAAGTCCGTTTAAATCAAGCACCGCATTAGCACCGGGCACGAGAATATTCTCGCCCGCAATTTCACGAAGTGTCATTTCTTTATTTATTTTCATTCAAAGCACCTCTTACTTTTTCAGCCTTCTCAAGCGTTATGCGGTAAACATTTTTCGCCAAGTCACACACATAATCGGGCTTTTTATTAAAGCTACCAGTTTCTGCGAAGCACATCGCTGCACATGAATGGCATATATCCGCATATTTACAGCTCATACACTCCTTGGGCAAACGGATTTCTTTTGTTTGACTGAGAATGCTCTGCCACGCACCGTCAAGCCCTAATTCCAATACATTCGCCTTGATTTCGGGCAACATTCCGCAAGCCTGCATTACGCCCTCGCTTGTAATCCAATAAGCCGCTCTGCCCGCACGACATTCAACGGTATCACATTTTTTGCCGTTACATAAAGCAAGAATTTTTTCGGCTCTTTTAAGGAAATCCTCACCCTGATGACGATATTCCTCACACTCAACAGTGCACTGAGCCGCTTCGAGTGCAGTCATTCTGCCACGATTTTTGCCATAATCATCATTAAGACGCACCTGCGGATAAGCATAAGCCGTTGTGCTGACGGGCACACCTAACCCAGTTGCACAATCCAAAACCTCTTTTACCTGATGCTTGTTTTCGTTGGTAAAAACCGTATTAAGCTTAACCGCCACGCCGATTTTCACGAGTTCTCTGATATTTTCAACCACTTGTGAATATAATCTTACTCCACAAAGGCTTTCATAAGCCTCATCGTCAGTTCCGTAAAGCGAAATATTCACCCTTGACGGCGGATTTTTGCGAAACAAATCAAGATATTTATTAACAAGACTTCCGTTGGTATTAATCGACACCATAAAACCCATTTTTTTGAGTTCTGTGTAAATCTCGGTAAAGTCCTTGCGGAGCAGTGGTTCACCGCCAGTAAGCAAGAGAAAAAGAGTGCCTGCTTTTTTAGCCTGTTCGCCAAGTTTAAGCCATTGTTCTGCTGAGAGAGCATCTGTTTTGTTGCACTCCTCATGAACATAGCACATTTTACATCTGAAATTACACCGTGAGGTCAATTCAAAGGTGCCCGAAAGTGCCGTTCCGTTTTCAATTGCCTTACCGTGAAGATAGCTCGATAATTTTGGCTCTGTACTCATAGCCCCAATTCCTTTTCAAGACATTCAACCGCAGATTTGTCGGGCAAGCAGTCAAGCTTATAAACCGAAACGCTTCTGCAAATATTTTCTATAACATCTGTTACCTTTTGCGACGCCGAATTTCCCATTGCAGAACGGTAATTACCCTGCATAAGCGCCACAAAAGCCTCACTTTTACTCATTTTTCTGATTTTATTTTCTTTTGCCTGACCGAGACAAACTACGGCTGTTAAAGGTGCAGAAATATTTTTACATATATCTGACGAGCCTGAAAAAGCCAAGCCCCCCGCTATAATATTTCCGTTATCATTTTTCACAAGTGCCTTGTCACCATTGACAACCACCGCACCCGCATATTTTCGCCAAAGCTCTGCTTGCGTAGATTTTCCCGTGCCACAGGGAGCAGTAAAAAGTATTGTTTTATCGTTTTTTTCAATCATTGAAGCGTGAAGCACCGCGCAGTTGTTTCCTGCCATAAGTTCTTCAAAGCCCATAAGATTGAAGATTATCCCATTCCAAAGTTTGCCTTCATATTCGCGGAGCACCTGCACCTGTTGAGAATTCCTCTCACCTTTTCTAAAAGCAAAATATCCCTCTTTGCCATGATTTCTGTACCAGCAAAGACTCTTGTCATTCTCTGCGAAAAATGTTACTTCGCTATCCGTAGCAGCATTTTCGGGAATTGACGGAAGAACATCTGCATATTCAAATTTTACGGTGCAGTCAGACTCGCAATCGGTTAAAAAATCCTTATAAGGCGCTTCATCGCGAATTTCTTCGGGAGTAAACACCTCTATAACCGTATCAAAAAACTTATATTTTTTACTGAACATAGGTTACAAACATCACCTTACTGGTGTCCTTTTTGAAATGCTCGGCAGAAATCTGTATTTTTTCGCCTTTTTTAAGCCCCTCAATGCAAATTCTGTAAGTTGTGCCCTCGGCGTAAATTCCGTCAGTTACAGTTTTATAATAAACATAGATTTTGCCGTCAATATTTTTGCCTGAAATATTCTTAACTGAAAGAATACCGTCCGCGCCCTCAATTTCAAAAATTTCAGGATAAAGTGAAAGTTTTTCTTCAAAAATTACTTTATCGCTTATTTTCCAACTATAATATTGTGCTTCTTTCTCAAATTTCACATCGGTTTCACAAGTGAGAACCGCATTTGAGCCCGCAGTAAGCGTAGTCATTGGAAATTTAAGCGTTTTGCCGTCACAAACCACGCTTAAAACCGCATACTGCACATCAAAATCCGCAGTATTTCGCACAAGCACACTTAAAGCCCCGTCACGCTCGCCAATACTTATAACTTTGAGCCAACTATCAACGATTATTCCGATTTGAGAATTCTCACTTGTCTGTGCCTCATAACCCGCAATTTCGCTTACCTCGACTTCTTCAGTTGCAACAGAAATCTGGGTTTCATCTGCATTATCAAGTGAGGTGTCGGGATTTTCTTCCTGCGGTTTGCAAGAACTAAAAGACAAAATAAGGATTATAGATAATATAAGTGAAAATATTTTTGTTTTCTTCATAATAGTCACCTAAAAAGTGCGGAGTTCACCATAGCATGACGAACTCCGCGAATTTTTATTTATGACGAGAATACGTTCCAGTTTTCTAAGGGAACATCATAGCAAATACTGTCGTTACCGCCCATTGGAGCTGTATCGCAGGGAGAGGTTATGTCCTCTGCGAAAAGCATAAATCCTGAATCGGGGTCTTCAACCGGACACACATACTGTGCCGAGTTAGTTCCCAAAAGAGCACAGCTCGCAGCGATGCTTGTTGAAAGCTGGAATGATTCAAATGCAATTTGTGGTTTTATATATGGTTTTTTCATTGTCATTTCCTCCTCAATTCCAGATTTTTCAAGCAATATCTATTTTTGCAATAAGGTTTTTAAAGAATTCAACAATATCTGCAAAAAATCCTGCAAGCTTTGCAAAGAAGCCCTCGTCCTCTTCGGGAGCGGTAACAGTAATAGTAATTTCTTCTTGTTCTTCAACTGTACCGTCCTCGAATTCTCCGATAACAGAATATGTGTAAGTACCGCTTTCAGACTCAGCGAGTGTGATTGTCCACACCTTAACCTCTTTGTTATCGATTGTTTCGATTACACATTCAAGTTCTTCGGGAGTAATCACATTGCCTTTTTCGTCACGAATAATAAGCTCAGTAACATCCGTTGAGGTTGTAACAGTCACTGTAATGGGTTCATTTACAACTACCTGGTTTTCGGTGTCTGAATCTGTATCAGTATTTACATTTGTATTTGTGTTTGCGTTTGAATTTGTGTTATTGTTTGTATTTTCGTCTGCGTTGTTGTCCTTAACCTCTTCGTTATCTGTTACATCATCATCCGAAGCATCGGGAACAACGGGAGTTTCAGGTGTAACGGGAGTTTCAGGAGTTTCGGGAACAACATCTTCTGCGCCGTCATCTGTATCCTCATTACGTGCCGCCATCATTGAATAAGCATTAACGATAGTAGCATCTGTTGACATAAGGTTAAGATTCTGAACTTCTTCGTTTGTTGTAACTTCATAGTGACCATACTGTCCAACGCCTGTAAATGTCCACTTCATACTTGTAATAGAAAGAATACTGTCGTCAACAGAACTGTTCTGAATTACAACCGTGTCAGTCTTATAATAGGGTACGCCGTCAACCACAACTGCTGACCATGTAAGCTTTCCGCCATCGGGCAAGAAACTATTAAGAACATAGTTCATTTCAGTTGCAGAGTTTACAACCTTTTCTCCCGAATTTTCACCATAAGTAAGCTTAAAGGTTGGTGTTCCCTGAACACTCTTAATGCCAAGCTGAACCTCGTCGGGAACCTGGCTTGCCCAGATTTCAAAAGCAACCGCCTGGTCTTTTGCGAGATAAAGCTCATTATTAGGACCTGCAAGCTTGTACTTTTCAAGGTCATTGTCAAGAGCCGCAATACCGTCGATAAAGATTACGCCCTGTGTTGCTGCATCCTTTGAAAGCGAGTCAGCACCAATCAGCATATCTTTAAGCTCAACGTAGTTGGGATATGATTCATCATCATCCTTGTATGCCTGAAGAATAAACTGGTCTTCAATGTCGTCATCCTTGCCTGCGGGGTCGTAAATACGGATAGCGTCAACATAAAGATTAAAGCAATTTGTATCATCTACTCCGTCTTGATTTTCGTCTTCAAAACTATGGTCAAACATCGCAGTGTACATAGGAGTAATAACTACTGAATATGTACCGTAGTCAAGGTCGTTAATCTTGATAACAGGGATTTGATAAAGTCCTACTGTATCTGCACTCTCAATCCAGCCGAATGCATAAGCATAAGCATAAGCGGGATTTTCGGTTTCTGTTTCAGTAATATTACCGTCTGCATCATAATATGTGGGAGTTTCGGTGTAGCCGTTACCTGAAACGTCAAGATATGTAACATTCGTTGAGATTGTTGTACCGTCAACCGCATAATAGGTTACGGTTGTTGTTGCGTGGCCGTCATTTGTCTTGTATGCAGGGGTGTCTGTCACCTCAAGAGTGTTATTTCCGTCTGCATCAAGATAAATCTGACCGTAGGAATAGCCATAGTAAGTATCAACTACTCTTCTCTTGCCTACTCTGTCGCCGTTTTCGTCGAAGATTTCAACATAGAAAACGCCTGTTGTGTTATCTGTCACACTGATTACGTCAAAGCCCGTACCTGTGAATTCAAATTCAACTGTGGGATTTGTGCCGCCGTTCTTTGTGTTGTTATTGGCGTTTACGGTTACCATTTGTGCAGAGAAACCGCTGAATTGTGTGTAATCCTTTGTATCGTTCTCGTCAGCAGAAGCATAAATCGGGTCATTTCCGTATGGATTTGCGGTACTGTCACCCGAAAGGTCTGCCGCCTGCATTGCATCTACAAACAAGCTCTCATCGCCGACTGTCTGCCACTTGCCGTAGTCAGAGCCGTCAGTTGTTGTGCCGTCAACAAAGGATATTCCGTAACCATAGTTATCTTCATAATAAATAGTTGTAGCAGGAATAAAGTTGATACGCTCATACTGATAATAAATCGTATCAGAAGCATAAGTCGGGTCATTTGTGATTGATGCGCAGAAGTAGAAGAAGTCACGACCCGTCATCTGCAAGGTTGTCGGTTCATATGTTATATAACCGTCTTTTGTCATATTGGCAGTACCGTATTTAAGTCCGCTGACTTCAAGAGTGTTGCCGTCATTAGCAAATGTCTTTGAAAGATTTTCGGGGTCAGAGAAGGTAACAACTGAATTTACCTCCACATTAGCATCAAGAATACCAAGATATTCAATAGTTGCAGCCTTACCTTCTTCTGTGATTGTATCGTTGCTCTGAACATAGTAATATTCAACGGGAAGACCATAGTCAAGAACTAATGTCTGGTCGTTAAGAAGAACGTGCTCTGAGGCCTGCTGCAAGTTGAACTCGATTTCGCAGTTAGAGTCTGTTGAACCACGCTCAATATAATAGAAGCTGAAGGTATGATACTCACCGTCTGTTCGTACCTCATTAAGTTTTTCAAGGGCTGCAAGCTCATCAGCGTTTGCTGTTGTATTTGCATCACCGTAAGCATAGGTTACTGCATTTTCAGTTGTGCTTTCAACAACACCGCTTGTTACATCCATTGCATACTGATATGAAACCGTAGCATCTGTAAAGTTGATGCTTGCCGCACGTGCACCGTGAAGACCACCGTTATCAAGCACAAGAACACCGTCAATGTAAACTAAAACGTCGTCGTCACCGGAGAAGTTGAAGATAACATCTTCGCCGTCAGCATAAGTGCCTGAGCTTGGAATATAGAAATCTGTATTGAAGTTGAATGCGTAGTGATAAATCGCATTTTCACCCGTATATGTAGTTGTACCACTCTGATAGTTGAACGGGAAGAAGCCTATACCCGTTCCCTTACTGTCGCGATTGATTGACCACTCTTCAACGGGAGTAAGCTGTGCTGTTGCTGTATTAGTATCATCATCAAAGTCAGCCTGGAATACATATTCCGTACTGCTACTTGAATATCTGAATGTGTTGATACCATATTCGTTAGTGGTTGTAACAAGCGGGAAGCTCAAATCCCAATAGAACTTTGAATAGCCCTGAGTTGCATCTGTTTCGTCAACAAGCACTTCTTCTTTTGCGAACAAGTCGTTGATGTGAACGCTAATACCCTGAAGTGCGGGAAGAGCATCAATAGTAGTTTCTGCTCCATTAGCTGTTATTGTGAGTGAAATACCTGCACTGGTATTAAATGATTCTCTGCTGTCAACAACATTTCCGTATGGAAGCTCGCTGTAATCTGCATGGTCTGTTGGAACTCCGTCAACGAGTAATGCACTGAAAAGACCTTGAACGGAAGCACCCTCGTCACCTGTTTCCGTTGCACCCTGAGTATCGGTCTTTGTCCACACGTTCCATGATGTTTTCTGGAAATCAGAAACACTGCTCAACCCTGCTATCGGAGCACCCGTGAATGAAAGTGAATAAATCTGTGCATAGGCTGTGATTGCTGTATCAAGAGCAGTA
This sequence comes from Candidatus Fimenecus sp., assembly GCA_045594645.1. Taxonomy (GTDB): domain Bacteria; phylum Bacillota; class Clostridia; order Oscillospirales; family Acutalibacteraceae; genus Fimenecus. The sequence goes on from JAZNYY010000069.1 coordinate 13,994, forward strand.
TCAGCTTCACCGTCAAGCCATGTTGTGCCGTTTGTTCCGTCATAGTCAATCGCAGTCTTAATCTGTGAAACAAGATTATCATCTGCTCTGATAATCGCCTCCATTGATGCATAAGTCTGAGTGTTGAATAAATTACCACCATCATTATAAGGTGTGTCCGATTCGGGAACGTAGCCATACTTATAAAGAGTAGAGGGCATATATTTATATTCGATTGTGAGCCCTGCAATAGCCTCATTAATTGCAGTTGTTGCGTTTGCAATCTCATCTGCTGTTGCACTTTCGTTTTCAAGAACTGCATAGCCTTCCTCAAGTGCTGTGAAGAGCGCATTATAGCTTGCGGTTGAATATGTACCGGGAGCGTGCTGAATACCCTCTACAAGAGCATTATAAAGGTCTATCTTTTCAGCAGGAACATCATCCACTACGCTTGAGTTTTCGTTCTTGTAAAGAGCCATCTTCTGGTTTGCGCTTGCACTTGAATATGTTGAAGACCAACAAGAGAACATATTGTTTGCATCCTGGAAGTTATCAAATACATAAGAGCCGTTGTAGATAACTACTGTGCCGTCCGAGTTACCGTAAACAGTAAGAGCAACTGCTGTGTCACTTAATGTAACCGTACCGTTACCTGAACCCATTGTAATGTACTTACCTTCACTGTTCTGAATGTAATACTGATTTGTTGTACCGTCAACAAGAGTGAATGTATAAGCATATGCTTTAAGTGTTGTAATCACATCGTTTGATGGTGTTTCAGCAACTCTTTCAAAACCTGTGTATGAACCGCTTGTTGCTGTTTCAAGACCTGCGATATAGTTGTTGTTGTAAATAACATATTCGCCGTTTTCAACAGGAGAAGCAACCTCAGTTGTTGCACTTGGCAACCACATTGTAACACCGTCTGCTGATGTTGTAACAGTTTCAACCTTATAGAATGTTATTGCTGTACCTGGATTCCACTCACTGATAACGCTTGATGAGTTACCGTAGTAGTTGAGCTGATATGTGTTTGTTGAGTCACCGATAACTGCTGTACCGCCGTTGCTTGTAATTGTAAGCTTTGTGGCTGTAGTTGATGTTGTTACATTACCATCAGTAATAACAATATAATAGTTAGTGCCATTTTCTGTATAGTAAATGTAGTAATATCCGTCACCTGTCGGCTCAATAATCCATGTATTATTTTCGTCAGCTGTAAATGGAGCTGTTGTGTTTGATGGAGTAAGACCGCCTGACTTTAATGTATGTGTAGTTGCACCATAAGTGTAAGCACCCTGGTCGTCAGAACCTGTGATAATGTATTCGCCGTCAAGACTACTTGTGTCTGTTACCTGTGTAACAGTTGTGGTTGATGTTGCACCACCACTTACGGTTTCTTCATTAACCTTATATACATAGATTGATGTACCTGAAGACCAAGTTGCAACATGCTGTGCACAATTTTCGTTACCGCAGAAGTCAACATAATATCCGTTTGAAGCGCCGATTGTAATTGTTGAGCCTGAAGCTGCAACAGTAAGTTCTTGTGGAGATGTACTGATAGAAATTGTACTTGATGAAAGAGTCATATATTGCTTTACACCACTATCGTTGAGATAGTAAATGTAATATGCTCCGCTTGACTGCTTCTCAAAGTACCACATTACATTGTCAGTTGTAGTTGGTGTTGCAGTTGCACTTGTTCCGTCAGTCTGCAAACCACCAGAAGAATGAGCAGTATGAGTAATTGCACCTGTTGAGACATTTCCCCAACCTGCGCCCTTAAGTATATACCAACCATCTTCAAGAGAACTGAGTTCAGTTGAATCTGTAACCTGACCTTCAATTGTATATGTAGTTGTTGTAGTTACATTTGAACTGCCGTCGCCTGATTCATCAACATAGTAAAGCTTGAGATTTGTACCTGTTGAGTAATAATATACCTGCTGACTTGTGCTACCACTGTAGTTAAGTAATGTTGAACCGAAGCCGATTGTAACATTACCTGCTGTGTCAGTAGTTACATTCAATGTATAAGGTGCTGTTGAAACATATATCTGGTTATTACTGATTGTAAGGTACTGCTTATCACCATTAGCATCTTCATAGTAAATATAGTATTTACCGCTGGACACTTTTTCAAAATACCAGGCATCTGAATCTGCTGCAGGAACACCCGTTGAACCGTCAGAAACGAAACCACCTGATGAATGTGTTTCGTGTGTCAATACACCGCTTGAATATGTACCTGTGTTGTCGTCAGTACCTGTGATGATGTACCAACCGTCAGGAATATCCATATTTGTTACTGTTGTTCCGTCAGGATTTGCTGAATAAAGTGTATAATCAGCTTCAAGAGAGCTTGAACCGTCGTTAAGAATTTTACCCTTAAGGATATCGTATTCATCATAAATTGTTGGTTCATATACAAGATTTTCGGGCTGTGGCATTGCTTCTTCAAATTCGTCAAGGTCTTCGCCCTTTGCAGCATCTTCAGCAACTGTTGTGAAGGTGATGCCATCTACAGAAGCATCTGTTGCAGTTGCTGTGATTTCTACATCACCAACCTCTTCATTTGTACGAAGAACAACAAGAGCCTTACCGTTAAACATCTGTACCTGAACAGTATTTTCACCTGTGAATACTGAAGACTGCTGGAATTTCTGTGTTGCAACCGGATCACCGTTGTCAACACCAACGAATACAGCCTCATTACCATTTAATGTGATATCAAGTGTTCCGTTATATGTGCTGTCAAAGTTTCCGTCAGCATCCTGTGCTGTGTATTCAATATATATGAAGCTGTCACCGTCAGCAGTGTAAGTTGTATTTGCAGCAGCCCAAGTTGTTGGAACAATCTTTGTTGCTGTAACTGCTGAAATTTCTTTTGTACCTACTGTATCAGTGATTTCATTTCCGTCTGCATCATAAGCTTTAACTGAAATTTCACTGAAAGCTGAATGATTAACGTGGAACTGTGAGTAGAAATCGTTACCATCACCTGTGTAGAACTCGTCTGTAGTTACATTTGAGTTGCTTGTTGTTTCTGTCCATGTTGGATATTTATGACCTGCATCAGTTGTTGTATATGATACCGTTGCAGATGCAATCACATTTCCATCACCAAGAAGCTCAATTCTTGCAGCATTACTGTAAACTGCTACATCAACATATCCGCTACTATCAACATAAAGCTCACTTGAATCCCATGTTCCGGGAACAAGGTGAAGAGTTGTTGAATGTTCATTCCACATACTTCTGTAGAGATAGTATGTATCCTTTGCAAAACCTGCTGTATCAATAATACCGAAGTATGATGAAACAGGAGAACCTGCACCACCATTACCTGTTGTATTGTTATATGGAGTAGGCTCACCAATATAGTCGAAGCCTGTCCATACATATTCACCTGAGTTCCAGTCATAAATAATTGTATTATACCAAGCTGCTGCAGCTACCTGACCCCAAGACACCTTACCTGTATCATAAGCATTGATATCGTAGTTAGAGTCAGCTGCACCTGTCATTGTAAGAACTGAATTGTAATAAGCATTGCTGTAATGACCACGGGTTGTTATTGCAGAAGCTGTTTCTGTTCCAACGTATGGCATATCTGCACGACTGTCACTATTGCCTGTCATAAGACTAATCCAGTCAGCAGTATTATAGTTACCACCGATAACATCCATAAATCCATCAACAGCTGCTTTAGCACTATCTCCGGGGCCGTTGTTACCCTGACAAATAGGTCTTGTAGGGTCAAGCTCATCAATTATTGTCTGCATATTCTGTGCGATTGTTGTGAAATCACCAGTTGAAGCACCTTCATTAAGCTCGTTACCAACGTCCCAGATTACATTTGATGGGTCGTTACGGTCACGCTTAACTGTCTGTGTAACAACAAATTCGTACCACATCTGGTCTGCCTCTGCATTAAGGATACCGTTTGTTGCTGTGTCAATTACTTCATCAAAATATACACTGAAGTCGTTTGTGTTACTATTCTTTGCGGTATCCCATCCGTCAAAGAATTCGTCCATAACGAGCATACCCATCTCATTACAGATATCCATAAATACGTCGGATGGTGAACCGTGAGAAGTACGGATTGTGTTACAACCCATATCCTTCAGAATCATTACCTGACGATAAATTGCATCATATTCCTGAGAAGCGCCGAGAGCACCCTGGTCGTGGTGCATACAAACGCCTTCTAATTTAACGTTCTTGCCATTGAGAGAGAAACCTGTGTCTGCATTCCATTCAAACCAACGATAACCATATTCTGTATCATAAGTATCAATTACAGTACCGTTTTCTGAAACTGTTGTGCGAAGTGTGTAAAGGTATGGCGAGCCCAAATCCCAAGAATTCCAGAGAGTAGGATTTTCAAGTGAAGGAGTGAGCGTTACGTCCGTCTTTTCTCCTGCAATAGCAGTAACCTCTGCGGACGCAGCAGTACCCACCTCGGCACCTGAGGCGTCAAGGATTTGTGCAGTAACTGTTACTGCCTTGTCAACATCTGAATTTGTAAGAGTAATCTCTGCATTAACAGTACCATCTGCACCATTTGAACTTTCAAGGTTAGGTGTTGTTACATAAGTACCGTAAAGGTCAACGTGAACCGGATTCACGATTGTCATTGTAACATCACGATAAATACCTGAACCTGAATACCAACGGCTTGACGGAAGCTGATGTTCAACCTTTACTGCAATGATATTCGCAGTTGTGCCGTTACATACGAGGTAATCAGTAATATCAAAAGAGAAACTATTGTAACCATAGTGGTTTTCGCCTACAAGAGTTCCGTTAACATATACATATGTATCCTTATATGAACCGTCAAAGTTAAGAATAACTGACTTATCTCTGCAAGCTGCCGGCATGGTGAATGTCTTTCTGTACCAGCCTGTACCACCGGGCAAGTTACCACTTTCAGCTTCTACTCCGCTTGAAAAGAAATCCTGCGAAATACTGAAATCATGAGGCAACTCAACGGTTTCCCAAGCTGAATCGTCGTAAGCCTTTAAATAAGCACTTGAATCATTGCCAAGCTGGAACTTCCAGTTGTTATTGAAGTCCAGCTCCATACGGTCATCAAATGTCACCTCTGCCGCACTCGCCTTAAACAAATCAGCGGGTAAAACAGCAAAGACCGACAGCACCATTACCGCTGTCAGCAAAATCGCCGTTGCTTTTTGCAAACCTTTTCCTTTTATTAATTTTTTCATAAACAGTTCTCCTCTCTCTTCGCCTGCATCAATTAAAAATTGACGCTTGGCAGGAAATGTGTTCATTTTTTAAAATATTTAATCAGTTTATTGTACACCCAAATTTCATTTATGTCAAGGTAATCGCCTTGTCACTTTATACAAAAAACTGTTTACTTTTTGTATATTAAGTTTTAATTTATAACTGAATTCTCTGTAATACCGCCGTCACTCTCAACCTTAAAAATTCTATCACAGTATTTAAGCATACTCTCGCGGTGAGTAGTAAAAATACAGATTTTCGACGGATTTGCAATCATTATGTTTTCAAGAACTCTCTTTTCTGTTTCTGCGTCAAGAGCAGAAGTAGCTTCGTCCATTAAAAGAAGCATTGCATCCTTTAAAAGCGCTCTTGCAATTGCAATCCTCTGCAACTGACCTTGCGAAAAGTTATTTCCTTGCTCGGTAACGGAGGTATCAAGCCCCTGCGGCAAAGAATTCACAAGTTCTGTAAGTGCCGCCGCCTCTATTACATTATATAACTCTTCATCGGTGGCGTCAGGCTTGACTGCAACAAGATTTTCTCTGATAGTGCCCGAAAATATGTTAATCCCCTGAGGAACATACGAACAAAAACGACGTGTACTGTCAGAAACATTGATTTTCTCGCCATCAGAAGCTTCAAGCCATATTTCACCCTTGGTGGCAGATAAAATCCCAAGAAAAAGTTTTAAGAGTGTGGTTTTACCCTCTCCCGACGGTCCTACAAGCGCAACTGTTTCGCCCGAGTTCACCTTAAAGGTCGCATTGTGAATAACATTTTCTTCGCCGTCCTTATATTTGAAGGAAACATCGTTTAAAGAAACACTTACGCCCGTATTCTTTGATTTTTCAAGAATTCTGATTGCTTTTTCTTTCTCTTTATCTTCTTCCTTTGCTATGGCAGTAAGCTCCATTACCCTGCCCGCCGAAGTGGCGATAGAAATTGCATTCGGAACAAGAGATGCCAACGAGCTGAAAGACGATGTCAGAAGTCCCGAAAGTTGAATAAACAAGGTCATTGTGCCAAACGTGATTGCGCCTTGCCAAAGTCTGTAAACACCCCAGCCGTAGCAACCGTATGACACAACAAGTCCTGAAAGAGACAGACAAAGTGTCATTAAAATGCTGAATTTATCATAAGAAAGCTTCGTATTTCGATAACTTTCAAGAACTGTCCTAAAATTATTTATATAATCTTTTGTAAGGTCAAACGCCTTGATAGTCAAAAGATTTTGCACGGATTCTTCTGAATATGATAAAATTTTACCGTTAAGTTCGCGACTCTGCTTGCTGTATTTTCTTATGGTTTTAATGAGAAATCTTGAAGAAAAGAAGAGCAATGGCGCACTCGCAAGGGCAATCAGTGCCATTGTCTTGTCATAATATAACACAATTGCCAAAGCGCCCAAAAACTGAACTGTACGGGTAATCACATTGGGTATAAAGGTAATCACCGCACTTGAAATTGTCTGCACATCACTTTCAAGACGATTCAGCAAATCGCCCGAATGAAAGCGTGAAATATCTTCCCACTCGGCACTCACAACATGAGAAAAAATATCCTCTCTTATTTCATTGCTTGTGCGACTGCTAACCGAAGCAGTAACATAAGAGGTTAACGCCTGAAAAACATGTTGAAATACAGCAAGGCCTATTGCAAGCACGCCATATAATAAAATCGTTTCATTTTCTCTGCCAACAACCGCATCTATAAGGTATTTTGCCGCAATGGTAACTCCCAACGACATAGCCGTAGCCACTAACCCTAAAAAGACATAGAGAAACATAGCGAACTTGTATTTTCTCACATAAGAAAATATCCACCGCCATTCGACCGCCATATTTCGCAGTATTTTTCCAAAATCTTCGTTTCTCTTCATTATTTACCTTCTGTGTTTTTTCTTTTTGCCGTAACCATAACCGTAGCCATATCCATAAGATTTGTAGCCGTAACCATAACTCGAATGTGCAGTTTCAACCCCGTTGAGCACACAACCGAGAATTTTAATATCGGTTGACATAAGGTTATTCAAACCACTCTGGATTTTTGAAATTCTTACTGTGTCCTGAAGAACTACATAAAATGCCGCATCCGCCGCCTGAGCAAAGAAAAGTGCGTCAGAAACAAGTCCGCAGGGTGGCGTGTCAACAAGGACTACATCGAAATCGTCTTTTACAGAATCAAAAACCTCTTTTGCATAAACAGAGTTCATATATTTAAAATGTTTTCCGTTTTCAGTATTGAAAATCATAAAGTAAATTCCGTAATTTCTGAGAAAAGCAATTTTGTATTCTGTAGTTACAGTCTCATATTCAAGGCAATCGGGATTTATTCCCAGAAGCGCCGCTACACTTGGGTTACGAAGGTCACCGTCAACAAGAAGTACTTTTTTGCCATAATCCGACAACGCCAAAGCAAGATTTGTAACAGCAGTTGTTTTGCCTTCTCCGGGAGCAGTACTTGTACCGATAATAACTTTGTCACCATTCAAAGCGTTATTGAAAACATTTCTAAACACCCTGAACGACTCGCGGAAGGCTACATCAATTTTTCCGTTAGTATAAAGCACCGCGCGGTCAACACTTCTTGTGTGTTTCTTAAAAACAACATGAGGAATTGTACCGATAGCTTCATATCCCAATTTTTCTTTTACATCCGACTTGCGTTGAACAGTCTTTCTCAGATAAGCATATAAAATAATAATTCCGCATCCCAAGGCAAAGCCATTTAACGCCGCCATAGCCACATCTTTCATATAATCCATAGTGTTTGACGGCTCTGTGGGAACAATGGGGCTTGTGATTATTTCAAATTTAATATTACCCACCGCATATTTAGCAACCGACGGATAATTTTCAATTACCGAATTGAGCACATCATAGGTCATCTGAGGATTTGTGCCCGTAGCTGAAAGAGTAAACATATTTGAACCCTCTACCGCCGTTGCACTCAACGTTGCGGGGAGCCTTGTAATATCCAAATCTTCACAAACGGCATCCTGAAGCAGATTACTTGAAAGAATAAGCGGGAATGTTTCTGTCAGCTGATTTGCAGTTGCGGAGTCATAGTAGAAAGAATAAACTGATACTCCACCCATTGACGAAGAAGCATTCTGAGTGCTGACAGTAAAAGTCGCCTGTGCGGTATATTTAGGCACATAGCTTGTGTATTCTTTTACGAAAACTACTCCGCCAAAAAGAAGCGCAAGCACAATGCAAAGCACACCAAGTTTTCTAGCGCCTTTTATAATTTCGCTCAGGTTTATCTCAATGCCTTTATCTGTCTCTGAATATGATTTGTTTTTATTTCCTGTCTGTTCCATAAAACATTCCTTTATTTTCAATTAGAATAATCTTCGTCATCTGAATATTCGCTCATATAAGGGCTTGCATACTTACTGTATTTTTCATATTTTCCATATTTACCATACTTACCATATTTACCATAGCGCTTGCCATAATAATATCCGCCTTCATCCGCACCCTTCATTCTGAAAAAAGAGAATTCAGGATAAATGTCATTGAGTACGCAACCTGCAAGTTTTCCGCCCACATCTTCAATAGTTGCAACAGCATCGTTTATTGCCGCGGTATATGCAGTGTCCGTTCTGACAACCACAACGGCTTCATCGGCAATCTTCACCATATCCGTAACATAAGCGTCAACATACAAAGGTGCCGTATCGAGAATCACATAATCAACCTGCTCACTGAAAGCATCAATCACAAGAGACAATTTTCCGTTTTCTATCCATTCGTTATAATTATCGCAAGGTGCAGTATTAAGGGCAAGATAAAGAGATGTATACTTGTATCTTCTCAATTGAAAATCACTGCTTTTGAGTGTTCCGTTCATAAGACTGCTGAACTCAGACTTTTCACTGTACTTTTTGTCGAAGATTTTATAAAGAGCCGGTTTTTTACAGTCTATGTCAACAAGAATTACTCTGTGACCGCGGTCTGCCAATGAAATTGCAATATTTGAAGCTATTGTTGACTTACCTTCATTCTCGGCAACGCTTGTAACAGCAAACACCTTTGAACCGTTACGGCGCTTTATATGTTCAAGCTTTGCAGAGATTTTATGATAATTCTCTACAAATTTAAGACTTATAAATGCATTGTTGTGAATGAGCAACGCTTTTTTGTTTTTTTTCAAACGGTCTTTAATGCTGAGTTGCTTTTTCTCATGGGGAACAGTTCCCAGAAGCTTTACATCAACCTTATTTTTGAAGTCGTCCTCATTTTTTACTGTGTCACGAACAACTGATAAAACCACAATAATGCCTGCCACAACCAAGGCGCAGACTGCCGCCACAAGAAGACGATTTACAGTTGAAACACTGTTTGATGGCTCGTGAGGAACCTCAGGCATACTCAACACACTGATAACAACATTGTCGAAAACGCTTTCAGAAATCTGGGGATATGCCTCAATGACTGCGCAAAGAAGCTCATATGATTTCTGCGGACTTTCACTTGCTACTTTTAGACTTATAAAATTTGTGCCATCGTGCACTAAGGCTTCCAATTTGCCGTCAAAGCTTTCAGCGCCTGTAATTTCATTTGCCTTGCTTTTAACGGAAGGTTCTACAAGCACTCTCGCAATAATCTCTGTCATTTCAACTGAAACAGAAAACAGAGAATACGAGCCCGTCGAGGAGCTTTTTGCATTTACCACAAGAGTTGCGCTTGCTGTATATTCAGGTGTATAGACACTTCTTGTGGCTATAAAAACACCCATAAGACCAATAAGCGCCGCCATAAAAATTACCCAGGCATTTTTTATAAGGTCCCGCAAAATACTATGTAATTCAATTTTGTATTTAAAAATATCCATAAAACTAACCTACAATAACATTAAGTATAGTGTGTCCCTGTACACCCTTATAATCTGCCACATAATAGTGAACACTGTATGTTCCTGGGGTTGAAAAATCGACATTTTCTTCAATTCTGACCGAAGATGTGATGTCAGCTCCCAAATAATCTTCTGCCCTTACAAGATATTCTGAAAAATCAACTGATTTTCCAACTCCTGTATAAACAAGATATTCCTTTAACTCAATTTCAGGTGCTGAAATATTCCTGTCTTCAACTACAAGCGGAATATTTATTATAGATGTGTCACCTTTACTGTTTGTTACAGAAACATCAAGTTTAAAAACGCCGGCAACAGAGCTTGTAAAATCTTCTGATGTAACAATTATGCTTCGTGAAATATCTCCGTCTATGCAATCATAAGCCTGAATAGCTTGAGAGATACTTACTCCCTCATAAATTGAATAACAGGTCGACCTTGACATTGAAAAACGCGGTGAAACATAATCCTTATACTGTATTTTTCTTGTAGCAGTTGAAACATTGTTATTACTGTCACACACTGCATAAGTAACCTTGCAAATACCATCGTCAATAAATTTTGAAACGGACTGAACAATTATCCTGTCGGTCAGTTCACCATCTTTACCGTCATAAGCCGTAACACCCTTTAAAAGCTCGGCGTCATCTGCATCAAAGCTTACTTCGAGCAACTGTTCGTCAATTTTAATAATCGGTACGGTTGTATCCGTATTAAGTTTCTCGCCTATATAAAAGATAGAAAAAATTACTGAGACAACTATAAATATTGCCGTAACCGTAATTCTCAATACTCTCATAAAAAGCCTCCTGAAAATGACATAATTCCACATATACTTATACTTATTTTAATAATACCACCAAAAAACACAAAAGTCCACAGATTATATAAAAATTGTTGATTAAAAAAAGGAGCCGAAGCTCCTTTTTTAACCAACAATCAATGTTTCAATATTTTTCTCCATCAAATCGAAGAATTTTTCAACAATCTTTTTGTCCTCATCATTACCACGCACACACATTGAAAGAGTGATAATACCCTTATAGGTTGTTGCGGTGAGAAGAATATACGGCTTGTATTTAACCGCACCCGACATAAACGCATCTGTGGGCTCATTGCCTGCGAGAGCAAAATCCTCGCCCTTGAGAATACCAATATTGCTCATTGCCATATATGGATTTGAGTAACCGATTTTGATAATCTCTTCACTTGCCGCGTGTGGCATAATGTTGTAGCCGAGATTAAGAAGTGGAAGTCCGTAAAGACCCATAAACTTATCTTTCTTAAATCTGTTTGAACTGCGCACAACATATTTTACTGTTTCAAAAATATCCCTACCGCGTTCGGGGATTGCGCACTGCATCCAAGCGGTATGATTTGTAAAGCCTTTATCCTCAACGCTGTCCATATGACGACGAAGGTCAATTGCACTTGAAATCATAACCTTGTCGCTTGCAGGATAACCTGCCAACTCATAAACGCTGTAAAAATCTGCCGCAAGCAACATTTCGTTGACAGTTGCGCCGTATTCCTTGCCCTTTGCTTTAAGACCTGCGAGCACATTTTCTTTAAGCTTTCTTCTTGCAATAAAAGATTTATCGCGGATATTGTTGGGAGTAAGCGGGAATTTATGCTTATCCCTTGCATTGATATTCTTGAAAAGTCGTTTTGCAACGCCCGATTCGGTTTTTGAATAACCCGAATAAACCTCGTCATATGAGCGAGAGCCTGTTCTGAACTCGATTGGGCTTTTTCCCTTTTCAACATAGTTGCTGTAATTCTCACAGAACGCCTTAAGGAAATATTTAAGGTCGCCACCGTCCATACACATATGGTTTTCAACCATACAGAGTGTGCTTTTGCCGTCTTTGATGAAAAGAGCAAGCTTCATCTGAATATGAGAATCAGGGGCAATGTACTGTGTGAGAAATTCCTCAACTGCCTCCTCCACATTTTCGGGATATGCAACCGTGAGCACATCATCAACATCATAGGGCATAACCTCCCAATGAGTTGAAAGCTTGGTGTCAACAAATTTTGAGTGGAGAACGGGCACTTTTTCAAATGCACAAATAATAACGGTTTTTAAGGCTTCAATGTCGATTTCAAAATCATAGTTCATTTCAACATGAACCATTCTGTCATTAAAATCGCGGAAAAGATAGTGCATCTTATCCCAAAGCTCTGCATTAAGTCTGCGTTTCATTATTCATCATCCTCCTTCTTATACATAAAATATTTTGCGTTGCCAACTGCAATGCAGATAATACCGATTAAGTCAGCAAGAAGACCAAGAAGAATTACGGGCCAACCGGTAACCCAGCCGATTACATCGTAAGCCGCAAGAATAATATAAAGCATTGTTGAAATTACGGGCATATAAACAAAGGTTGAAACGGTGCGGAATTTCTGCTTTGTTGCGAATGCAAAAACAATATCCGCGAGTAACATAAGTATTATACCAACCATAAGTATAGGCCAGAATGTAAGCTCGGGAATCATTATGAGCCAGAAAAGGAACATAAACACCGTAAAGAGCATTACACACACGGCAATTAAAAATCTTGCAATCGGGTGAAAAACTCTGCGCATACGGCAAATTCTTTTTATGCCGAAGCTTGTGTAGAAAATAATCATTGCGAAAATTCCGCCAACGATAATAAGCCAGGTTTTGCCCCATGCACCCGTTGCCTTGCTTACTTCAAAGTAAGCAATGAACATTGCGATGAAGAAAATCACACCGCCAATACCCATTACAAGACGCATTGTCTTTGCAAGCTTTTTCTTTTTGTATTCCTTTGACCACACCTTATACTGCGCGGGCAAATCGGGATATTCGTCTGCCATAAGGTCAGCAAGCACCTTTTCATCACGAAGACCCGCGTGAGTCATTTCGTTTGCACGCTCGGTCATTTCGTCAAGGATTTTCTTTTTGAATAAATATGTGATGTGATTATCGGGAAGCTTCGCACAAGAAGTTTCAATATACTCAATAAAATCTCTCATATTTTCCTCCTACTTTATATACTAAATAAATTGTAGCAGATTTTTTGAACATCTGCAATTACAAATGTTAATTTATATGAATTTTTTTGAGAATTCTATACATTTTAGTTTACATTAAGGGAAAATTTTGGTTGCGGAAACAAAAAGGCTTCTCCTCGAGGAGAAGCTGTCACGAAGTGACTGATGAGGTGTAGATTGCGTAAGCAATCGTAATAAAAAACCACCTCATCCACCGCAAGCGGTCCCCCTTCCCCTCAAGGTGAAGGCAAAACCAAATGCAATTAGTTTATTTTTTATCCTTTTTATTTGTAAACTTCGGTACAAGCTTATTAAGAGCAGTTGTGATGAGAATAAGTACACCCATAACAATGATAATGCAAATCATACCGATAACCATATATTTAAGGTTGTAAACAAAGTTCATAGGCTCAAACATAAAAGCCATCAAAGTGAAAAACAAATTTTCTAACATCTTAGCCACTCCTTACATAAAGAAACTGAGGATAAGACCGCCTGCGATAACAGAAGCAATCTGACCTGAAACATTTACGCCGATTGAATGCATAAGAAGGAAGTTCTGTGGGTCCTCTGCAAGTCCCATTTTATGAACGATACGACCTGACATTGGGAATGCTGAAATACCTGCAGCACCAATCATTGGGTTAATCTTTTTGCCCTTAGGTAAGAAGATGTTGAGAAGCTTTGCAAACATAACGCCACCTGCTGTGTCAAATATGAATGCGAAAAGACCAAGTCCAAGAATAAGAAGTGTATCTGTATCAAGGAATGATGCATAGTGCATCTTTGTAGCAATTGTGATACCAAGGAAGATTGTAATAAGGTTTGCAAGTACCTTCTGTGCTGTTTCTGAAAGAGAATTGAGCACTCCGCACTCACGAATAAGGTTACCGAACATCAAGAAACCAACAAGTGAAACTGATGCGGGAGCAACAAGACCTGCAATTACTGTGATGATAATCGGGAAAAGAATTCTTGTGAGCTTTGTAACCTCTGTCTGTGAATAAGGCATACGGATAAGACGCTCTTTCTTTGTTGTGAGCAGCTTAATTACGGGTGGCTGAATAATGGGAACAAGAGCCATATATGAATATGCCGCAACCATAATCGCACCGAGATACTGAGAATTGAGCTTATTAGCAACAACGATTGATGTTGGGCCGTCAGCCGCACCGATAATAGCGATTGAGGCCGCATCGTTGATTGGGAAGAAGATTGATGCAAGGCAAAGAGTGAAGAAAATACCGAACTGTGCCGCTGCACCGAAAATCATAAGCTTGGGGTTTGAAAGAAGCGGACCAAAGTCAATCATCGCACCGATACCGATGAAAAGAATGAGGGGGAACAATTCGTTTGCGATACCCGCATTGAAAAGCACATCAAGTGCACCCTCTTCAACTGAAAGACCCTCGACACCCTGCTCAAGCAACTGGAAGTATTTCGCCTGAGAAATAACTTCTTCGCCAAGACGGTATTGTGTAATAGCACCTGAAATAGGCAAGTTTACAAGGATTGCACCAAAGCCCATAGGAAGCAAAAGTGTAGGCTCCATTTCTTTTTTAATTGCAAGATAAATGAGCAATCCGCCGATAGCCCACATTATGAGCATTCGCACATCAAAATATGCAAAATTCTCATAAAGGATTTTAAATTCCTCAAGAAACTCCATTTTCATTTCTCCTTTTCTTTCGGTAAAAGGCCATAAAAAAAGCCCTTACCACATTTTAAATGCAGTAAGAGTCTTGCTATTTAATACAAAGGCGGGCAAAATGCCGTATTGACGCCGTTGTCACGAGTGATCGTAAGCTACTCCCTCTTTATCAACAGTATTTTACCACAAATTTTGTAAATTTCAAGAGAAAAATGAAATTCAGAATTTATATTTTAAAGCCTTGCACACACCTTGCTAAAGTGATATAATTTTTTCATTCTTGTTTTGGAGTGAAAACAATGTTCGGTCTTGGAACAATAATCAACACCGTTGCGGTAATTTTGGGCGGTGCACTCGGAATGTTGCTTAACAAGGGCATTACCGAAAGATTTCAGAAAACCTTAATGGCAGCTTGCGGAGTTGCAACTATTTTTATCGGCGTTACGGGCACATTGCAAGATATGCTAATCGTAAATGACGACAAAATCGAAACTCAGGGCACAATGCTTTTGATTTTTTCACTTGTGCTCGGCGGACTTTTCGGTGAATTCTTAAACATTGAAAAAAGAATGGATTCAGTAGGCGAAAAGCTCAAAAAGCTTTTAAAAGCAGAAAATGACAATAAATTCGTTGACGGATTTGTGAACACATCACTTATTATCTGCGTTGGTGCAATGGCAATTGTGGGCTCAATTCAAGACGGGCTCACGGGCGACTATTCAATGCTCACCGCAAAAGCAATTCTTGACTTTGTAATCGTTGTGATTATGGCATCAACCTATGGTGTGGGTGCAATGTGCTCGGCAATTGCGATTCTGGTTTATCAGGGTGCAATAACACTCGTTTCTCACTTCGCAGGTAATTTCATAAGCGAAGAATTAACGGGTTATCTTTCATACATAGGCTCGGCACTCATTTTCTGCGTAGGCATCAATATCACCTTTGGCAAGAAAATCAGAGTTGGTAACTTGTTACCCGCACTTTTAGTGCCTGCAGGTTATGTGCTGGGGAAATGGGTTATAACACTGATATAATATCAAAAGATTTCGATAAATTGGGGTTTGTCGAAATGCAAAGTGCAAAATGTCGGGTCTGCGACGCAAATTTATACCTCACCAATTTAGAACACAATACTATGTAGGGTCGCTTCATGAAGCGACCGTTCTGAAGTGTGTAATTAAACTACAAACGGGCGATTCGTGAATCGCCCCTACAAGATTATATAACCAGATCAATGAGTTAGACAAATTGCAGAGGAAACATAATTATAAACTGTGAACAAATTCTCACATATAAAGCAAAACGGAGTCAATTGACTCCGTTTTTTATATGTATTTTAATCAATAAAATTCAAGCACATATTAAGCACGAACATTGCTGTTCTTTGCATTTCGCCCGAGGTGATACCATCGATTTTGCCAAAGGTTTTAAGAAGTGTGCCGTCGGGCTTGTGCTTACCTGTACGCTTACCGCCGGGCATAAGCACATTTACGCCTGCACGAACACGGTACGCTTGGTCGCACATTTCGGGGAATTCGGGGCTCTTTGATGAGCGCATCCACCAGTCCGTCATAACCATACCCTCATAACCCCATTCGCGACGGAGAATTCTCTCGCAAAGCTCGTAATGGTAGTGTCCCCAAACACCGTTAATCTTATTGTACGAGGTCATAATGCACTTTGGCTTTGATTTTTTAATGCAAATTTCAAATCCTTTAAGATAGATTTCACGAAGTGCTCGTTCAGATACTCTCGAATCGTTGTGAGTTCTGTTTGTTTCTTGGTTATTACAAGCAAAATGCTTGGGACAAGCCGAGCCGCCACTCGCCTGAATACCCTCAACCGATGCCGCCGCCATAAGACCTGAAAGCACGGGGTCTTCAGAGAAATATTCAAAGTTTCTTCCGCAAAGAGGACTTCTATGTATATTCATACCGGGGGCTAAAAGAATGTCGCTGCCCTTTTCTTTCATTTCTTTGCTTATGAGCGTGTAAACCTCTTTTACAAGCTCTGTATCGAACGAACAAGCGAAGGCTGTTCCGATTGGAATAAGCGAACAATATGAAAGAAGTCTGATACCCGACGGGCCGTCAGTTGTGATTACTGCAGGAACACCTTTTTTGCGTAAGCTTTCGGTCACACCGCCGATTGCACCTGCATTACCCTTTGCACCGAGGGGAGAATCCATTCGGTAGTCACCGCGTGAGATTGCTTCAAGCTCGTCAAGGTCAAGCTGTGAAACGAAATCCTCCATTGAAACCTTGCCGTCTTTTACATCTTTAAGAGTATAACCCTTGTCGCCCGTTCTTGGAATTGGGCGGGGTATATTTTCAATGATAATATGTCGTAAATCATACTGCTTTACGGGAGTTTTTTCAAGCTTTAATTTGCCGTCGTTCACAAAACGGTCAAATGCAACCTCGGGGGCTGCGGTCTGCTGAAGCTCGAGCACCTGAACAGTTTTTTCCTGATGATAACTCCACACCTTTTCCGCTGAACGCACATCTGTGCCCACATAGAGCTTATATTCGCCCTCTTCCATCACATAGGAATAGGCGAAGCCTGTCTTACCGCTGTCATCATATGAACAGAAATACTCGTTAGGAATTTCAATTTTAACCTTTTCGCTCTTTTTAGGTGCTAAAAGTCCCGTTTTTGCAAAGCCTACAAGTTCGCGTGCGGGGTTACCGAGCTTTCCGCAAGGCTTTTTAAGATAAACCTGAACAACCTCTTTACCGCTGTAATTACCCACATTTTTAACGGCACATTCAACGGTTACGCTGTTTTTACCCTTTTTAACATTACCCATTTTGAGCTCGAAATCGGTGTATGACAAACCAAAGCCAAAGGGATAAAGCACATCGTCTTTCTCAAAGGTTTCAAAATAACGATAACCAACATAAATATCTTCTTTGTAGTTATTGAATGCAATGCTGCCGAAATCCTTTGATGAGGGGTAATCTTCATATTCCTCGGCAATTGTATCAGCCAATTTACCGCTTGGGCTCACCTTACCGCAAAGCAAATCTGCAATCGCGTTACCGCTTTCCATACCGCCCTGCCAAACAAGCATAATTGCACCGATTTTTCTACCGTATTTTTCAGCCCATTCCATATCAATAATGCTACCGATATTGAGAAGAACTGTTACGCTGTCAAAATATTTTGTAATCAAATCAAGGCTTGCTTTTTCGTTATCGGTGAGATAATAGCTACCCGGTGTGAGTGCATTTTCGCGGTCCTCACCCGATGAACGACCGATTATGTAAACTGCACTATCGCTCTTTTTAGCCGCATTTTTCACGATTTCTTCTGTTAAATTCATATCGGGATAATAGCGTGGCCAATGTCCCCAGAAGCCGTGGTCAATTGGATTTTCTTTATTCCACTTTGCATAAATATCTGCAAGCTCTGTGTTGAGAAGCAAATCCTCGCAGTTGCGAATTCCGTCAATAAGATTTACGCCGTAGGGCTTTTTAACATCACCGCCCGAGCCGTAGCCTGTGTAAAACCACTCATACTGACCTCTGCCGAAAACAGAGAGAACTGTGTCCTTTTTATATGGAAGAACATCATTATTTTTAAGAAGAACTGCACAATCTGCAGCCGCACGACGCAAAAGCTCGGGCATACCCTCGGTAATAGTAACGGGACCCAATGCCGCCTGAGCCTCTTCCTGCGAAACTCCGCTTACAAGCTTTGTGCCGAAATTCACTGCCTTATTCACAATTTTATTAAGTATAGACATAACCATATCCCTTTCTGCAAGTGATTATTATTTAAATTATATCATATTAAAAATTAAATAGCAATAATCCAATAAAAAAGCCTCCCTCGTCAGAGGGAGGAAAATAGTTTTTATTAACTTTCTTCGCTGTTATCTGATGATGGCTCTTCGGTTGTTGTGCTTTCGGTTGTACTTTCAGTAGTACTCTCAGTTGTTGATTCTGTAGTAGACTCCGTTGTATCCTCTTCATCTTCTGTTGTGCTTTCAGTTGTCGAGGTTTTTGGTTCAGTTGGCTTTGGATTTGTGGGCTTTGGAGTATAATTATTGTTTCTGGTTGTTGAAGATGATGAGTTTTCTTCTGACTCCTCTTCTGTTGAGGATTCTTCAGTTTCGCTTTCTGTTTCTTCTTCGGTAGAAGTTTCTGTCGGTGTTTCTGTGATTTCACCCACTTCGCCCACCTGCTCATATTTCGGTGCGTCAGAGCAAGCCACAAGCAATACCGACAAAGCTAATATCAAAACAAAAGCAATTACTTTTTTCATAATATATCTCCTTTTAAATTACACTTCCATTATATTACCATATACCTGAACTATTTCCAATTTATCACTATGCAAAAGCTCTTTTGGTGTTACCATTCCGCCGTCGGCATCCAATTCAATACCGAAGCACTTGTAAGCATACCACACAAAATGTGCACATTGTGTCGTAATAGGTTTATCCTCTGTATTTCTGCCACCGATTACACCCGCAGAAAGCGCATATGGAATTCCAATCATATTTTCGCTGACGAATTTTGCAACCTCATTTTGCGTTGCTTCGTCAATATCCTTTACACGCAACACCGCAACAAGAGGAAAATCATTCCATTCCCAAACTGTGCCGAAATCAGATTTTTCAAAAATCCTTACCGCCTGCGCAGTTTCGCCCGTTTCTGCATTCGTCACAATTGCCGCGTGACCGTGACGCCAACCGAGAGAATGAATGCTCAGCGTGACGATTATATCACCATTTTGAATATTTGCAAAGTCAGGATTTAAAATCCGCTTGCCCTCGTTATCGGTCAATGCCTCGTGCTTGGCAAAAATTGCGGTACGCACGCAGGTGAAATCCTTATCCTTTAAATAATAGTCGCGATATTTTTCAATATCACTTATGCGATTTTCAGCAATAAGATTATCAACCGCGGGCTTGCCCAACCCCGATTGTTCAAAAATTATTTTATAATCTTCATCAGTGAGTTGCTCATTTGCTAAAAGTTTCTGATTAACCAAATCCCACTCCGCCACATTAACATCAGCATCTTCATACGCAAATTTATCGGTAATTTCGGTTGCCACAAAATCGAAGCTCAAAAACACTATACATATTATAAGTATGACCGAAATGATTTTCGTGATTTTCTTCTGTCTTTTGTAATTCACGGCGTTGCCTCCGTGTTATTGGCAAGAAACTGCTTGATTTTTTCGGCATTTTCATATCCCTTGCGATAAAGAGCCTCAACACCATTTCGCTCATGCTTAAGAGTTGTAACTCCGCAACAATCATCGGGAGCGAGAATTAACACCTTGCCCGCTTTTTCAAGCTCATTGATATAATCAAGCTCTGCGTTATACTTGTCAATCATCGAATACATAAGATGAGCACTTTCGGGATATTTTTTCAACACCGCTTTATAAAGATTTTCGGGGACTTTGTGTGGCTTGTGATAATCTTTAGGCAGGGTAAGTGTTACAACCACCTTGTCGCAACCGTCTTGAAGCGCTTTTCTGATGGGTATCGGGTCAGAAAGTCCGCCGTCGTAATATTCTCTGCCGTCTTTTTTAACCACGGGACACACCACTGGAATACAACTTGACGCCTTGAGCTCATAATAGTCATTTTTCTCAATATTTCTGTAATCAAGATATTCGGTTTTGCCCGTTACCGCATCAGTAGTGACAATATAAAAATCACAGTTATGAGAGCGCATAACCTCAAAATTCAGCGGGTCCTCGCCACCCTCACAAGTCAGAGTGGTGTAAATATAATCAAGGTCAAGATATTTCTTGTTCTTAACCCAATTTTTGACGCTCATATATTCGGGACGGCACGAATAGTCGCGGTAAAAACGCAAGGTTCTGTCCCTGTGCCCGCCAAGGTGAGAAATAATATTCGCGCTACCCGCAGAAACCCCGATATAGTAAGGGAATTCTATGCCCTCGTCAAGACAAAAATCGAGCACGCCCGCACCGTAAACCGCGCGCATACCACCGCCCACATCAATGTAACCGACCACAGAATTCACCTCGCAAATCAAAATTGAAAACTTATTTTACCATATATTTCTTATTATTGCAAATTTTGTGAGCAGTTAAACAAATAAAAATTGGAAATACTTTAAATAAAGACTACAAGTTATTGGATGTGATTTTATGTCTACAACTGATAAAGAATATGACAAGATGGCGAAAAAGGCGTCACCGAATTCGCCAAAATTTATGAACGGGCTCAAAGCCTTTTTAATTGGTGGCTCAATTTGCGCCTTTGGACAGTTGCTTAATTACCTTTTTGAAAGAATGGGGCTTAATGAAGACGAGGTCAAGGCAATGACACCGTCGGTACTCATTGTCATTACCGCAATCCTTACGGGAATAGGCGTGTTCGATAAGATTGCCAAGCACGCGGGTGCAGGAACTATAGTTCCCATTACGGGATTTGCAAATTCCGTTGTTTCCCCCGCCCTCGAATTCAAATCAGAGGGATATATTCTTGGCGTGGGCGCAAATCTTTTCAAAATTGCAGGCCCTGTCATCGCATATGGCATTTTCGCCTCAGTAATCTACGGCGTGATTTGTTATATTTTTAAATTGTATTAAAATCGCGCAGATACAATACGCTCCCTCGTTGAGGGAGCTGTCTGCGAAGCAGACTGAGGGAGTTGTCCTCGTCTGTCCGCAAAAATTAAGGCTTACCACCCGGTAAGCCCTTTCATTTTATTATTTATTATCAACATGAACATCAATCTGCTTGTAAGGAATTTCAATTCCGTTCTTGTCAAATGCCTCTTTAACACCCTCAAGCACATCGAAATAAACATCCCAGTAATCTTCATTTTTACACCATACGCGAACGGTGTATGTAAGTGCGCTGTCAGCACATTCTGAAACACGAACAAACGGTTCAGGCTTTTTGAGTGCCTTAGGATGAGCCTCAACAATTCCGCTGATAACCTCTTTAACCTTTTTCATATCACAGTTATATGCCGCGCTGAAGTTAAGGTCAACTCTGCGAAGCTCTTCTGATGAATAATTCTCAATTACAGAATTTGTAAGTCCGCCATTGGGGATTGTAACGCGCTTGTTGTCAAGTGTGAGAAGTTCAGTATAAACAACAGAAATTTCTGAAACAATACCTGCCTCGCCTGATGCTTCAATGTAGTCGCCAACCTTAAAGGGCTTGAAGAGAAGAATCATAAGTCCGCCTGCAAAGTTGCTGAGTGAGCCCTGAAGAGCAAGACCGATTGCAGCACCGCAGGTTGCTAAAACCGTAATGAATGAAGTTGCGGGGATACCAATAATTGATGCAATAACAATTACGAGAATTGCATAAAGAGCAATGCTTGTAAAACTGCTGAGGAATGAGCGAAGACTGTCATCAAGCTTATCAAGCTTTGGTGATTTTCTAAGCCATTTAACAAGTGCCTTAACTGCCTTTAAGCCAACAATCAGAACGATTGCCGCGCCTAAAATTTTACCGCCCCAAGTGGTAGCGAATTCAAATACTTTTGCGGAAATAGTTTCCCAATTCATATTTATTCCTCCAAAAAGAATTATTTTGTAATATTTTAGCAAAATTCCCAACTCAACGCAATAGGAAGATAAAAATTAAATGAAAAATGGTCTGCAACGCAAAATTTTGTTTCTATGCGATTTTTTATTCAAATTCTCCATCAATAAAAGATACTTTTTTATCCTTGAAAAATTCTTTAGTGCGTTTTTTCAAAATGGCTGTATCATTTTTTGATATTTTTGACTTTTTAGGATAACTCCAGAAATCATCCGTTCCAATTTCAACAACTGTCGGGTTATCTTCATCTTCAAAAACACCAAAAACCGCAAGTCTTTCGCCGTGCTTTAAATAAAGAAACCCATCTTTAATCCGTACATCACCGTCACCAAGTGTTTTACCCATTCGTTTTATGTCGGCAGAGTTTTCTGCGTCAGCTTCTTTATAGCTCTTATGAAGCTCTGCAAGTGTTACTTCGGTAGCGTTTCGGTCGAGTATATCATAGTCAAAATTCTCATTATTTTTAAGCGGGAGCTTACCGTTAAAAACAGTTTTCACAATCAATTTTATTGTTCTGTTTTTCACAGGAGCACTACCGCCGAACGAAAGGTCCCTCATTCCGTCAAAATAACAGCGTTTAGCAGTCAAATCAATAGCACAGGGCATAACTGCAGTTTCTGTAAATTCGGGAGTTTTGCGTATTTTTTGTGGCAGATTAAAATCTATGCTGTCCGCAATAATAATCATCGCAGCTGCAGTAATAACGGGTGCTTTTTTCTGCTCTTTTTCAAGAAAATTAAGGTCTGTCACCTTGCATTTCATTTCTTTAACCGCTGATTTTGCAGACTGCATTATATTACTATATGTATTACTGTCAAGATAATCTGTGCGATAAAGTAAGACTATCTTTTCGCTTGCTGCCACATCAAGCATTAATGAACGGTATCTTTTGTATCTTATGCTTACCAATTCGGGACAATCTGTCTTTACTTGTTTTTCTTTGCCATGACTTTTGCATCTTTCGGTAATTCTCTGTGCAATTTCTTGGGCAGTTTCATTTTCATTGCCAATATCAAACCAGAGTCTTGTTTTCTGCCAATTGCTCACCTGTTCAGCCATAAGACCAATGCTCATAATTTCAACAAAATTCTTGATAAGATAAACCAAATCAAGAACTACAGCAACAAGGAAACACGGTATGCCGATTTCTTCACTGAAAACAAGCATTGCAACAATTCCCAATAAAGTAATTAAAATCACAGGTAGGAAAAGCACAAAAACACATAAATTAGGATTTTTCATCTTTATATTTTTCATACCGCACCTCCAAGCTTTATCACATTATATCATCAATAATATTCAATGTAAATACTATATTGATAAACAAAAGCGCAGCTATTTTTTGATTAAATAAAAATACCCGCTACGCACATAATATTAACGGTGATTATAATGAAAAAAGAAAATAAAAACAGAAACAAAGACGCGGGCAGACTTAACGAGACTACGGAATCTATCATCGACGACCCCGAAACTCCATATGAAATGGTGAATAAATACGGCACTTATGAAATCCAACCCACCGCCGAAACCGAAAAGGCGTTCCCCACAATCGCACAAGGTCTTCCCCAAAACGCAAAAAAGCCATCAATCAGCCGTACCCGCAACCCAAAGAAAAATTCAATATAAAAAATTCCCCCAACTGATACCGATGTATCGATTGGGGGACATTTTATAAACTTATCTGTTAAAAACTATTGTTTTGGTTTCGTTTTCAGCGAAATTAACCTTCTGTTTTTCTCCACCGTAGACACTGACATCAATAGTCTGAGCTTTATCGCTTGTAATTGTAATGGTAACAGTGTCGCAATCCCACTGAATATCAACACTTGCATTTGTTCTGGCTCTGAGACCCTTGACACTGCCGTTATCCCATTCTTCAGGAAGAGCGGGCAATGCTTCAATAATTCCTGTATTTGAATACAGCAACAACTCATCGATAATACCAACGGTACCTATGCTGGTATCAGTACAGAACACGCCCCAACCGTCGTGGGTGTTGTGGTCTGTCATCATTGAAGAGTAATAGATGTTATCGCTCATCAACGTGTATAATGAGTTGTAGGCAGAGTCGGCATTTTTGAGTCTTGCGGCAACAAGAGCTTTGTGCACCCAACCGTGAGAGGCAATGTCATCTTCACCTTCATTTTCTCTGTTGCGGTTTTCGATGGCTTGGTTGCAAGCATCGGTAAGCACTTGATTGCCCTGAGTTTCGTAGGCAGGCCATGCAGCATACAAATGGCTGATATGTCTGTGCTTATTATTTTCTTCATACTCATCCATTGCCCATTCGCACAATGCGCCGGTTTCGTCATATTCATAGTCGGGAAGTAGATTTATAAGGTTTTCCCACTTTTCTATTCTGCCTTCGTAACCGTCTGACTTTACAACCTTTTCCATAGCAATGGTCATATATAATCCGTCGCGTGCAGCAGAGATATCCATAGTTGCATTAGCTGTAATTGTAGAGGTGTAACCTAAAGGTGCATTTTCAGGGGAATAAGAGGGAATAATTAAGTATTTTTCACCTTCGTTAAGTTGTGTTTTGCCCTTTTCATAACAAGCCTTGCCATTTATGTCGGTGAAATATTCAGGAGTACAAAGCTGGTCCCAGAAATTCGCCTGCTTTGTAAGTAGCGGTAAAAGAATATCTTTCTCAAGGTCAAGCATTTTGCCATTATATTCAATAGTGGTGTTTCCGTAACACTGCCAAAATTCATAAATCGGCAAAAGCATCCAACTTGCGCCCGCATTCCAATATTGGAATGGATACCATTTGTCATATTCAACCATCATTGCTGCGTCGCCGTCGGTATTGACAGGAACTTGAATGGCATCTGTCATACCATAAGTTCTCGCTGCGTTAGTTTCCCAATAGGGTATTTGACGAAGAACAAATTTTATGTAGCCGATACCTGCATCATAAATATTACCGGTATTCATACCTGACGCCTGCAAATTTACATTTGCGTCCATTGTGTATATGCCTCGCCAACCGGAGTTCCATTCACCTGTCCACATACCACAAAGTCTTGAAAACATTGAACCTGCACAGCAAATTTGCGCATATCTGCCTTGGTTGTAGGCTCGTTCAATCATAGCGGTTTGAAGCTTGTCGCTCTTCTTCTGAAGTTCAATAAGCTTTTCATTAGAAATGTCTTTGTTCTCACCATCACCTAAATTAAAATCAACAGCGTTAAATAATGCCGACTGTTTTTCTTTGTGAGGTGCAAGAGCTTTATCATAATCAAAAATTCCGTCAACCGAATATTTTTCTGCAACAGCATTTGTGTCAGCATATATTGAGTCGAGAAGTGCATAGTTTTCTTTAAGTTCAAAATCATAAAGCAGACCCATATCGTGAGTTCTGTCAGATTTAGTAATAAGATAAACTTCAGAAGCGTCTGAAATTTTTATACCTACGTTCTTCTCTTTGCCAACATTTTGGTCTTCGTGTGTGTCAGCGAGAACGACTCTTTCTTTTGTTCCGTCAACAACAATTACCTGAGTCAAACCGCAATATCCGCCGTATTTAAGTTCGCTGAGTTCATATTCAGGATAATGAGCAATCTGAGCAATATATTTGCAGTCTTCATCAACTATCTTTTTATATTTCATATTTACTTCGTCACCATTGCCGAAGCCTCTCATTGTTGAGCAATCATCAATTGATAATGTCATATTGATTTTTGCGTTTTTATCAGACTGAGTAATTTTGGTGATAGTTACATTGTCCTCTCGTGAAGTAAATGAAATTCTTTCCCAATCACCATTTAAATCGCTGTATTTTACACCGACTTCGGCCGTTTCATAGTCTGTCCAGCGAATGTAGTTGTGGTATAAATGTGACTTCATTTCCATTCTTAATTGATGCGATGGGTGAAAGCTGTAAAAGAATGTTCTTTCTCTGCCGTTTACATCCCAAGTGTCATCAAAATTGATAACTGCTTGCCTTGCATCGTGAAGCTCGTCAGTGACTTCAAAGGGAGTGAAACGAGGGTCCTTTGAAGGCATAATAAAATATATGTTTTGAAAAATAAGTGTTTCGTTGTAGGGTGAACCGGAACAAACAACACCGTTTTCACCGTTACCACTGACCATACCGTCACACCAACTAAGACTCTCTTCCATAGTTTTGGGGTAGAGTACTATATCTGTATATTCTGTTGAGAAGCATTTTTTTGTATCATTTTCTAACATATCCATATTTCCTTTCCGCATATAGTAAAAAACACCTGTAAATAAACCAACCACTGTTATCAGACACAGAAGAATGCTGATAAATTTAATCTTGAATGAAAACTTTTTGAACGTAAGCTTCATTAATTTCGCCCATCCTTTCATTTTATAATTAAATTACTATCTAAATAGTAACACAAAGCATAAAAAATAAACACGACATACTCTCTTTAGAATATGTCGTGTTTTGGCAGTGCGTTTGTGTTAAAATAAATTTGCAATTCATTCTTACGCTTTAAGAAAGGGGAAAATTATGATTTACGCTATTAAAAAATTTATCGCAGCTTTTGTTGCTTTGTGTCTGTCATTGGTATCAAACCCCAGTTCTACAGGGAATGCAGTAAATTCTCAAGAAATTATGGCAGAATATTATGTCAGCACGCAGGGAAGTGATACAAATGACGGAAGCAAAGACAATCCGTTTCTGACTATTGAAAGAGCTCAGCAAGAGGTTCGAAAAATTAGTGGAAATATGACGGGAGATATTATAGTTTGCATTACAGAGGGTACATATGTTTTAGAAAATCCTCTTGTCTTTGACGAAAGAGATAGTGCAACCAATGATTTTTCCGTTAAATATATCGCCGACAGTAATGCTGTTATCAGTGGTGGTCAAGAAATAAAAGACTTTACTCTGTTCGACTCAGAAAAGAATATCTATTCCGCAAAAGTTCCTGATGGATTCACTTTCCGTCAGTTATATATAGACGGTGAAAAGCTGATAAGAGCAAGAAGCAACACGGATTTCTCAACAAGAATTGTCGGTGCTTCCCGTTTTGATGAAAACAGAAATCTTATTCCCGAAAACCTTAACTATGGCGGCGAAGATTCGCTGGTTCAAGCGTCATATGGTGAAATATATCTTAATGCTGATGAATTTCAAGATTTCAACAATCTTCAAAAGGTTGAACTTCATATTCTTACAGCATGGGTTAAAAATGTGCTTCGAGTTAAATCAGCAACAACAGAAAATGGTATAACCACAATCGGAATTCAGGACAATGAAAGTTCTTTGATTTTTAACCGTATGCACCCAAATATAGACGGTTATTCTCACATGAGCACTCACGATTTCGTTTACTATATTGAAAATGCTTACGAACTCATTGACACTGATAATGAGTGGTATTTGGATGAAAGTTCGGATACGGTTTATATCAAAGTGCCTGAAAATACGGATGTAAATTCTGTGAATGTAATTGCACCCAGACTTGAAAATCTTGTTACGGTAAATTCGCAGGACAACAGTAAAATTAAAAATCTTTCTTTTGAAGGAATAACCTTCCAATATAGCACTTGGAATTTGCCGAGCGAAAAGGGACTTGTTGATGTACAGGCAGGTATGTTTGCAAATTACTGTATTTTCAAAACTAATGATATGGGTGTTTTAAGACCATCCGCATCCATATACGTTGCCAATACTGAAAACTTCACAATGAAAAACTGCACAGTAGAAAACATGGGCGCTGCAGGAGTTGATTTGCATTACGGCACAAAAAATTCCTTGATTCAAGATAATCTTATTCAGCATATCAGCGGAAACGGAATAATGATAGGTAAGTTCGTTGTTGATGAGAACACGGATATTCATATTGTATATAATCCCGAAGACGAGTCTGATATTTGTACAGGAGACAGAATTGTAAACAACCGTGTTATGCATATAGGCACCGATTATGAAAGCTCTGTTGGTATTTGCGCAGGTTATCCCAGAAATATCCTTATTGCAAATAATGAGGTAGCTTATGCACCGTACACGGGCATATCAGTAGGCTTCGGCTGGTCAAATCAAGATAATGCAATGAGAGAAAACCGCATATTAAATAATGAAATTCATCACACAAGTCAGATTCTTTGCGATGCCGGAGGTATTTATACTCTTTCAAAACAGCCCGACTCTGAAATGAGTGGCAACTATATTCACGACATTGTTTTACCCGAATGGGCTGACTACGGAACAAGCGGTATATATATGGATGAGCAGACAGACGGCTATACTGTAAAGAATAATGTGCTTGAAAATGCTTGCGGTGTGGGTATGAATCGAGTTGGCAATAACAATTATAAAGAAAAAACAATATATATAGATGCTGAACGCAATTATACGATTAATTCAATAATTGATAACGCTGGAGTTATTGATAATTTCGATACATACGCAAAATTGTTTTATTAATATATCTTCAAATAAGTTCAACCCAAGGTTAAATAACTCTGACCTTGGGTTGTTGATTTATACGACATTTTTATTTACAATATGTCGCATATGATATATAATTTAACGGGTGATAAAAATGATTACATTCAAATGGAATGATTTTGATTTTACTTTGATTCAATTAGACAAAGGTGTTTTCATAAATGATATGGCAGGTCACAGTCATTCAAAAAACAGTTATGAGCTTCACTATATAGTTGACGGAGAAGGTACGCTTACTACTGATAGTAAAGTGTATTCTCTCTCAAAAGGTGACTTTTTTGTAACAGGTCCCAATATTTATCATCAGCAATCAACCAATCCCGAAAAGCCTTTAACAGAGATATTTATTTATCTTCAAGCATCGGAAAAGAAAACCAACGATGCTCTCGTTTCTTCTTTTTTATCAACTCATTTTTATTTTTCAAAGTGCGAAGAACTGCAAAATCTGTTCGAAGAAATTCTCAAGGAAAAGAACAACAAACTCTTAGGCTACGCAAGTGCTGTCGGCTCACTATTACAACTGTTGCTTCTCAAAATCACAAGGCTATATATGCCCGCACTTGTCTCATTTTCAGATAATAAAGATAATCTCAATGACCGACGGTTTATAACCATTGAGCACGCATTTATAAACGATAGCGGTTCATTGACACTTTCAGAACTATCCGACTTAATTGGCGTTTGCGAAAGGCAAACTCAAAGGCTTTTGCGCAAGTATTATGGCAAATCTTTCAGGGAGAAAAAAGCAGAGTCATCAAACACGTAGAAAGTGAAAATTTGATAGTAAAAACACATATGGCAAAAATAGCGGATATACGCTCAACGCAAATCTTATGAATTTTGCGGTTTAAGTTAATACGAGGTAACACCGATTAAGTTCGATGTTACCCCGTATTTCTTGGTAAAAAAAGACCTAGTCAAAAACTAGGTCTGGTGCGAGAGACGGGACTTGAACACGAGTCTAACAGTAATCAGCTAAAAAAATAAGGATTGATAGTGTCGAATTCTTTTTGACTACTATTCTTGTTAAACTTTAAAAGCTCCCTTGCAAAATCCATAATTAATTCCCAAAAAATTCCCAACTTATAAAAACAATCATTATTCGTATGTGTTTTTTG
>JAZNYY010000070.1:0-6291 GCA_045594645.1 Candidatus Fimenecus sp.
GAGCCTCTTATTAAGAAAAAAGAGGTTCTTGAAAGCTGCTGTAACAATAAAGACTGTATATTCTTAATCTTTACAAACGCAACACTTGTTGATGAGGAATTCTGCCGTGCAATGAACGAATGCGGAAACATCACATTGGCACTCAGTATTGAGGGTAGTGAGGAGTCTAACGACTGGCGTCGCGGTGAGGGTGCATATGCTACAACTATTAAGGCTATGGATTTACTCCGCAAAAACAAGTGCATTTTCGGTGTATCAGTTTGTTACACAAGTAAGAATTTGCCCGTTGTTACAAGTGACGAATTTGTTGATATGATTATCGACAAAGGCGCAAAATATATGCTTAACTTCAACTATATGCCTGTTGGCCACGGTGCAGATGTGAGCCTTATTCCCACACCCGAGCAGAGAAAAGAGCTTTATATGTGGAATAAGAAAATGCGTAACGGCAAAACAGGTAAGCCAATTTTCATTATGGACTTCCAGAATGACGGTGAATATGTCGGCGGTTGTATCGCAGGCGGAAGAAATTATTTCCACATTAACTCTGCAGGTGATATTGAGCCCTGCGTGTTCATTCATTTCTCTGACTCAAACATCAGAACTCATACTCTTTTAGAGGCACTTCAAAACCCGTTGTTTATGGCTTATTATCACAATCAGCCGTTTAATGACAACCATTTAAGACCCTGTCCCATGCTTGAAAATCCCGAAAGACTTCGCGAGATGATTAAAGAAACAGGTGCCAAATCTTCTGACCTTGAGCGTCAGGAAACTGCGGACGAGCTTTGCAGTAAATGTGACGAATATGCAAAGAAATGGGAACCCGTCGCAGAAGAATTGTGGACAACACTTCCCCATAAAGATACTCACACACAGTATTATCGCGATACACCGGAGGGCAAAGCACATTTCGGCGGTTGCACAGGCAATTGTGCAAATTGCAACGCACATAAATAATAATTAATCCCTACTCTCCAAATTTGGATTGTAGGGATTTTTTTGTGTTGAACATTATGAATGTTGCATTTTTCTGCGGTATTCTGTGGGTGACATTCCCACATAATTCTTAAAACAGACCGAAAAATACCGTTGGTCGCAATAAGACAGTCGCTCTGCAATTTCGCCAATTGGCAGAGTGGTGTCTTCAAGATAATTTTTGGCGGCTGCGAACTTTTTTTCCATATAATATTGATAGGGCGTCACACCATAGGCTTTTTCAAAAACCTGAATAATGTAATTTTTTGAATATCCCAATTCTTCACACACTGTATCAAGAGAGAATTCCTTTTCAATATACAACTCAATATTTTTGCGGATTTTTTCTGATAAATCGTCGCGACAACGCTCGTCACGATGGCTGATATATACGAAAAATCGCATAAGCTCAACTGATATTTCATCAACCAGTCTTTTATAGTTATCAGCATAAGTATCGGAAAGTTTAATCATATTCTGCACAATACCTTTACCTTGACAATCGGGAAAAAAGTAAGTGTTGTCAGGCAGATAATTTTTGACAAGCATATCCGCAAGAGGTCCTTCAAAAATTATCCAGTATTTGTGCCACGGATTTTCTTTTGAGCTGTAATAATGATGATTTGAGCCTTTTTTGAGGAAGAAAACATCGTTCTTTTGTGGGTGATATGTGTGCCCGTCAATTTCAAGCGTACCCCAACCGTCTGCAATAAATTCAAGGGACATAAGCTCTGACTTATTACGGACTACATCAATTCTTTCTTCATATTGAGTTTCGCCCATAAGTCTTATGTTTAGGGGTAATTTTTTATCATAATAGGGAGCAAAGTTTAAAATTTTCTCTTTCATAGTTATAATCCTTACATTTCAAATATATTTTTGAGGATTGAGCGAAGTTTTAATGTGATAATTATAACATATATAATATGTATAAACAAGCATAAAAGAACAGGTTGGTAAAGTCAACCTGTTTTTCATATCTATTTTATGAAATTATGCAACTCTGCTTGTGTCTTGTAAGTGACTGAAATCGTAGTATCTTATAACCATAAAATTGCGAAGGAATTTAAAGCGGTGTTTCATAACTTTTTGTGAAATTGCAGTATCACAGAATGACACCACAGGTCCCATAAAGAATGCAGTTACCACTGTGCCAACACCTACAGGACCGCCCATAACTAACGCCCCAATTGTGCAGATTAAATCTGTTGCAACTCTGCACCATTTGTACTTAAGCTTTGTTTTTTCTTCCATAACAAAGCCGAGAGCATCATAAGGTGAAACTCCAAGATTGCAATTAAAATAAAGTGATGCAGAAAGACTTAAAAGGAACACTCCTAAAGCCATACAAATAATTCTTATTATCAATGATTTCTCTTCAGGGAGAATAGCGTCATAAATACTTGTAAAGAATTCGCACACATAACCAACGCCAATCATATTAAAGACTGTGCCCACGCTGATAAGCTTTTTTGAAACTATGCCGACAAGAATAAGGATTGCACCATTCAAGCACATCTGCCAAAAGCCAAAGCTGATGCCGAGCTTTTCTGAAATACTCATATTAAGTGCGGTGTAAGGGTCAACGCCCATTCCCGAATATGAAAAAACTGAAACCGCAAAACCCATAAGAAGAATGCTCATTGTCATAAGTCCCATTCTTTTCAAGCCGTGTTTCTGTGAAAGAAGTATAATTGGATTCATTTGTTTGATAATTTGTGTCATTTTAGTGTATTCGCCTTTGCTTTGTGTATTTTTAACAAAGAATGTCTCTTTGTTTTGTCATATATTACAACGAAAACATTGTAAAGTCAATAAAGTCTTGTTAAAAAATTAACTTTCTGCCTTTGGCACAAATTCGCAATTTAGAGCGTTTGTTTTTGTGCAAAATGACAACAAAATATATGGCGGTATTTTCGATAATGCGAAAATACCGCCATATATAAATTCTTTTTATGACAACTTATGAATGAAAAGACCTGACAATAATTTTGGTTCAAACCAAGTTGATTTTGGTGGCATAACCTTGCCCGCGTCGGCAATGTCCATAAGCTCGCCGAGTGAGGTTGGGTACATTGAGAATGCAAGGCGCATACCCTCTGCACATCTTCTTTCAAGTTCACCTAATCCGCGGATACCACCGACGAAGTCAATTCGTTTATCTGTTCTTGGGTCTGTGATATTAAGAATTGGAGTAATAAGGTTGTTCTGCAAGATTGAAACATCAAGGCAAAGGACAGGGTCATTTTCATTGATAAACTCTGCTTTTGCCGTTACCTTGTACCACTTGTTGTCAAGATACATACCGAATGTGTGGCGTTCTTTTGGTGCATAGGGGCTTTCGTTTGCTTCTTCAACCACAAATTTTTCACTCATCTTTGCAATGAATTCTTCACTTGTATTGCCGTTTAAATCTGCGATTACGCGGTTGTAGTCCATAATCTTAAGCTGGTCGCAGGGGAAGATAACTGACAAGAAGAAATTGAATTCTGCATCTTTGTCATATTCACCTTCGCCTCTTCTACGCTCACCTACACGCACTGCAGATGCACATCTGTGGTGTCCGTCAGCGATATAAAGATATGGTATTTCTGCAAATTCTTTAACAAGAGTGTCAATAACTTTGTCGTCATCAATTACCCAAACGGTCTGTGAAACGCCATCATCGCTTACAAAGTCATAAGCGGGGGAGTGGCTGTTTTTCCAATCCTCTGTAATCTTTGAAACAGCTTCATTCTCACGATGTGTCAAGAAAATAGGACCAGTGTTTGCATCAAGTGTATCAACATGGCGAATTCGGTCAGCCTCTTTGTCGGCGCGTGTGAATTCGTGCTTTTTGATGATGTTGTTAAGATAATCGTCAACTGCGGTGCAACCAACAATACCCGTCTGCTCGCGACCGTTCATAATTTGACGGTAGATATAAAGCATTGGCTTTTCGTCCTGCTTGCAGATTCCGTTTTCGCTTAAAGCCTCAAGATTTTCCTTGGCTTTCTGATAAACTTCGGGCGAATAAATATCAATGCCAAGTGGCAAATCAACTTCTGCCTTATCTACATGCAAAAATGAATATGGCTTATCCTTTACCATTTCGCGTGCTTCTTCTGAATTCATAACATCATAGGGGAGTGCACCCACCAATGAAGCATATTCGTCTTTAGGTCTTACTGCCTTAAAGGGCTTGAGTACTGCCATTTTTATTCCTTCTTTCAAGTATAATTTTTATGATTTTAAGTATTATAAATGACGCGATTGCACCAATTAATGCACCCGTGCTGTCAACTAAAATATCGCTTATTTGAAAAGCTCTTTCGGGAACAAAAATCTGATGAATTTCGTCTGTAATTGCGTAAAGAACTGTTCCGCCAAAGGCGATTAAGGGTGTGAATTTCGTTTCCCAAGTAGAATATGTTGCGTTAAATATGAGAACTGAAAGCCCCATAAATTCAAGGCAGTGAGCCATAGCACGAAGCAATCCCTCGTCAATGCTTATGTTAAGCCATTCAAGTATTGCGGTTACAAATGAACCGCTTAAATCTGATGACTGCTCGCCATTCTGTGCAGAAAGGGAAAAGATTATGCACATACAGGCAATTACCAATGCCCACGAAACCGCAATATATATTTTTCTTGACTTCTTCATTATTTTTGTCCTTTATAAAAATAGATATTGGCTTGGTGGCCTGCAAAATATATTCCGTTCACATCTTTTGCAACTGCGAAAACTGAATTCTCGGTGCAAATCGGCAAAAGCACGGCATTTTTAAGCAGATAACTCTCTGCATATGCCACTTTTTCTGTGGTGGGATTTACCTTTAAATCCTCAACAATTCGGTTATACTCGGCAGAATTGTAATTGAGCACATTATAACCGCTGTCAGTTGTGAACATTGAAAGGTATTCTGTAGCATTGTCGCTGTCAAGTGTCATTGAGCAGATTGCGGTGTCAAATTCTCCCGAATAAAGCTTTTTGTTGAAATCTGCCTCATCGCAAACCGTTACCGTACCGTTAAGCTCAACACCGATATTCTTCTGCCAACAGCTGACTACCGCCTTGGCATAAGCTTCATATTCTTCCGTGCAGAGAATATCAACGGTAAGATTATCAATCTTTAGCTCATCAAAAGCTTTTATCATTTTATTTCTTGCGGTGTCAATGTTATATGAAAGGCTTTCAACAGCTGACGCGTCAATTTCCTTTCCGTTCACTTTATAATATGACGGTACAACGGTTTTTAAGGGATTTTCGACAACTGTTGAAATATCAATACAAGAAATTAATCCTGCACGCAAATTGTTATTAGAAATTGTTTCATCCGCCATATTAAAAACAAGTGAAACACCGATGTTTTCAAGTGCTTGCTGTGTTGGCTTTCTGCCCAATTCGTAAATGGCTTCGGGTAATGAGAAAAAGCCTAAATCGTAATCGCCCTTGCGAACAGATTTTGCAATATCAACCTCATCTGTATTCAGATAAAAGCCCACCGACTGCGGAAGTGCCGAAAATGTCCCATTGTATTCGCTATTATTCCATATACGGACACTTTTGCCCTCGTTTACGGCAGAAAGATAAAATGCGCCGTTTGAGATTATGTATCGTCTTTCAAGCCCGTATCTGCCCGCAGTAAGATTAAAAAATTCTTCGTCGCAGGGGTAAGAAACGGGTTGAGTGAGAGCATAGAGAAAACCGTCAGATTTTCTTTCAAGCGTGATTTCAAGTGTATGTGCATCAATTACGCGAATTCCAAGGCTTTCTGCCGGCATTTCACCCTTATGCACCTTTTCGGCGTTTTTGATTACGCTTAAAAGCTCATAGTCGGGTGCTTCAGTTTCGGGCAGAATTCCGCGGGTGATACCGAATGCAAAATCCTCGGCAGTTACATCAGCGGTAATTGTAACCTCTTTGTCCTCTGCAAAGCTTTTAGCTGAAGAGGGAATAAAATATTTCATATTCTCATTGAGAGTAAAAGTGTATGTAAGTCCGTCGTCAGAAATTTTATAATCTTTAACTGCACATTTTTGAGGAGTGCCGTTTTCATCAAGCTTAAAGAGTCCGTCAAAAATATTTACCGCAATTGCTCTTTCGGCAACAGAGTCTGCAATCTGCGGGTCGAAATGCTCGGGAAGTTCATTTACTGCAAGGTTGAAGGTCCCGCCCTCTTCATTATCTGTGCAGGCAGAAAGGCAGGTAGTAAGCATTAATATTGATATGAAAACACAAAGAATTTTCTTAAACATTTTATTCACCGTATAACAGTATAACAAAATTTTTGCATTAAGGCTACATTTTCATAAAAATTTTTATAAAAATCT
>JAZNYY010000071.1:0-9428 GCA_045594645.1 Candidatus Fimenecus sp.
ATTTTAGTAATCTCCACGCCTTATATATTATGTATATAATATGGGGCTCAGGAATAAAAAAACGAACGGAGAGTGATTAAGCCCTATGGTAAATGTCAAACCGGTAAAACTTGGCAGAAATACCCGTATGAGTTTCTCAAAAATCAATGAGGTTATGCAGATGCCCAACCTTATCGAAGTTCAGAAGAACTCTTACAAGTGGTTCCTTGAAACAGGACTTAAAGAGGTGTTCCGTGATATCGATGCAATCACCGATTACACAGGCAACCTCGAATTGACCTTTGTGGATTATCGTATGGATGATAAGCCCAAATATACGGTCAAAGAGTGCAAAGAAAGAGATGCAACTTATGCCGCACCTTTACGCGTAACTGCTCGCCTTCTTAATAAAGAAACGGGTGAGGTCAAGGAAAACGAAGTGTATATGGGCGATTTCCCGCTTATGACAGATAGCGGTACATTCGTAATCAACGGCGCAGAGCGTGTTATTATTTCACAGCTTGTGCGTTCACCCAGCGTTTATTATGGTATGACTCACGACAAGA
This sequence comes from Candidatus Fimenecus sp., assembly GCA_045594645.1. Lineage (GTDB taxonomy): Bacteria > Bacillota > Clostridia > Oscillospirales > Acutalibacteraceae > Fimenecus. The sequence goes on from JAZNYY010000071.1 coordinate 546, forward strand.
CAGGTAAGGAGCTTTACACAACAACTGTAATTCCTAACCGCGGTGCTTGGCTTGAATACGAAACTGACCAGAATGACCTTTTCTATGTCAGAATCGACAAGAACAGAAAAATTTATATCACAACATTTATCCGTGCTTTAGGTCTTAGCTCAAACGACGAAATCCGTGAATTCTTCGGCTATGACGAAAGAATTGAAGCTACACTTGAAAAGGATACAACTGTTAATACCGAGCAGGCTCTTATTGAAGTATATAAGAAGCTTCGTCCCGGCGAGCCCCCCGCACTTGAAACTGCACAGGCTCACCTTAACGGTCTTTTCTTTGATGCTCACAGATATGATTTGTCAAGAGTAGGCAGATACAAATATAATAAAAAGCTTGCTATTTCACAGAGAATTGCAGGTCATACAGTAAAAGAGCCCGTTGTAAGTAAGCTTACAGGCGAGATTATGGCTGCTCCTGATGATGTAATCAGCGAAGAGCTTGCATACAGAATTGAGCAAGAGGGTGTTGATACAGTTATTCTCGATGTTGAGGGTAAAGAAGTTAAAGTTTACTCAAACGGAATGGTTGACGCACTTGAATATGTTCCTATGTTCACAGCAGACGAGCTTGAAGCAATCGGCATTAACGAAAAAGTAAGCTTCCAGGTTCTTATGGATGTTATCGACAAGTGCGGTGACGACAAAGACGCTCTCGCAGAAGAAATGGCTATTCGTGCAGACGACCTTATTCCAAAGCACATCACAGTTGAAGACATTTTTGCAACAATTAACTACCTTAACGGCCTCGCATCCGGCGTGGGCGTTACAGATGATATTGACCACCTCGGCAACCGTCGTATCCGTTCAGTAGGTGAGCTTCTTCAGAATCAGTTCAGAATCGGCTTCGCAAGAATGGAAAGAGTTGTTAAAGAAAGAATGACTCTTCAGGGTCAGGAGCCCGATAAGGTAACTCCCGCAGCTCTTATCAATATCCGTCCCGTTATGGCTGCTATCAAGGAATTCTTTGGTTCATCACCACTTTCTCAGTTTATGGACCAGACAAACCCCTTGGCAGAGCTTACTCATAAGAGAAGACTTTCAGCACTCGGCCCCGGCGGTCTTTCTCGTGACCGTGCAGGTTTCGAGGTTCGAGATGTTCACTATTCTCACTACGGTAGAATGTGTCCTATCGAAACTCCTGAAGGTCCCAATATCGGTCTTATCTCTTACCTTGCAACATTCTCAAGAATTAACAAGTACGGCTTTATCGAAGCTCCTTTCAGAAGAATCGATAAGGAAACAGGTACAGTTCTTGATGAGGTTGAGTATATGACCGCTGATGTTGAGGATAACTACATTGTAGCTCAGGCTAATGAGCCCCTCGACGAAAACGGCAAATTCATCAACGCAAAGCTTACAGCTCGTCACAGAGACAACTTCCTTGAGGTTGCTACAACAGAAGCAGACTATATGGATGTTTCTCCAAAGATGGTTGTTTCAGTTGCTACTGCAATGATTCCGTTCCTTGAAAACGACGACGCTAACCGTGCATTGATGGGTTCAAACATGCAGCGTCAGGCTGTTCCGCTTCTTAAAACAGATTCTCCCATCGTCGGTACAGGTATGGAGTACAAGGCTGCCGTTGACTCAGGTACAGTAGTACTTGCAAAGCGTGCAGGTAAGGTTACTCAGGCTGACGCAAAGACAGTTACAATCAAAACTGCTGACGGTGAAACAGACACTTATGAACTTATCAAGTTCATGCGTTCAAACCAGGGTACTTGTATCAACCAGCGTCCTATCGTTAGCATCGGTCAGGATGTTGAGGCAGGCGAGGTTATCGCTGACGGTCCCGCAACTTCAAACGGTGAAATCTCTCTCGGTAAAAATGCCCTTATCGGCTTTATGACTTGGGAAGGCTACAACTATGAAGACGCTGTTCTTATCAATGAAAAGCTCGTAAGAGACGATGTTTATACATCAATTCATATTGAAGAGTATGAAATCGAGGCTCGCGACACAAAGCTCGGACCGGAAGATATTACTCGTGATATTCCCAATGTTGGTGAAGACGCTCTTAAAGACCTTGACGAAAACGGTATTATCCGCGTAGGTGCAGAGGTTCATTCAGGCGATATCCTTGTTGGTAAGGTTACACCTAAGGGTGAAACTGATGTTGCAACTGCAGAAGAGAGAATTCTTCGCGCAATCTTCGGTGAAAAGGCTAAAGAAGTTCGTGACACATCTCTTCGTGTTCCTCACGGTGAATACGGTATCGTTGTTGATGTTGAAGTGTTCACAAGAGAAAACAGCGACGAGTTAAGCCCCGGCGTCAACAAGATTGTTCGTTGCTATATCGCTCAGAAGAGAAAGCTCTCTGTCGGCGATAAGATGGCCGGTCGTCACGGTAACAAGGGTGTTGTATCCCGTATTCTTCCTCAGGAGGATATGCCTTTCCTTGATGACGGTACTCCTCTTGATATCGTTCTTAACCCATTGGGCGTTCCTTCTCGTATGAACATCGGTCAGGTTCTTGAGGTTCATCTCGGCTTTGCTTACAGAAAGCTCGGTCAGAAGATTGCAACTCCTGTATTTGACGGTGCTCACGAAGCAGATATCCGCGAAGCTTTGAAAGAGGCAGGCTACCGCGAAGACGGTAAGTCAATCCTTACTGACGGCCGTACAGGACAGAAGTTCGATAACCCTGTAACAGTAGGTGTTATGTACTACCTCAAGCTTCATCACCTTGTTGATGATAAAATTCACGCACGAAGCATTGGCCCATACGCACTCGTTACACAGCAGCCACTTGGCGGTAAGGCACAGTTCGGTGGTCAGCGTTTCGGTGAAATGGAAGTTTGGGCACTTGAAGCTTACGGTGCTGCTTATACACTTCAAGAAATTCTCACAGTTAAGTCTGACGACCTCACAGGTAGAAGAAAGACTTATGAGGCTATCGTTAAGGGACTTAACATTCCCAAACCCGGTGTTCCCGAGTCATTCAAGGTTCTTATCAAGGAACTTCAGGCACTTGCTCTTGATGTTCGCGTTCTTGATGAGGACGGCGAAGAAATCGACATCAAAAACGGCTTTGATACTGACGATTTTGATTTCGTTCCTCCCGCAGATTCTGACATCCAGTTCGAAGAAGTAAACGATGCAACTTATGACAACGGCTTTGTTCTTGATAACGAAGACGGCAGTGAAATCGATGAGGATGACGATTCTGATTTCTATAAAGAAGCAGAAGCAGTGTTCGACTTCGGCGACGATGATATGATGGACGAAGAAAACTATTGATTGACTTAACCTATTTTATATAGATAAAGGAAGAAGGGCTGTATTTAATGGAAAAGAAACCATTTGAAGCAATAAAAATCGGTCTTGCCTCTCCCGACCAGATAAGAGAATGGTCTTATGGTGAGGTTAAAAAGCCCGAAACTATAAATTACCGTACATTGAAGCCCGAAAAGGACGGACTTTACTGCGAAAGAATTTTCGGACCGCAGAAGGACCTTGAGTGCCACTGCGGTAAGTATAAGAAAATTCGTTATAAGGGCAAGGTGTGCGAACGCTGCGGCGTTGAGGTTACTAAAAAAGAAGTGCGCCGTGAGAGAATGGGACATATTGAGCTTGTAGCTCCCGTTTCTCACATCTGGTACTTTAAGGGTATCCCTTCAAGAATGGGTCTCATTCTTGATGTTTCACCCCGTGACCTTGAAAAAGTACTTTATTTCGCAAAGTATATCGTTATCGACCCAGGCGACACAGAGCTTACAAAGCTTCAGATACTCAATGAAAAAGAGTATCTTGATATGGTCGAAAAGTACGATGACGAGTTTAAGGCAGGTATGGGTGCAGAGGCTATTAAAGAGCTTCTCGCTGAAATTGACATTCCTGAGCTTTGCAAACAACTCCGCGAGGAGCTTGCAGATGCTACAGGACAGAAGAGAACAAGAATTCTCAAGCGTCTTGAGGTTGCTGAGGCGTTCAAGCAGTCAGGTAACCGTCCCGAGTGGATGATTCTTGATGTTGTTCCCGTAATTCCACCCGATATTCGTCCTATGGTTCAGTTGGACGGTGGTCGTTTCGCAACATCAGACCTTAATGACCTTTACAGACGAGTTATCAACAGAAATAACCGTCTTAAGAGACTTTTAGAGCTTAACGCTCCCGATATTATCGTAAGAAACGAAAAGAGAATGCTTCAGGAGGCAGTTGACGCACTTATCGACAACGGTCGCCGCGGAAGACCCGTTACAGGTCCTAACAACAGAGCACTCAAATCTCTTTCAGATATGCTTAAGGGTAAGCAGGGTCGTTTCCGTCAGAACCTTCTTGGTAAGCGTGTTGACTATTCAGGTCGTTCAGTTATCGTTGTTGGTCCTGAACTCAAGCTTTACCAGTGTGGTTTGCCCAAGGAAATGGCACTTGAGCTCTTCAAGCCCTTCGTAATGAAGAGCTTGGTTGAAAAGGGTCTCGCAAACAATATGAAATCTGCAAAGAAAAAGGTAGAGCGTGCAAGCACAGAGGTTTGGGATTGCCTTGAAGAAGTAATCAAAGACCATCCCGTAATGCTCAACCGTGCTCCCACACTTCACCGTCTCGGTATTCAGGCATTTGAGCCCGTACTTGTAGAGGGCAGAGCTATTAAGCTTCATCCCCTTGTATGTACAGCTTTCAACGCTGACTTCGACGGTGACCAGATGGCTGTTCATGTGCCTCTTTCAGCAGAAGCACAGGCAGAAGCAAGACTCCTTATGCTTGCTGCAAACAACCTTCTTAAACCATCAGACGGTAAGCCCGTTGCAGTTCCTACACAGGATATGATTCTCGGTTCTTACTATCTTACAATGGATAAGGATGATGAGCCCGGTAACGGTAAGGTGTTCCGAGATGTTAATGAAGCTACAATGGCTTATGACGAGGGCGACATCGGACTTCATTCAAAGATTAAAATCCGTATGACCAAAGAGGTTAACGGTGAGCAGGTTACAAAGCTTGTAGAAACAACTCTTGGCCGCGTAATCTTCAACAATCCCATTCCTCAGGACTTGGGCTTTGTTGACAGAACAAACCCCGAAAACGCATTCAAGTTTGAGGTTGAGTTCCTTGTAAACAAAAAGACACTTGGTCAGATTATCGACAAGTGCATTAAGGTTCACGGTGTAACAGTTGCTGCTGAAATGCTTGATAAGATTAAGGCTCAGGGTCTTAAATATTCAACAAAGAGCGGTATTACAGTTGCTGTTTGTGACGCAAAGATTCCCGAAACAAAGAAAGACCTTCTTGCAGAGGCTGAATCTCGTGTTGATGTTATCAACGATTACTACAATATGGGTCTTTACAGTGCAGACGAGCGTTCAAGAGCAGTTATCAAGGTTTGGGAAGAAACAACTAACGAAGTTTCTTCAGGTATCCTTGAAAACCTCGGCAAATACAACCCAATCTATATGATGGTTGATTCAGGTGCCCGTGGTTCTAAGGCTCAGCTTCGTCAGCTTGCAGGTATGCGTGGTCTTATTGCCAATACAGCAGGTAAAACAATCGAAGTTCCCATTCGTGCTAACTACCGTGAAGGTCTTAATGTTCTTGAATACTTTATTTCTTCTCGTGGTGCTCGTAAAGGTCTTGCCGATACAGCTCTTCGTACTGCTGACTCAGGTTACCTTACTCGTCGTCTTGTTGATGTTTCACAAGAAGTTATCATTCACGAAGAAGATTGTCATTGCCATGACGGTATTGAAGTTTACGATATCACAGAAGGTAAGGAAATGATTGAGCCATTGAGCGAAAGACTTACCGGCCGTTATCTTCTTGAAGACTTCTTTGATGCAGAGGGCAACCTTGTAGCTTCAAAGGACGAAATGATTACAGAAGAAAAGGCAAAAGAGGTTGCAGGCATTGTTAACGCAAGAGAAAATGTTGCTGACCGCAAAATCAAGATTCGTTCACTTCTCACTTGTGATGCTAAACACGGCGTATGTATCAAGTGCTACGGTGCAAACCTTGCAACAGGTGACCCCGTAACAGTTGGTGAGGCAGTTGGTATTATCGCTGCTCAGTCAATCGGTGAGCCCGGTACTCAGCTTACAATGAGAACCTTCCATACCGGTGGTGTTGCTTCAAGTCAGGATATTACACAGGGTCTTCCTCGTGTTGAAGAATTGTTTGAAGCAAGAAAGCCCAAGACTTTGGCTATCCTTTCAGAAATCGACGGTATTCTTTCATTCCGTGAAATCAAGGGTAACGAGCATATCGTTATTACTGACCACGAGAATGGTGATGAGCGTGCATATATGATTCCCTACGGCTTCCACAAGAAGTTCAACTCAGAAACTGACGAAAACGGCAATCCTATTTTCGTTAAGAAGGGAACAGCTCTTACAGACGGTTCACCTAACCCCAACGATATTCTTGCAATCAACGGTGTTGACGCAGTTCACGACTATCTTATCAAAGAAGTTCAGAGAACATATCGTATGCAGGGTGTTGATATCAACGATAAGCATATCGAGGTTATCGTTCGTCAGATGATGAGAAAGCTTAAGGTTGCAGAAGCAGGTACAACAGACCTTCTTCCAGGTGCAACAACAGATAAGCGTGAGTTTGCAGCAGCAAATGAAAAAGCTCGTCTTCGTGCAGAAGAAACAGGCGAAGCATTTGTGCCCGCAACCTGCACACCAGTGCTTCTCGGTATAACAAAGGCTTCACTTGCAACAGATTCATTCTTGTCAGCAGCATCATTCCAGGAAACAACAAGAGTTCTTACAGATGCAGCTATCAAGGGCAAGATTGACCCGCTTATGGGACTTAAAGAAAATGTTATCATCGGTAAGCTTCTTCCCTCAGGTACAGGTATGAAGTGCTACTCAGAGGTTGAACTTAATAAGTCAATCAGCGATGTAGTAAGCGCCGAAGCATAATAATAAAAAAATAAAAGACGAGGGCAACCTCGTCTTTATTTTTTAGTGCTGAATGCTGAGTGCGGAGTGATGAATTAAGGGTCTGGAACGCATTTTAATATAATACTAAATTTGGTGATTTTGTAGGGTACGCCGACTCGGCGTACCGCGAGCAAATATGTTGTTTATTGCGGGTTGCCGAGGTCGGCAACCCCTACAATTTGATGCGAGTGTAGGACAGGGATTGCTCTCGCCGAGTATTTTGTAGGGGTCGGACGACCCTTTCCGCCCCATCTTTGAGGGGGCTGTCGCTGTAAGGCGACTGGGGGAGTAATTTGTGAAAACTCCCTCCGTCAACGCTAACGCGTTGCCACCTCCATCGGTGAGGGAGGGAAATGGTTGTGCGTTTATATTAGTGATGTCTTATAATTCAGCGTCGCAGACCCGTAATTTTGTACTTTGCGCTTTGTCGATATGCAATCTTCGATTGCTCGATATTTTTGCAACGCAAAATCGATATATTTTCTTTTCAGAAAATTCGATATGATATAAATCCTCGTTCACGAAGTGAACATATCGAGTGACTTGTCACATATCGAAAATCCAATAAGGATTTATATCGCTGCAAAATCTATGATTTTGCAACTTTTTCGTTATTTTGCAAAAAATGTATTGACAAATATTGTTTAATTGTGATAAACTATTCGAGCATGCGGACATAGGTCCGTTGACTTGTTATGCAAATAAATATGTATGGGGGTGAAATCAAAAAATGCCAACCTTTAACCAGCTCGTTCGTAACGGAAGAGAAACTCTCGTTAAGAAGTCTAAGGCTCCCGCTCTCGGTAAGGGTCTCAACTCAAAGAAGAATGTTATGACAAATAACAATTCTCCCCAAAAGAGAGGTGTGTGCACTGTTGTTAAGACAGATACACCTAAAAAGCCTAACTCAGCTCTTAGAAAGCTCGCCAGAGTTCGTCTTACAAACGGAATCGAAGTTTCAGCTTACATTCCCGGCGTAGGTCACAATCTTCAGGAACACTCTGTTGTTCTTATCAGAGGCGGCCGTGTTAAGGACCTTCCCGGTGTGCGTTATCACATTATCCGTGGTACACTCGATACTCAGGGTGTTAACGGAAGAATGCAGAGCCGCTCAAAGTACGGTGCAAAGCGTCCTAAGGCAGCAAAAAAATAATAGGTTAATGTTAAAAGACAGAATCTTCTTGTAAGGCAGTATTCTTTATGAATATTTGTCCAACGAGAGTGTATATATAAATATATATGCCTTTTTCGTTGGTGCCACGGGGTTTTGTCACTCGAGTACCTATGATATCATTAATATGAAGGAGGGAAGCGCAGTGCCAAGAAGAGGCCAGATTGCAAAACGCGATGTTTTGCCAGATCCGCTTTATAATTCAAAGCTTGTAACAAGACTTATCAACAGCGTAATGTTAGACGGTAAGAAGGGCGTTGCTCAGAAAATCGTTTACGATGCATTCGACATCATCGCTGAAAAAACAGGCAAGGAAGCTCTTGAAGTTTTCGATGCCGCTATGGAAAACGTTATGCCAGTTCTCGAGTGTAAAGCTCGTCGTGTAGGTGGTGCAACATACCAGGTTCCTATGGAGGTTCGCCCCGAAAGACGCCAGACTCTCGGTCTTCGTTGGATTACTCTTTTCGCTCGTCAGCGTTCAGAGAGAACAATGAAAGAAAGACTTGCTAACGAAATTCTTGATGCTATCAACTCACAGGGCGGAGCATTCAAGAAGAAGGAAGAAATGCACAGAATGGCAGAAGCTAACAAAGCTTTCGCACATTTCAGATGGTAATCTCTTAGAGATTAAGTGGAGGATATTATGCCAAGAAAAGTATCTCTTGAACAAACAAGAAATATTGGTATCATGGCTCATATCGATGCCGGTAAAACAACTACTACAGAAAGAATTCTTTTCTATACAGGTGTTAACCACAAAATCGGTGAGACTCATGACGGT
>JAZNYY010000072.1:0-28693 GCA_045594645.1 Candidatus Fimenecus sp.
GGTGATGGTTATGATGTTGAGGCCATCAAGGCACAGACAGTTGTAATTTACACATATCTCAAATACCGTGATACTGATTTTACAATAGACGGTGTTGAAATAAGTGATACATATAATGATGAGGTAAAGTCTGCAGTAGACAGTGTTTTTGGTCAGTATCTTACTTATAAAGACGAAATCGCATTAACCCCTTATTTCTTAATTGCTGCAAGAAAAACAACTGATGCTCAGAATGTGTTCACACAGAGTTATCCTTATCTTAAGAGTGTAGAGGCAGATGGCAATCCCGATTCGCTTCACAAGGATTATAAAGTTGAAAAGAAATATTCCGCAGGCGAAGTGAAGGGCTTGCTTCTTGAAAAGAACAGTAAGTTTGCTTTCTCTGATGACCCTGCACTTTGGATTATTGTAAACGAGCAGGATACTTCAATTTCTTCAAGTATTGGCTATGTTACTAAAGTAACAGTAGGTGGTATTGAAATGACAGGAATTGAACTTCGCGAGTTATTGGGTACAGAAGTTTTGGCTTCTCATTGCTTTACTGTTTCTTATGATGATGCAACCGCAGAGTTTACAGTTACAACATATGGTAGTGGCTACGGCGTTGGTATGAGTCAGACGGGTGCAAACTCAATGGCGGCAGACGGAGTTAGCTATAAAAAAATTCTTTCAACATATTACAGTGGTACAACACTTACCGAGGAGGAAAAGGTATGAAAATATTAGTTACAGGCGGAGCCGGATTTATCGGTTCACACACTTGTGTTGAGCTTCTTAATGCAGGTTATGATATTGTTGTAGTAGATAATCTTTACAACTCAAGTGAAAAGTCTCTTGACAGAGTTCGCGAGCTTACGGGCAAGGATTTTGCATTTTATCCTTTTGATATTCGCGATAAAGAGAATATGCGCAAAATTTTTGAAGACCATAAGATTGATGCTTGCATTCATTTCGCAGGTCTCAAGGCAGTCGGCGAGAGTGTAAGAAAGCCTTTAGAATATTACGACAACAACATTGGCGGTACTCTTGCACTTTGCGAGGTTATGCGCGAATATGGTTGCAAGAAGATTGTTTTTAGTTCATCTGCAACAGTTTACGGCAGCACCAATATTTCACCTCTTAAAGAGGATATGAAAACTGGTGGTACAACCAATCCGTACGGTACAACAAAATATATGATTGAAATTATTCTTGATGACTTCCATAAGGGTGACAATGAATGGGCAGTAACACTTCTTCGTTACTTCAACCCTATCGGTGCACATAAGAGTGGCAGAATCGGTGAAAATCCCAATGGTATTCCCAATAACCTTATGCCATATATTACACAGGTTGCAATCGGCAAATTGCCATACCTCAATGTTTTTGGCGACGATTATGACACACATGACGGTACAGGCGTAAGAGACTACATTCATGTTGTTGATTTGGCACTCGGTCATGTTAAGGCAGTTGAAAAAATCCTTAAGGATGAGCCTGCAGTTAATGTTTATAACCTCGGAACTGGTAACGGTTACAGCGTTCTTGATATTGTTAAGGCGTTCGAGCAGGCATCAGGACAGAAGATTGAATATAAAATTGTTGACCGTCGTCCCGGTGACCTTGATGTTTGCTATTCTGATGCATCAAAGGCTTGGGAGGAACTCGGCTGGAAGGCTGAACGCGGACTTCTCGAAATGTGTGAGGATTCTTGGCGTTGGCAGAGCGGAAATCCTAACGGATTTGAGGATTAATATATAAATTATGCGGGTATTTGATTTTGATAACACAATTTATGACGGCGAAAGTGGAATGGATATCTTTCTTTATTTTTTAAAGAAAGACCCTAAAGGTGTAGTAAAGTTTGTACCGAAGTTTATGGAAGGATTTGTGCGATATAAGCGCAATGTAATTACCATTGACGAGGTTAAAAGCGAATATGCATCATACATCAAAGAATATTTTGAAAAAATTGAAAATATCTTTGATGAATTTGAAACATTCTGGAATATTAATGAAAAAAACATCAAGCCTTTTTATCCTAAAATTAAAAAGGACGATGATGTTATTGTTTCAGCTTGTCCTAAATGTTTGTTGGGTGTAATGACAAACCGTCTTGGCATTAAAAATGTTATTGCCACTGAGCTTAATCCTGAAACCGGCGAGGTTGGTGAGATATGCTATCACGAGAACAAAGTGAAAATGTTCCGTGAAATTTACGGTGATGTTGATATTGATGAATTTTATACTGATTCAATGAGCGATAAGCCGATGATGGATATTTCAAAAACTGTATTTCTTGTTGACGGGGACAAACTTATTAAAATTAAAAAAGATGGAGTTTATCTTAACGATAAATTCGAATAAAACAACAAAATAAGAGTAGGTTGGGCAGTTGCGCAAGTTTTACTTGTGAGGAAAGTCCGAGCATCATACAGCAGGGTAACGGCTAACAGCCGCCGAGGGTGACCTTAGGGAAAGTGCATAGAAAATTACCGCCGTTTTTAACGGTAAGGGTGGAAAGGTGAGGTAAGAGCTCACCGGCGTTGCAGAGATGTAACGGCCGAGCAAACCCTACCCGATGCAACATCGACCGAAGTTGTCAGCTGGGCAGATACTTCAACGGATGGCTAGAGGCTCATAGCAATATGTGTCGCAGATAGATAATTGCCTTAAAAGACAGAACTCGGCTTACAGACCTACTCTTATTAAATAAAAAATTGAGCCTTGACGCGTGTCGGGGCTTTTTTAACATATTTTTCTGTTTTTCGTATAATGTGTTGAGGTGATTTTATGCTTGACGCATTTATTGGGACCGTTTTTGTGTGCTTAATTCTAATAGGAACAGTTGCAATTTGCTATCTTATTATGTTAAAATTATTGTTACCTAAAACAAAAACAGATTATTACATATTTTTACCGCAGAACAAAAATTCTGAGGGAGTCAGACGGTTGGCGTATGGCACAAGAATAAAGCTAAATCTTATTGGTGACGACCGTCACAGTAAGATTGTTGTTCTTGATTGCGGAATAAGTGAAGAAGAAAAAGAAAATCTTCTTCCCATATGTAAAGAAAGTAACGGAATATACCTTGTGCAAAAGGAATATATAAAGGATTATTTTGATGGAAGAATTTGAAAATAAGCTTAAAATTAAAGGCACAGTAACAGATATAACCTTTCGCAACGATGTGAACGGTTATACTGTTTTTGCCGTTGATAAGGGTGACGAAGAACTCACAGTAGTCGGCACGGCGGCTGATATTAAAATCGGTGACCGTGTTGAAATTGTGGGTGATTATACATATCATTCTGTTTACGGCCGACAGTTTAAGGCTGAAATGTGTAACGCACTTTTACCCGAAACTGTTGATGACCTTTATCGTTATCTTGCAAGCGGAGTAATCAAGGGTATCAGAGAGTCCACCGCACGAAAAATTATTGATAAATTCGGAGAAAACGCTTTTGATGTTTTACAGAATGAGCCCCACAGACTCTCTGAAATCAAGGGTATTTCCAAGGAAAAGGCGCTTAAAATCGGCAAAGAATATAACCGTCAGTTTTCAACACGAGCACTGATTATGAATTTGTCCCGTTATGGATTAAAAACAAGTGAATGCATTGTAGCTTTTGAAAAGCTTGGTAACGGCGCAGTTGAGCTTATCGAAGAAAATCCGTATCTTCTTTGTGAAGGTGACGGCAGAATATCATTTGAGCGAGCCGAACAAATTGCTGAAATGTTGCCCAATAAACCTAATTCTCAATACAGAATTGAAGCGGGAATAATCTATGTAATCAGTCATAATTTCCGCAATGGTCATACCTGTGTACCGCTTGAAAAGATTTATACACCGTCTGGCGACTTATTAAATGAATCCCGCGACAATCTTGAAATTGCTGTTGATAGTCTTTTAGAAAAAAGAAAAATTGTGGTTGAAAAAATAGGGGAGAGAAATTTTGTTTTTCTTCCCGAGGCTTATCACGCAGAAAAAGCGATTTCAAATCGTATGAAAATATTGCTTAAATATCCACCCGAAAATCCTATTAATGTGGCTAAATATATTGAAAAGTTAGAAAAAACAGATAATATTCAGTATGCTGAAAAACAGAAAGAAGCTATTATAACTGCCGTTAATCGTGGTGTGCTTATTCTTACCGGTGGTCCCGGTACGGGCAAAACCACAACTCTCAACGGGATTATCAGTATGTTTGAAAAAGACCAGCTTGACATTGCTCTTTGTGCCCCAACAGGCAGAGCGGCGCAGCGAATGACCGAGGCTACCGGCAGAACTGCCACCACAATTCACCGACTTTTAGAGGTTGAATGGGGAAACAATGATAAACCCGTGTTCAAACGAAATCTTCGTAATCCTCTTAAATGTCAGGCGGTAATTGTTGATGAAATGTCAATGGTAGATATTTTCTTGTTTTCGAGCCTTTTAGATGCACTTCCATTTGGTTGCCGTCTTGTAATGGTTGGTGACAGCGACCAGCTTCCGCCTGTAAGTGCAGGTAATGTGCTTAAGGATTTAATTGAAAGTGAACTTCTGCCCGTTGTTCAGCTTAACGAGATTTTTCGTCAGTCACTAGAGAGTAATATTGTTCGCAATGCACACGCGATTGTTAACGGTGAAAAAATCGAAACTGATTATAAAGATGGCGATTTCTATTTTATGCATCGTAATTTCCCACTTGATGCGGTACGCACTATTAAAGAACTTTATATTAAAAGATTGCCCGATGCTTATGGTTTTGACCCATTAAGTCAAATTCAGGTGCTTTGTCCGTCAAAGAAAGGTGACACGGGTACAATGAACCTCAATAAAGTTCTACAAGAGGCAATTAATCCTGCGTCAAATGACAAAAATGAATATAACACAGGCTACCGACTTTTCAGAGTCGGTGATAAGGTTATGCAAACCCGTAATAATTATAATATTCATTGGGAATCCTATGATGACGAGGGTGACGGAATTTTCAATGGTGATATTGGGTTTATTGAAATGATTGACTTGCGACGCGATACTATTATAATTGACTTTTCGGGTAAGCGCGCAACTTATTCGAGAGAGCAGCTGCAGGAAATTGAGCTTGCCTATGCTGTAACAGTTCATAAAAGCCAGGGTAGCGAATTTGATGCAGTAATTATGCCCGTAATTTCTGTCAATGAGCGCTTGTGTTACAGAAATTTGCTTTATACTGCCGTTACAAGAGCAAAAAATCTAATGATTCTTGTGGGAACAACGGGTTGTGTCAATAAAATGATTGACAATTGTAAAACTCAATTAAGATATTCAGCTTTAAAGCATTTTTTGCTTGACAACGGCGAAAAGAAGAGTATAATGTAATCAAGCCAAGTAAATAGTGCATGGGTGCTGACGGTTAAGTCGGCTGAGATTGAGGCTAATCTGCCTCTGACCATTGAACCTGATACGGATAATGCCGTCGTAGGAAAGCTTTTCAGTTCAGCCTTGCGGTATCTGCTATGGCTGAATTTTTTTATTATTTGGAGGAAAATAAAATGAAAAAGAAAAGTATGATTTGGCTCTATTGGCTTGTTGAAAGCGCGATTATGATTGCCTTGGCGGCGGTTTTGGAATTTGTGTCTAAATCAATAATACCCGAATTGGCTTTTGGCGGACAAATCACAATTGTCAGTATGCTTCCTGTTGTTTTAGTAGCATGGAAGTACGGTCTGGGTAAAGGTCTGATTACAGGCTTCGTTTACTCTTTAGTGCAGATGGTTATGGGCATTAGCACTATAAGTAAAATGATTTTGCCTTCGTCCGATGAATACCTTGGCAGTCTGCTTAATATTGCACTTATGTTTATCTTTGATTACATACTTGCATATACAGTTCTCGGACTCTCTGCAATGTATAAAAAGGTAATCAAAAAAGATGCAATTTCACTCGCTCTCGGTGCATTTACTGTTCTTTTGCTTCGTTATATTTGCCACATAATTTCAGGCTATATTCTGTTTGGTGCGTGGGCTGAGTGGTTCTTCTCACAAGACGGCTTCTATGCTTGGGGCGAAACCATTCTTAATACCTTTAGCGGTAATGCACTTTCACTTGTTTATTCAATAATTTATAACGGATTCTATATGATTCCCGAAATCATAATCACAACAATTGTTGCGGTAATTATCGGCAAAATCCCACAGATTACAAAGGTAAAAGCATAAATAAAAAAGAGGTGGAAGAATTAAATCTTCTACCTCTTTAATTTATTTCTTTTTATTTGTTTAATCAGCCTTTTTGACCTGTAATATAAATAATCCATAGGGCAAAATCCTAACTTTTTATACCAATCAAGCTCATTGACCAATGCATACAATTCAATTTTCAAATCACAGTATTTACTGATAGTTTTTCTCTTTTTATAGTTTTTATAAAGTTTAAGATTTTTTCCGTATCCTACTGTAATTGCAAAAACCTCATATTCAGGTTCAACCCACGCAACATTATTTGGGTCAAAAATTCCCGAAACTTCACATTTGTCGGTATCAATTATCATATTGTTAACCCAAAAATCACCGTGAGAAATACAAGGAGTTTTGCAGACATCTTTAAATATCTCATCAAAATTCAATTCAATAAGACTTAACGCATCAATTACAACTTTTTTCATTTTACCGCTATTGTATTTTTCTAAAGCAAAATTATAGGTTGATTTAAAAAAGTCCCAATAAAACTCCTGCCAAGTGTCATAAATAGCATTGTAATAGAACCCAAATTTATCATTATGAATATTTTGCATATTCTCAAAACAGTCAATAATATTATTTGCCAGATGCTTTTTATTTTTTAAGTAGCGAACTTTTTTACTGCCACCGTTGATACCTTCAAGAAATTCCATTCCAAGAAAGGCAACTTCACCATCGTTTAAATAAAAATATGTATCAGGGATTTTATAACTGACCTTTTCGCCGAGAAAATCAAGCATATCTTTTTCTTTGCAAAGCAAATCGGTGTATTTTCCCGCTTTAACAACAATTTTATATGGCTTATCACTAATCTCAACCAAATACGCAAGCGCAGTTGCACCGTTGCCTATTTCAGAAACGGATTTCACTGCTGTATTCATTTCATTTTCAACGATTTGCTGTATTCTGTCAGTTGTTTTCATAATTATAAGCCTTTGTTATAAAATTCGTTTTTAAA
This sequence comes from Candidatus Fimenecus sp., assembly GCA_045594645.1. Classification (GTDB taxonomy): domain Bacteria; phylum Bacillota; class Clostridia; order Oscillospirales; family Acutalibacteraceae; genus Fimenecus. The sequence goes on from JAZNYY010000072.1 coordinate 7,145, forward strand.
CCAAACATCATCAACGCTAAATTCCTTGTGGTTTAAGTATTCAAGAATTCCAGCATCTGTGGTGAAATCAAACACAAGCTTATATGAATATAAGAACTGCTTTTTGTAGCCGTATTTCTTGTTTTGTGCGTTTGTGCCATATTTTCCGTCACCCAATAGCGGATGACCGATTGAGGCAAAATGTGCTCTGATTTGATGTGTTCTTCCTGTGAGTAATTCAACTTCAACAAGACTCAAATCGCCATCACTGTCAAGTACATTATATTTTGTACGGATTTCTTTTGAGTCTTCAACTTTCTTCTTTGAAACAGTAACCTTGTTTTTGCTTTCATCTTTTACAAGATAACCCTCAAGTAATCCACTCTTTTTATTGATTTCGCCGTGAACTATGCAAAGATAAAACTTGTGTAGCTCGCGGTCTTTCATTTTTTGATTAAGAATACGAAGTGTCTCGGCATTTTTTGCCGCAATTACAATTCCCCCTGTATTGCGGTCAATACGATTTACAAGTGAGGGAACAAATGAGTTTTCGTCATCGGGCTTGTATTCACCCTTTTCATAAAGATAACGCTTAATTCTGCCGATTAGTGTGTCAATATATTCGTGGTCGTCCGGGTGGGAGAGTACACCGACCTTTTTATCACAAAGAATAATATTTTCGTCTTCATATATTATGTTGAGATTTTTTGAAGCCTTGAGAAAATCATACTTTTCAGGTGCTTTCTCAAAAAACTCATCATTTATGTACATATCAACAATATCGCCTAAATTAAGCCTTGTTGAAATCTCTGCACGCTTGCCGTTAACCTTAATTCTCTTTATGCGTATGTATTTGTACATAAGAGTTTTTGGGAGCAGTGGAACAGTTTTGTTTATGAACTTGTCAAGACGCTGGTCGGCATCATTTTTATTTACTGTAAAGCTTTTCATTTGAACACCTCAAATTTCTATAATAAATATATCACATCTTATTATTCTTTTCAACTTGAAACTTACGATATTTTAGTATAGAATATTTAAAGGTGATAATTATGGAGATAAATAAATTTCATTACAAAGTATTGAGTGAACCCCAAAAAATCTATTTTGATATGCCAACTGTCGAGATTCGTGAAAAGTTGAATGTTGCTTTCAAAAATCCTACTTGTGAAGATGATATGACGGGCATTTTTGGTAAGTACGCAAAGCTTGATAAACTTTATAAGGTGAAATACATACATTCGCGTAACAACCAGCTTCAGCCTCAAACCTTTGACCGCTATCATTATTTGCTTGATGTTGGTGAAGACGAAAACGGTTCATATATTGAATATGCAATGGTTTATGACAGGCTTTATGACCCTCTTATAAGAATAGTTTATATTATTGCCGTGTGTGCGGTGCTTGGGTATCTTTATTATTTATACAAAGAAAAAGTAATGACATCAATATCTGCGGGTGTTCTCGGCACAATTGTAACAGCAACGGTGGGTCTTGTATTCAAAAAATCAAAAGAAAATGCAGAAGAATGTAAAAAAGCCGAAGAATTATTGAAAAAACTTATTAAAGAAATGTAATTTGGGTTGACAAATTCATTTATATGTTGTATCATACTACCGTATTAACGCTTTACTATGTTAAAAGGAGTAATTATTATGAAAATGAAAAAAATTCTCGCTGTTGTAATGGCAGTGCTTATGATGACACTTTGCTTTGCGGGTTGTGGTGGTAACGATGCTAAAATCGTTGTTGCTGAAGCAGGTTCAGCAGGCGAAACAGTTATGAACGCAGATGCATATTTTGCTGATTATGAAAAAATTCCTGTTGATTCACAGACAAAAACTCTTGTTGAGGTTAAATCAGGTACAGCTGATGCTGCTGTAATTGACTATGTTATGACAATCGGTTCAATCGGTGAGGGGACAGATTATGCTGACCTTAAAGTTGTTGAAGATGTGTCTTTCAATCCTGAGCAGTATGGTATTGCTTTCAGAAAAGGCTCTGATGCTGTTTATTATGTAAATCAGGCTATGACAGACCTCAAAGCTGACGGCACACTAAACACAATTGCCTCAAAATATAAACTGCAAGACCTTCTTGTTGTAGAAGATAGTTTTGATAAGCCTGAAGTTGCAGAATCCGATTGGGAATATATTAAAAATAAAGGCGAAATGATTATCGGCATTACTCTTTTTGCTCCTATGAACTATGAGGTTAACGGTGAGCTTACAGGTTTTGAAACAGAGTTTGCAGAAGCAGTCTGTGCAAAGCTTGGCGTTAAAGCAAAGTTCCAGGTGATTGATTGGAATTCAAAAGAAACAGAGCTTGCAAGTAAGAATATTGACTGTATCTGGAACGGTATGACAATTACTGAAGAAAGAGCAGAAAATATGGCAGTTTCAATTCCTTACATGGAGAATAAGCAGGTTGTAGTTGTTAAAGCTGACTAATTTAGGAGTTTATTAGATGTCTTTTGTTGAAATAAGCCTTGATTTACTTCAAAGCTTTGCTGAAAACTGTGAACTGTTTGTGTTCACATTGCTATTTTCATTGCCGTTGGGCTTGATTATTTCAATAGGCTCAATGTCTAAAATCAAAATTGTAAAGTACATAACAAAAGCATTTGTCTGGGTCATCAGAGGTACGCCTCTGATGCTCCAGCTTTTTGTGGTTTTTTATGTTCCGGGACTTGTTTTTGGTGTACCAATGAAATCCCGAATGACAGCTGCTTTAATTGCTTTTGTCATCAATTATGCTGCATATTTTTCAGAGATTTATCGCGGTGGAATTGAATCTATTCCAAAAGGACAGTACGAAGCAGGTCAAGTGCTTGGAATGACAAAATCGCAGATTTTCTTTAAGGTTGTTTTAATGCAGGTTGTAAAGCGTATTATTCCGCCTATGAGTAATGAAATAATCACACTTGTAAAAGATACTTCTCTTGCCCGCGTTATTGCAATTTCTGAAATTTTGATGACCGCTACCGAATATACTGCTGAAGGTCTTATCTGGCCGTTGTTCTATACTGCACTCTATTTCCTTGCATTCTGTGGCGGACTTACATTATTGTTTAGTTTTATCGAGAAAAAATTTGATTATTATCGGAGTTAAAGATTATGTCTATATTACAAGTAGAAAATATAAAAAAGAGCTTCGGTAATATCGAAGTTTTAAAAGACATCAGCTTTTCCCTTGAGAAAGGTGAGGTATTGTCAATTATCGGCTCATCTGGTAGTGGCAAAACAACACTTTTGCGTTGTCTTAACTTCCTTGAAACTGCCGAATTTGGAAAAATCTATGTTGATGGTGATATGCTCATAGATTTCGAGACGGATTTGAATGAAAAAGATGCTCAACTTCGCAGAAAAAGACTTAATTTTGGTTTGGTTTTCCAATCGTTTAATCTTTTTCCACAGTACAGCATTTTAAAAAATCTTACCTTGGCTGTTCAGCTTCTTGAAAATGTCAAGAAAAAAGATAAAGAAAAGCTTAAAGAGATTGATGAGCGTGCGATTGAATTGCTTAAAAGGGTAGGTCTTGACGATAAGGTCAATGCTTATCCCTGTGAGCTCTCGGGTGGTCAACAACAGCGTGTGGCAATTGCACGTGCGCTTATGCTCTCACCGAAAATACTTTGCTTTGATGAGCCTACAAGTGCTCTTGACCCCGAGCTTACTGGCGAAGTGCTTCGAGTAATCCGCGAGCTTCGTGACGGTAATACTACAATGATTATTGTTACCCACGAAATGAATTTTGCAAAGAATGTATCAGACAAAGTCATATTTATGGCTGACGGCATTATTGAAGAAATGGGCACACCCACAGAGCTTTTTGAAAATCCGCAAAGTCAAAGACTTAAAGATTTTTTAAGTTCTTCATTAAAAGATTAAAATAAATCCTCTGTTTATGCAGAGGATTTTCTTGTATTAAGCCTTTATTTGTGGTAATATGTATTTGGTGATAATTATGAAAAAAATTCTTTCTTTAGTTTTAACTTTTTTAATGCTTATATCTTTGTTATCAGTTTCAGCTTTTGCCGAGTCTGAAGTTAAGCTTTCACTCACAAGTGAAACAGTTTATGCGGGCGAAGAATTCACACTTAATCTATTTATCAGTGATAACTCAAAAATGAGTGGCGCTGTTATTGATGTTAGTTATGATAAAAATATGCTCGAATTTGTGTCAGCAGAGCAGGGTGCAATACTTGACAATTCCGCAAATATAAGCATAAAGAATATTGATGGTAAAAATGCAAAAGTAAGATTTACATATCTTGCGCCTAATTCTTCAGTAACCTCTGAGGGAGTTATTATGTCAATTACCTTTAAAGCACTTGCCAATGCAACGGGTAATACTGATTTAACCATTACAATTCCAAATGCTGCTGATTTTGTAACGCAGGATTTAGAAAGAATTTCCTATGAAGTAAGTAATTCTGTTGTAAAAATTATAAATACAACTTATGAAGAACAAAGTGATGATGACACATCTTCAATAACCGAAGATATGTCACAATCAACCTCTGAAGATACTCAATCAACTACGGAAAAAAGCAATGTTAGTGGTGATAACACTCAAAATAATGATGAAAGCGATAACACTTTAATTATCGTTTTACTTGTTGTAGGTTTATTGTTTATAACAGTTGGTGTTGTAATGCTTGTTCAAAGTAAAAAGAAAAAGGAATAATTGTATTTTCATCGCATATTATTTAGCGGTGATGCAAGTGAAAAGGTACATAACAGAAAACGAAAAGCTTGATATTTTGGTTCATTTGATTGTGAACGGATATCTTACCAAAAATCAAATAAGAACAATAATAAAGCGAGGTAATTAATTTTTACCTCGCTAAAATTTTATTCAATGGGTTCAAAATCTTCAGCACCGTGCTTGCATAATGGACAAACAAAATCAGGTGGTAGTTCTTCGCCTTCATAAACATATCCGCAGATTTTACAAACATAGCCTTTTTTCTTTTTAGGTGCTTCAGGCTTTGGCTTGATATTATCAAAATAATACTGATATGTTGCTGACGGTACATCTGATAATGTTTCAGCTTCAGTAACATCAGCGATAAATAAAATATGAGTACCACAATCGATTGAATCGGTAACGGTGCAAGAAATATAAGCATTTGTACCTTCACAAATGAAGAATGTTCCGTTTTCGGTTCTGTAGTGGTCATTATGACCCGAAAACTTGTCAGTATCTCGACCGCTTGCAAAGCCGAATCTCTTAATCAAATCAAATGTTGCGTCGGTTGAAAGAACAGATAATGTGAATTTTTTTGTATTCGCAATCATTTCGCAGGTGTAATTGCTTTTGTTTACAGCAATTGTAAGCTTTTTAGGATTATCTGTAATCTGACAAGCAGTATTTATTATGCATGCATTGTCCTTTTCATTTTCACGAGCACTTAATATATACAAACCATAACTTAGTTTGAACATCGCTTCATTTCTTATCATAAAACCAACTCCTATTGTTTATTTTATCATATTATAGCACAAATAATCGTATATGTATATGTTATTTATTTAACATTCTACAAAAACATTTTTGCATTGACAAAATAAAACAATTATGGTATCTTTTCTGTATATTATTTGTATATTGGTATATTAAGTTTTCACAATGTACAAAAAAGGAGTTGTAAAAATGAAAAGAAAATTCAGCATTAAAGCTTTGGCTGTAATGGCAGTTGCCATAGTTCTTGTTATGGCAATGTCAGTAGTTGCTTTTGCTGAAGGTGATGCGGCAGAGGCAGAGTATTCAAGCAGATTTTACTCAACAATCTTCTCACTTCTTCCTCCCGTAATTGCTATTGCATTGGCACTTATTACAAAAGAGGTTTATTCATCATTATTTGTTGGTATTGTTGTTGGCGGTGCACTTTATGCGGTTGGCCCTAACGGTTTCAGCTTTGAAACAATGTTCAATACCATTATGACTGATGGTTTTATCGGTAAACTTGCTGATACTTGGAATATGGGTATCATCATTTTCCTTGTCGTTCTCGGCGTTATCGTTGTTCTTATGAACAAGGCAGGTGGCAGCCGTGCATATGGTGAATGGGCTAAGAAAAAGATTAAGTCAAGAAAAGGTGCATTGCTTGCTACTTTTGGTCTTGGTGCATTGATTTTTGTTGACGACTATTTTAACTGCCTTACAGTTGGTAGCGTTATGCGCCCTGTAACTGATACACACAAGATTTCTCGTGCAAAGCTTTCATATATTATTGACGCAACTGCAGCACCTGTTTGCATTATTGCTCCCATTTCTTCTTGGGCAGCAGCGGTTAGCGGTGTTGTTGAAGGCACAGATGGTCTTGAGCTCTTTATCAAGACAATTCCCTTTAACCTTTATGCATTGCTTACAATCGTAATGGTTGTTATGATTTCAGCACTTGATATTGACTTTGGTCCTATGAAAAAGCACGAAGAAAATGCTATGAACGGTGACCTTTACACAACAGATGCAAGACCTTATGCAAATGTTGATGAAACTCCTGTTTCAACTAAAGGCAAGGTTATTGACCTTATTCTTCCCGTTGTGATTCTTATTGCTTTCTGCATTTTAGGAATGGTATACACAGGCGGAGTGTTCTCAGGTGAGAATTTCATTGACGCATTTGCAAATTGTGATGCAGCTTATGGTTTGGCACTTGGCTCAATTGCCGCTCTTATCGTTGTAATTGCATACTTTATGATTAGACGCGTTCTTTCGTTTAAGGATTGTATGGAAGCAATTCCGGACGGATTCAAGGCAATGGTTCCGGCAATTCTTATTCTTACATTTGCTTGGACACTCAGTGCAATGACAAATAACCTTGGTGCTGATGTATTTGTTGAGGGCCTTGTTGATGCAACAGCAGGTAAGCTTACATACTTCTTGCCCGCAATTCTCTTCCTTGTTGGTATGGGACTTGCATTTGCAACGGGTACATCATGGGGTACATTTGGTATTCTTATTCCGATTATTGTTCCTCTTTTTGCAGCAACAGATACAATGCTTGTTGTTTGTATTGCGGCTTGTCTTGCAGGTGCAGTTTGTGGCGACCACTGCTCACCAATTTCTGATACAACAATTATGGCATCAACAGGCGGTCAGTGTGACCATGTTAACCATGTTTCAACACAATTGCCATATGCATTGACGGTTGCAGGTGTATCCTTTGCCGGCTACTTGCTTGCAGGCTTTGTGCCTAATCCATTTGTTGTTCTTCCTGCATCACTTGCACTTCTTGTAGCCATTCTTCTTATTGTCAAGTTTGCTACTAAGAAAAAGGCATAAATTTAAACATAAAAAATTATCACCCAATCCAATCGGGGAGGGTGATTTTTTTATACTATTTAAAATCTCATCCATTCATCAAAGCAAGCATCAGACGGCATTAGCCAAGAGCCTCGTGGTGAAAGATTTACTGAGCCAACCTTTGGGCCGTCAGGTGAGCAGGAACGCTTGAATTGACTTATGAAAAATCTTCTAATAAAGATTTCAAGCCATCGCCGTAATTCTTCTTCACTATATATATCCTTAAAGGCTTGCTTTGCAGAAAGCAATAACTTTTCGGGTTTTGTTCCGTGACGAATAAAATGATATAAATAATAGTCGTGCACTTCATAAGGACCAAGCGTATTTTCGGTTTTTTGCTCCATTTTGCCGTTTTTGTCAGGAGGAAGTAATTCGGGACTAATTGGTGTGTCAAGCACGCTGTAGAGGATTTTAGAGGTGTTCTCGTCACTGTTATCAGCAACATAACGAACTAGGTGTTGCATAAGTGTTTTTGGAATTGATGCATTTACGCCATACATACTCATATGGTCACCATTATATGTGCACCAACCAAGTGCTAATTCACTTAAATCTCCCGTACCTACAAGTAAAGCGCCAATTTTGTTTGCGTAATCCATAAGAATTTGTGTTCGCTCTCTTGCTTGAGCATTTTCATATGTTACATCGTGAATGTCAGCATCGTGACCAATGTCCTCAAAATGCTGTAAGCAAGCATTCTTAATACTAATTTCTTTAAGAGTTGCACCGACTGATTTTACAAGATTACAAGCATTTGTATAAGTTAAATCAGTTGTGCCAAAGCCGGGCATTGTTATGCAAACAATATTTTCAGCAGAGTAGCCAAGCTTATACATTGTTTTAACTGCAACAAGCAATGCAAGTGTTGAATCAAGACCGCCTGAAATGCCAAGAACTAACTTCTTAGTGTGGGTATGAAGCGCTCTTTTTGCGAGTCCTGTGCTTTGAATTGCAAGGATTTCCTCACAGCGTTCAGCTAATTCTGTTCTGTCAGTAGGAATGAACGGGTGAGGGTCATTTGGATTTATTTTTTCAACATTTATGTTATCAGAATTTAATGTAGCAGAACAATTTTCAGTATTAATTTCAGTAATAATTATTTCGCTTTCAAATGAATATCGTTTGCCTTCTGCAAGGATTTTTCCATTTTCTGCAATAATGCAAGCTCCCGAATATACCGCATCAGTTGTGGATTCTCCCGCACCTGCAGAGGCATAAACATATCCACAACCAAGAGATTCAATATAATTCTTAAAACGCTTATATTTTGTTACCTCACTACCAATTGCAGAAATATTTATTATGAAATCTGAATCAATATTTTTGAAATTGTTTTCTCCAATTACAAGTGTAAAGGGGAGTTGAGTTGAATTCTCATATTCGAATTCATTTCCTTTTTCAAACCAACGCTTTTCAACAAGTGAAAGATTGTTTTTTGCCATATTATATATAACTTTACCATCACTAATAACGAGAGCACAGTTGAAAAGCTTACCATTTTTTTCAACAGGCGCACCAATTACAACATAACCAAAGTAATCTTTTGTTGCCTGACAAATTTTGCGAATTCCGTTATTGCAGGCTTCAATTAATGCTTCTTGTAAGAATAAATCACCGCAAGTTGCACCACATAAAGAAAGTTCAGGAAAAACTATTACTTCAGTATTTTCCTTTTTGGCTTTATCAATCATATTAATAATTTCTTTGCAGTTTTCTCTAACATCAGCAACTTTGATTTTAGGTGAAATTGCCGCTATTTTGTAAATTCCTTTTGACATAAACATTTTCCTTTCAAAAAGGTTACATAATATTATATATCAATTATTAATTATAATCAAGAAAAAATAGGGTTACCAGCGTGGTAACCCTAAAATTTTATTTAACTTCTTTTAATACTTCAATATATGCTTTAATTGCCTTTACACAACCTTCAAAGCCTAAATCAGCACTGTTAAGACAAATGTCGTAATTTCGAGCATTATCCCAATCGCGACAAGTATAATAATGGTAAAATTCACTACGATGCTTGTCAATTTTGCGTATTTTCTTGTCTGCCTCTTTTTCGGATAAAGCAAACATATCCATTACGGTTTTTACACATTCGGTATGAGGCGCCCAAATAAATGTTTTTATAACATTATCAGTATTCTCGAGAATATAGTCGGCGCATCTGCCTACAATAACGCAAGGACCTTTTGCAGCTAAATCCTTAATGATTTTTGCCTGATAATTAAAGAGATTCTCTTTTGAAATAAAGTCACTTTTTTTAGGGGAAATAAGACCGCCCTTATATTTGCGTGTTGAGGGGTCAAACAAACTTTTGTGAACATCTTCATCGTTTTTAAGGAATAAACTTAAATTAATTCCGCTGTCTTCAGATGCGAGTTCAAGTATTTCACGGTCATAAAACGGAATGTTAAGCTCTTCAGCCAACATTTTACCTATTGTTTTACCGCCACTTCCGTAACCACGCCCAATGGTAATAACTATTTTGTTATTCATATTGACCACCTTTCAAAATTATTCACTCAAATATGCTTTTTTAACTGATTCGTCGTTCATAAGGTCTTTTGCATTGCCTGAAAGAGCAATGCTACCGGTTTCAAGAACATAAGCTCTGTCAGCAATTGAAAGTGCTTTTTTAGCGTTTTGCTCAACAAGAAGAACTGTAGTTCCGCTCTCGTTGATTACTTTGATAATATCAAAGATTTCAGAAACAAGCAGGGGAGAAAGACCCATTGATGGTTCGTCCATCAATATAAAATCGGGTTTTGACATAAGCGCTCTGCCCATTGCGAGCATCTGCTGTTCACCGCCCGAAAGAGTGCCCGCAATCTGATTTTTTCTTTCTTCAAGACGGGGGAATCGCTCATAAACATATTTTAGGGACTTTTCAATCTCATTTTTATCCTTGCGGGTGTATGCACCAAGCTTAATATTATCAAGTACTGAAAGCTGTGAAAAAATTCTTCTTCCCTCAGGTACATGAGCAATACCCATTGTAACAATTTTGTGAGCAGGAATTTTTGTAATATCCGTATCATTATAAAGTATATTACCTGTCTTGGGCTTTAAAAGACCTGTAACTGTGTGGAGGATTGTTGTCTTACCCGCGCCATTTGCACCGATAAGAGCCACTATTTCACCCTTGTTAACCTCAAAAGAAACACCTTTCAAAGCTTTAATCATACCGTAATATACTTCAATATTTTCTACCTTTAAAAGTGGTGCCATAGCTGTTCCTCCTTAATCTCCAAGATATGCCTTAACAACTTCAGGGTCATTAAGAACTTCGTTTGTTATGCCTTGAGCGAGCTCCTGACCAAAGTTGAGCACTGTAACCTCTTCGCAGATACCGCTGACAAGTTTCATATCATGTTCAATAAGAAGAATTGTCATATCAAACTCATCACGAACAAAACGGATTGTGTCCATAAGCTCTTGAGTTTCACTTGGGTTCATACCTGCAGCGGGCTCGTCAAGAAGCAAAAGTTTTGGATTTGTAGCCAAAGCGCGTGCAATTTCAAGTTTTCTCTGCTTACCGTAAGGAAGATTGCAAGCAAGATTGTTTCTTTCTTCCTCAAGATTGAAAATGCGAAGAATATCTTTTGCCTTTTCTCTCATTTCCTTTTCAGATGAGAAATGCTTGGGGAGACGAAACATACTTGAGAATGGGTCGCACTTGAATTCAGGTTGATTGTGGAGACCAACCATAACATTGCGGACAACACTCATATTGTTGAAAAGGCGAATATTTTGGAATGTTCGTGCAATACCTTTGTGATTTATAGCCTCTTCTTTTTTCCCTTTAAGCTCTTCACCGTCAAGATAAAAAGTTCCGGTTGTGGGTTTATAAACACCTGTAATTATATTAAACACAGTAGTTTTTCCTGCACCGTTAGGACCTACAAGGCCATAGAGCTCTTTTTTCTTAACTTTAAGATTTAATCCCTGAACCGCTTTAAGTCCACCGAAGGATATACCGAGATTTTTTGTTTCAAGCATATATTCTGCCATATCAGTTATCCTCCTTAGAATAAGAGTCAGCATCTACGCTGTCATCATTTTGAAAATCAAGTGAAAGCATTTCGTTCATCTTGATTTTTGTAGTTATTCTATTCCATTCAGCATCGTCATCTTTGACAACGGCAGTATTTTTCTTGCCTTTTCTATTCTTAACAGAAAGTTTTTCTTTAAGATTAGTGAAGGCAGGGGCGTTATTGAAAAGAATTGCAACAATAAGAATTATTGCATAAACAACAAGCTTGACAGCTGACATTTCTCCTGAAAGCTGGCTCTGAAGAGTAATATTAACATAGGTGATAAGAGTTGCTGCAATAATTGAGCCGTTAATACTACCCATACCGCCGAGAACAACCATAACAAGAATTTCTATAGAGTAATTGTATGAGAAGGTTTCTTGTCTAATCTGACCGAAGCATTGACCGTATAAAACACCAGCAATTCCTGCAAAAAAGGCTGCGACAACAAAGATAAATAATTTGTAGAAAGTAACATTAATACCCATAGCTTTAGCCGCAATTTCATTATCTCTTATTGCAGTTACGGCACGCCCATGTTTACTTCTTATGAGGTTTTGTGAGAGCGCAAGAACAATAAGCACTGTAATAAAAGATAAAATAAATAATTCTTTTTCGGGATAAGCTTTAGTTGCTAGTCCGCTTGCACCGCCAAATGCTTTAACATTTTTGAAAATATTTCTGACAATTTCACCAAAAGCTAATGTGGCAATTGCCAAGTAGTCACCCTTAAGTCTTAATGCGGGAACTCCGATAACCAGACCAAATACAGCGGAAACTAATCCGCCGATTATCATTGAAATGATACAAACTATTAAAGCGTTATCAATTAACGGATATAAAAGATTAGCACAATAACTGCCAAGATAAGCACCTACACACATAAATCCTGCATGACCTAGGCTTAATTCACCTAAAAAGCCGACAACAAGATTAAGTGAAACAGCGAGAATAATACTGTATGCAATTCTTACTAATGTACTGCGGTCTGCACGGCCTAATGAACCGGTCATATTAAGAATAATTGTTATAGCAAGGACAGCGGTTATTATTATGTAATTGAAATAATTTTTAATTCTAAAGTTTGATGATTTTTTCGTCTTCACCATAGCAATTACACCTTCTCTCTAAATTTTTTGCCGAGAATTCCGCTTGGCTTAACAAGAAGAATTAATATTAATAAACTAAACTCAATTGCAGTAGTATAAGGAGCAATAACATCTATACTAAGACAAATATTTTCAACAAGACCTAAAAGAATTCCGCCAAACATCGCACCTGGGATAGAGCCAATTCCGCCAATAACTGCAGCAGCGAAGGCTTTAATGCCGGGTAATGAGCCAAATGTTGGGTCAACAGGGGCTTTTGTAAGATAGAATAAGCTTGCAAAAGCAGCAAGTGCAGAACCGATTGCAAAAGTAATCATAATGATTTTGTTAACATTGATACCCATAAGCTGAGCAGCGCCTTTATCTTCTGAAACAGCAAGCATTGCACGGCCTGTTTTTGCTTTTTTTATGAATATTGTAAGAGAAACCATAATAATTGCACTTAATACAAGTGTAATAAGTGTACTTATATTAATTGTAAGATTTTCTGTAAGTGAAACAGCACCAAGCTTGTTAAGAATATTTACTTGCTTTTTCTCAGCACCGAAAATCAACTGTGCAAGACCTTGAAGTAAGTTGCTGACTCCAATTGCTGTAATTAAAACTGCAAGGGGAGATGCGCTTCTTAAAGGCTTGTATGCAAATCTTTCAATTATTATTCCAAGCAGGGTACATACAACGATTGAAATAGCAAATCCTAAAATAGGGTTGTTGGTAGTGGTGAGTAAAATGTAAATAACATATGCACCAACCATAATTACATCACCATGAGCAAAGTTGAGCATTTTTGCAATTCCGTAAACCATTGTATAGCCCAAAGCAATAAGTGCATATATTGCACCAAGGCTCAAGCCGTCCAAGATTGTTACCATTGTAACCATAATATAAACTCCTTAATATAACCTGCAAATTTTGGTTTACACCGGAAAAGATAAAGGTTAAAATATCCTTTCCGGTATAAGCCAAACCATACGGTTCCGAAAAATCAGAACCGTATGGCATGAAAAGATAGAATGTTAAAATAAAATTATTTATTGATTTCAACAATAACAGGAACCTTTGTGCAAGCACCTGAAGCATCCCACTTCATTTCGCCTGTAACGCCGGGATATACAAAATCTTCGGATGTAATTGCAGCTACAACAAGGTCACAAAGGTCACTAGCAGAAATGTTAACATCGTTAACGCCTGCTTTCTTCATAGCTTCATAGATAACATAAACGGCATCATAACCATCAGCAGCGAACTGGTCTGGTTTTACACCATAAGCAGCTTCGTAATTCTTAACGAAATTAGCAGCCTTTGTCTCTGTGCTGTTAACATCGAATGGAGTGATATAGCTAATCTTGTTTTTAACTGTTTCATCAATCTGAGCAGCAACGCCGTCAAGACCGTCGCAACCAAAGAGAATTGTGTCGAGATTCTTGTCAACACATGTTCTTGCAATAAGACCTGCTTCTGTGTAATAAATTGGAAGGAAAATTACTTCACAATCTTTAAGAGCTTCTACCTGTGAAGAGAAGTCAGTAGCATTGTCAGCGTCAAATGTACGAACTTCAAATTCCTTATTAAGCTTTTTCATTTCGGCTTCAAATGCTGCGTAGATACCTGAAGAATAAGTATCGCTTGTGTCGTAGATACAGCCAATCTTTGTGTACTTTGATGTAAGTTCTTGAGCAGCAAGAATACCTTGGTCAGGGTCACCAAAGCAAACACGGAATGCGTTTGTTCCAAGCTCAATGATACTTTCCTGTGATGCAGAAGGAGTGATGAAGAAAAGATTATCTTCAACTGCTCTCTTAGCAAAAGCTTCACAAGAACCGGATGTAACACTGCCAAGAGCAATCTGCATACCCTTATCATAAAGAGCATCGTAAGCAGAAGCAGCGTCAGCAACAGCTGATTTATCATCCATCATTTCATACTCAAATAAAACTCCGTTAAGTCCGCCGGCAGCATTGATTTCATCAATTGCAAGCTTTGCACCATTGTTTACTGAGTTACCGTAAGACTGATTATCACCGGTGAGAGGACCTGTTGCACCAATAAAATAAGTCTCTTTCTCTTTTCCGCCGCAAGCTGCAAAGCATGTAACAACAAGTGTTAATGCCATAACAACGGCAAGAATCTTTTTAAATGTTTTCATTTTGGATTTTCCTCCTTTAAATTTTGCAGGAAAATGCTTCAAATCCTGCATTTATATTTATAAAAAATATGCTATAAATATACACCAAAACCCTTGATAAGTCAATTGTTTTAGCAATTTTTTTTAACAAACTATGAATGAATATTAGTATTCGAATGAATATGTGTATTTCTCGTTAAATGAAAACTGTGCTTCACATAAGAATTTGCCGTTATTGTCAACAAAATTGCAATCACTTATTCCCGCAATTTCATATTCCATTTTTTCAAGAAGGCCACTGTTGTTTATTGTCACCATAACTGTTGAGGAAGAATAACTTGACCTGTAATCACTTACATTATTTGCATTTTCAAATGTGAATCCGTTAATAATTGAACCCACACCTTTTATGTCGGAGCTTTTATTTGTTACTTCGGGTAAAAATGTAATTGTGATTACATAACCACCACTACCGCTTACAACATTATAATCTTTTATACCGTCGGTATTACCAATTGCTTTTTTATTGGATGGGGGAATAAAGCTGTTTAGTGAAAGATTACCGTTTGTACCCTTGTTGAAAAGAATTTCAGTTTTCTTTGTGCCATTAGTATTGCTTAAAGCATTGTTGATTGTGGATTTGGTAAGCTCAACAGAATCACTGATACTTGAGTCATTATCAAATGATGTCATTTGAATATTGATTGTCTGTGTATATTCTACATTGAGCTTGTTTTGATATGACTTTGTCTTGTTTATTGCGTTAACTGCTATTTTAAGCGCGTCTTTTTTGCTTATTTTTTTATTGTCTTCAGTATTATTGTTATTAATATCAATATTATTGTCAATAAGATTTTCGCCAAAAATACTATCTAAAGCAAAGACTACTCCAACTTCATAATCTCTTTTTGAGATTTCTAAATCAGAATTAAAAACGGTGTTGAGTTCATCATTTGAAAGCTCGTTAAAAATATAAATCTGCTTTGCGTGAATTGCGTTAAGTGTGTCGATTATGTGGAGAATTGTGGTAAGTGCTTCTTCTAAATCGCTCATTGACGATGCAATAACATTAACATCACTTGTCGCAAATCCGTTACTTAAAGATTTTAAGGCTTTTACGGTTTGGTTATGTGCATTTCTGTAATCATTAACAAGATATTCCTGCGGATTAAACGGACTGCAATCAAACATAAGGGCCGATTTATAAGCATCATCAAAGGAAAAACTGTTTCCATCATTGTCATAAGCATAAATAGCATCAGTAATTTCGTTAAGATAACCTGATTTATGTACACTTTCTAAAAGTGAATATATTTCGCCGTATTTTGTGTAATTGCTCATTTCGGCAAAATAATTAAGATGAACAAAATCAGTATATTTTTCATTATCTTTTGTAATTGTAAATAACTTTGCAATGTTCCAAAGCTTTCTACATTTTTCAGCAAAACCGTTGTCAATGGTGTCCAAAGTAAACAAATCATCTGTGTTTATTCTGTTTTCGGTTACAAGCTCATTGTATTCTGCAGAAATTAAAGATAAAACAGAAGAATTGACCTGACTTTTCATATCAGTTTCCAATTGCTTTGTATATTCAAGACATTCGTTGTATTGGTTTTCATTAAAATATTCTTCAATTTGTGCAGTAACTTTTTCTACGGAGCTTACGCCACAAGCAGAAAACAGAATTGATATTACTAAAATTATTGAAATGAATTTAATAAGCTTACGCATAATTTCACCGTTTTTTACATTTATTTTATACTTAATTTACCATAAAGTGAGGGGATAGTCAATGAAAGAAAAAGGGTATGACCGAAATCATACCCTTAAATAGTATTAATTTATTTCTTTTGAGGACCGTTATATCCGTTGGTTTCTTGGAAAGCGGCAATTTTATCAATTACGCTAAGCACTACATCAAATCCTTGACCAACAGTTTCCATTTCAAAACGGTCAGCTTTGTCGTGGAAAGTGTGATAATACCAAGTAAGCATTGGATTTTGTGCTGCAAAAGTAACTGATTTGATTCCTGCTCTTGTCATTGGTGTACTGTCGCAACCGCCAACTGGGTTGTGAATACAACCGTTAGTCTTGCTTTCAATACCCATTTCTTCAAAGGTATCTTTGAACATTTTTTCAAGGTTTGTATCAAAACGGCAACCTTGCCAGTCATCTTTAATAACAACTTCAAAATACTCTTTATCAGCAACAGAGTCAATGTTGATGTTCCAAGCATTTTTTGTCAAATCATCATTTCTGTGTTTATGTACAAATGCCATTGAGCCACGAAGACCTGCTTCTTCAGCACCACAGTTGCAATCAACTATACGGCAGCTTTTAGGCATTTTGTCGGGATTTTCTTTAAAGTATTTAATAACTGCATAGCTGAGCGCACAACCGGTGGCATTATCCATAGCACCCTTTGAAGCAGTTTCTTCGTCAGAGTCGTTCCACATTGCAACAAATGCACTGCCGATGGCTGTAATAACCGGTAAGAAATTAAGTAAAAGAATAAAAATATTTAAAGATTCTGACATTGCAACTTTAGTTGCCCATTCAGCGCCAAACATAAGACCTGCATATATAACAGCCATAGCAACTGAAACGCCAATCATAAAGAATACGCAAACTGCACCGAAACCAACCTTGCCATAAGTTGTGATAAGACCATAAATTGGCTTTTCAGGGTATTTAGATGCATTTTCAGAGTGCTTCCAGTTCCAGCTTGTGTCTGTGTGACCTGAAAGGATAATTGTGTAGTCATATTTGCCGTCTTCAGGAACTAATTCACCATAAACATTCTGTGAAATCTTCTGTTTGAAAAACATATCAAACCAAGGCTTGTAAAGGAAACAACTGCAAACAAGCCAGATTACCATAGCAATACCGATGAATGCCATTGCAAACCAAACATGGAAATTATCAAGTGCAAAATATGTAAGTGCACTTAAAATAATACCCACCCAACCCGCATAGGGGAGTCCGCCAATACCTGAACGCGGTGAAACACCAAATTCTTCTTTCTTTGCTTTAATACCGATTTCTTCAAGCTTTTTACCCATAAAATCAGCATATTTTCTTTCACCCTCAGAACCTGGAAGGCGAGAGCCCATAGCTTCTGCATCTTTTACAAGGTCATAAGCTAATTCGGCATATTTTCTGTTTTCCTCTTTCATTTATATAACCTCCGAACTCAAAAAGAATACATATTAAATAATATTGCATTTTGAGTCAGAAATCAAGTGTAAAATGAAAATTTATGGATTAGAAATCTCATCTGTGACCTGATTGACAATATCTTCAAGTAATTCTGTGTCAATATCTTGACCAATTTCTTCTTCCATTGCACTTTCTAATTCAGATAAATCAATCGTTTCATCTTCAGCTAAACTTGCTAAAAGCTTATTTATTGTATCAGATAAAGAATTGGGCTTAGTTTCGATTTCAATGTAATATGGATTATCAATTTTAACATATAACCAGTCGTCATATCTCAACTGATAAGATTTGTAAGGGTCGTTAATATCATCTATAGCAGTCTGTGCATATATGTGTTTTAAATTAATGTTATCATCGGTAGTTGATGCAGAAATTTTAACAGTCATACTTATATATGCACGGTGATTTTCTGCGTTCTTTGTATTATGAAATATATAGTGATAATCTTTGAATTCGTCATCTTCAATAGGTGCATTTTTAAGTGTCTTTAATTCTTTTGTTACACCATCATAATCGCATAACATTTTGCAGTAAATATCGCTCGAATCGTAACGATAATAATCTACAAAAAGTTCAGTGTACGAAGATTCGTCAAAATCTTCAAATTTATCAATAACCATAAGGGTCCTTACAACAAATGAATTATCATTTTTATTAAGTGTGAAATTGTATGAAGTATAATGAGACTCAGAGAATGAATCTTCAGGCAATTCATCAATTTGCAATTCCGTTGCATTGCTATACTTTAAAATTTCGCTTTCAGGTAATTCGTCAGCAATGCTTTCGGGTAGTCCCAAATCTATAAGATTATTTTTGATTTCACTGACATCTGTCTTTGTATCTTCAATTACATAATCAATTGGTTGATAATATGTAAATATTTTTGATGTGAACATTGAAGAAATGATTATTACAGAAAGCACAATAAAAAGAATCCAGTTTTTTATTGTTGTTTTCTTTGCTTGTGGTACTCCTGTCTCAAGTCGGTCAATATCTTCGGTAGTAATAGTATAGATAAGTCCTGCAGGTAAAAGACTGACAAATGCAGCCAGAAGGGTTAACCCTAAACTTTCTTTGATAAATGCCTGTAGGCTTGCTATTGCAAAACAAATGATTATAGCAAATACAGAAGCTATTCCCAATCCCGAATATGATTTTTCTTCACCTAATTTCTTTCTTACCTTGACTAACCCTAAAATTGTTAAAATGTAAGTTAGAATAATAAGCAGATTTAGTATCATTGAAATAGTAATCATAAGTTTTTCATCAATTATTAAATTGTGATAAAAAATCATAAATAGGATATAAAGAGAGGAATTTATTTCGGAGATAATATATGCTGTGCGTATAGTATTATTTATGTTTTTGATTCTATCCAAAGCTACATAGAGCCATATTGACAAACCGAGCAAACCGGTTATGCCACGCCTTAACCAAAGCATAGAAAAAATTAAAATAAATGCAAATAATTTGCCTGTGTATTTAAAATATTCAGCCGATGATACCGGATAAATTTTCTTAAAAGTTTTTGCAACTGCCTCACTATCACCCATATGAGAAACCGCATCTTTTTGAGCATCTTCATCACTCATACCAAGAGCGACATTTCTCTCATAAATCTCTATAAGATGTGAAAACAATTCTTCTTTTAATTCTCTTTTTACTTTTCTGTCTTTAATTTCTTTGGATACTGTTTTTATATAGGCATCTAAAATTAAATATTCCTTTTTCATACTCCACCGCCTTTCTTAATATAAAAAGGTGATTTAAATCGCCGAAAGTTCACCGCCAAGAACCTTGCCGACAGCAGTGCTGTAAGCTTCCCATTCTTTCTTTTGTGTGGCAAGTTCTTTTAATCCTTTTTCTGTGATTTTGTAGTATTTTCTCTTTCGTCCGTTTTCTTCGCTTTCAACCCAGCGTGAAGAGAGAAAATCTTCTTTTTCAAGTGCGTGAAGAATAGGGTAGAGTGTTCCCTCGTTCATCTGGAATACATTTTCAGACATCATTTCAACAGTTTTGATAATCTGATAACCATACATTTCGCCTCTTGAAATAACGCTGAGTACCAACATTCCTGTACTCCCTTTTGATAATTCTTTGCTGATTTTCATAATATTACTCCTTTCAACATTACATAGATATTCGAGGTATAATGTTTATAAAAAAGGTATCCTCAAATATTCAATTAAAGGATACCTTGATTATCTATGTATAGTGTAGCATGAAAAATATTAACTTGTCAATAGTAAATTATTTATTCAAATGAAAGACTTGCAACAAGAGGGAAGTGGTCGCTTGAATAAACTCCGTCATAAGTGTCGGTTACAACCCTATATGAATTCACTTTAAAGCCTGTTTTTGAAATCATTACATAGTCAATACATTCACGGTCAAGCTGTTTGCCCCAATCTTGATAAGTACAGCTTGTCATTGTGTTTTCGGTCTGATATTTTACATCGAGAAAATTCTCAGTCGCACTTCTGTAGGTTTCAGAATCCTCTTCTGCGTTAAGGTCTCCCATAAGCACCGCGGGTAATCCACCGAATTCTTTAATTTTATCAAGAACTACCTGAATACCGTTAATGCGTGCTTCGTCACTAACATGGTCAAGATGTGTATTGAATACTACAAACTCGGTTTCTGTGGCATTATCTTTAAGTATCGCATAACTGCAAATTCTATAACAAGCGGCACCCCAATCTTTACTCATAACTTCGGGAGTTTCAGAAAGCCAGAACGAACCCTTATCAATGAGAGTATAAATATCTGAACGGTAGAAAATTGGGCAACCCTCTGAATTGAATGCATCGTCACGATAAGTAATTACAGAATCGAATACACCAAGAGTTTCGCAAAGATATTCATATTGCCATTTTGTAACCTCTTGAAACCCAATAACACCGGGTTGATTATTTTGAATTCCTTTTACTATAAGGTCAGCGCGATAAAACCAACTCTTTTTACCTAAATCAGTAGGGGCTATACAGCGGACATTACAACTCATAACTTTTAATTCATTTTCAGCATAAATATCTTGCATTGCAACCTCTGTTTTAGAATTTTTAAAATGTGGATAATACCAGAAGAACAAAGCTCCCCAACAAAGAATTGCAACAAGAAGCAAACTTATTAAAAAAATCATTATTTTTGTAAATTTTTTCATATTGAGCACCCCTTTTAGTTAATTCTACCATATATTTATTGAAAAGGCAAAGCAAAATAGAAATATAATAAAAATGTCAAAAATGTGAAAAAAGTACTTGCAAAATTAAAAGTAATGTGTTATTATATCTTGCGTTGACAATAACGGGGTGTGGCGCAGCTGGGAGCGCGCTTGACTGGGGGTCAAGAGGCCGCAGGTTCAAGTCCTGTCACTCCGACCAAAACGGAAAAGGTACCTTTTAGGTACCTTTTTTGTTTTGCATTGAAAATCAATTTATTATGTAGGACGGGAGTTTGCTCCCGCCTATTTTTTTGTATTACAGTTATTTCATATTGACAATAGAACAAATGTTCGGTATAATTGTTTCATAAAATAACGGAGGGGATTTTTTGAAGAGAATTATACTGCATTGTGACCTTAACAATTTCTATGCGTCGGTTGAATGTGTAAAAAACCCCCCTCTTAAAGGTATGCCCGTAGCCGTTTGCGGAAGTGATGATGACCGTCACGGTATTGTGCTTGCAAAGTCACAGCCCGCAAAAATTTGCGGTGTTAAAACGGGTGACACCATATTTGAGGCAAAGAAAAAGTGCAAGGGTA
>JAZNYY010000073.1:0-23919 GCA_045594645.1 Candidatus Fimenecus sp.
CCAACACTTGTTTCTTTTGCAGTTACAACAGGTAAAGTTGATGAGGTAATTACACCGGAATTCAAGTCAGCAGGTCATAAAACTGTAATTTTGAAGCCCGAATATAACGAAAACGGAATTCCTGTTGCATCTTCTCTTATTGATACCTTCAATAAGGTTACAGAGCTTGCTCGCGCAGGTAAGGTTGCATCTTGCTACACAGTTACTTACGGTGGTGTTGCAGAAGCTGTTATGAAAATGGCATTCGGTAATGATATCGGCTTCAAGTATGACGATAATCTTTCTGTAAATGATATTTTTGATTATGCTTACGGTAGCTTTGTAATCGAACTTGCACAAGATGTTGATGTAGGTACTGTAATCGGTTACACAACCGATACAAAGGCTATTGAATATAAGAACAGTACTCTTACTCTTGATTCACTTCTTAATGCTTATGAGAATAAGCTTGAGTCTGTATATGCTTGTAACATTAAAACCGCAGGCAATACATATCCTGCTTACGAATTTAAAGCAGAAAACAGAGTAGCGCCCGCAATTAAGGTTGCAAAACCCAAAGTTCTTATTCCTGCATTCCCCGGAACAAACTGTGAATTCGACACAAAGAAAGTGCTTGAGTTAGCAGGTGCAAAGGCAGAGATTCTTGTTATTAACAACCTTTCTGCTTCTCATATTGCAAAATCTGTTGAGACTTTCGCAGAAAATATGAAGGATGCTCAAATGATTTTCATTCCCGGTGGTTTCTCAGGTGGTGACGAGCCCGACGGTTCAGGTAAGTTTATTACTGCATTCTTCCGTAACCCCGAAATCAAAGAGGGTGTTACCGAACTTCTCGAAAACCGAGATGGTCTTATGGCAGGTATCTGTAACGGCTTCCAAGCACTTATCAAGCTCGGTCTTGTACCTTATGGTAAGATTATTGATACTGATGAAAATTGCCCTACACTTACATTCAATACAATCGGTCGCCATCAGTCGAGACTTGTTCGCACAAGAATTGCTTCTAACAAGTCTCCTTGGTTGGCTGCAACAAATGTTGGTGATATTTATACTGTTCCGATTTCGCACGGCGAAGGTCGTTTCCTTTGCAGTGATGAGCTTGTAAAACAGCTTGCTGATAACGGGCAGATTGCTACACAGTATGTTGACCTTAATGGTGTACCAACTGATGACATTCATTTCAATCCCAACAACTCAATTGCTGCTATTGAGGGTATTACTTCACCCGACGGCAGAGTATTTGGTAAAATGGGTCACTCAGAGCGAATTGGCTATGGTCTTTATAAGAATGTGCTCGGTGAGTATGATATGAAGATGTTTGAATCTGCAGTTAAGTATTTTAAATAATCATAATCGCATAAAAATAACCCCTACCGATTTGGTAGGGGTTAACTTTTTGTTATCAATCATTAAGATTGCTTACATGATAGCTTAATGTCATAAGACTGTCACTCAAGTGAACATTTTCAACTGCAACATTAGGATAATTTGCAGAAATATCATAATGACTGAAATTCCAAAATCCTTTGATACCAAGTTCAACAAGTTGTGGTGCTAAAACCTCGGCGGCTGAGCTTGGAATACAAAGCACTGCAACTGTAGGGGAATTATCTCTGCAGAAATCATATAAACCGTCTGTGTGTCTTATGGGCAATCCGCGAAGCAACTGACCTGTTAGTGCGGGGTTGCGGTCAAATATACCGATTACATTAAAGCCTCTTTGTTCAAAAGACATATGTAAAGCCACTGCTTTGCCCAGATTACCTGCACCAATAATAATTGCTTTACGATTACTGTTTACACCAAGAATATTGCCGATTTCATTATACAGACTCTCAATATTATATCCGTAGCCTTGCTGACCAAAACCGCCAAAGCAGTTTAAATCCTGACGAATTTGTGAAGCAGTAAAGCCCATTCTGTTTGATAAATCTTTTGAAGAAATTCTGACAATGCCTTGTTCTTTTAATTCACCTAAAAATCTGTAATAACGGGGTAGACGCTTTATGACAGAAATTGATACTCCATCATTTTTAGCCATAATTTTCACCTCTTATGAAAGCTTTTTAACAGTTTCCATTACATAATCGCCGAAGTCACTGCAGGTTGCACCATTGTCACGACCTGTGATTACAAGCTTCTTTTCTTCAAGCATACAAATGTCAAGTGCTCTTTCAAGTAAATCAGCCTCTTTCTGCTTGCCAATGTGTGAAAGAAGCATAACTGTTGCACGAAGCATTGAGCAGGGGTCTGCATACTGACCGCGACCTTCACGAATCATACGAGGAGCTGAGCCGTGAATAGCCTCAAACATTGCGTAACGCTTGCCGAGGTTTGCACTACCTGCAGTACCAACACCGCCCTGGAACTCTGCAGCTTCATCAGTAATAATATCACCGTAAAGGTTAGGAAGAATAAACACTTTAAAGTCTTTTCTTCTCTTTTCGTCGATAAGTTTTGCAGTTGTGATGTCAACATACCACTCATCAGTTGTGATTTCTGGGTATTCTTCACCAACAGACTTACAAATACGAAGGAATTTACCATCTGTTGTCTTGATAACATTAGCTTTGTTGATAATTGAAACTCTTTCTTTGCCGTTCTTTCTTGCATAGTCATAAGCGGCACGGGCAATTCTTTCTGTACCCTCACTTGTTGTAACAACAAAGTCCATTGCAAGCTCATCGGTAACATTAACACCCTTTGAGCCGACTGCATATGCACCCTCAGTATTTTCACGGAAGAATGTCCAGTCAATACCTTGTTCTGGAACTTTAACGGGACGAACATTAGCAAAAAGGTCAAGTTCTTTACGCATTGCTACATTTGCACTTTCAATGTTTGGCCATGGGTCGCCAGCCTGAGGAGTTGTTGTGGGTCCCTTAAGAATTACATGACATTCTTTAAGCTCTGCAAGAACATCATCGGGGATTGCTTTCATTACTGCAACACGGTTTTCAATTGTAAGACCGTCAATATACTTAAACTCAATTCTGCCACTTGCTACTTCATCTGCAAGCATATATTCAAGAACTCTTGCTGATTCCTTTGTGATAATCGGACCAATTCCGTCACCACCGCAAACACCGATAATGATTTTATCAAGTTTTTCAAAGTCAACAAATTCTTTTTCTGCTTTGATTTTCTCATTTCTTGCAAGCTGTTCTCTGATGAGAGCCTCATATTTTGCAAGAGCTTCTTTAATCTGCTGTTCCATATTAACACTCCTTAAAAGTTTGATTTTGTGTAGTTTAAAAGTCCGCCTGCAAGAATAATGTCTTTCTGACGCTGTGAAAGGTCATATTTAAGCTCATATTCTTCGCCAGTAGTAAGATTAACAAGTACTGCGGGCTCATTGTTTATAATAGCATTTTTAATTCCCTTAAGGCTTAATTCATCGCCTTGAGAAATCTTATCATAATCGTCTGAATTAGCAAAATTTAAGGGGAGAATACCTGCGTTGATAAGGTTTGCACAGTGAATTCTTGCAAATGACTTTGTAATTACTGCCTTAACTCCAAGGTAAAGAGGTACAAGTGCAGCATGCTCACGAGATGAGCCCTGACCATAGTTGGCACCGCCAATTACTATACCTTTTCCCTCTGCTTTAATTCTTTCGGGGAATGTTTTATCGCAAACGCCGAAGCAATACTGTGAAAGGAAAGGAATATTTGAACGGTAGGGGAGGATTTTAGCACCTGCGGGCATAATGTGGTCAGTTGTAATGTCATCGCCAACCTTGAGTACTGCTTTGGCAGTAATATCATCACCCATAGGCTCGCTGTTGGGGAATGGCTTAATATTTGGACCATACATAACCTCAACATCTTTTGCCTCTTCAGGAGTTGCGGGCATAGCAACCATATTATCATTAATGATAAATTCTTCAGGGAGCTTGATTTCGGGGAATTCTCCTAAATCTCTTGGGTCAGTAAGATAACCTGTAAGAGCAGATGCGGCTGCAACTTCGGGGCTTACAAGGTAAATTCCTGCGTCTGCTGTACCTGAACGACCCTCAAAGTTTCTGTTGAAAGTACGAAGTGATACACCTGCTGAATTAGGTGACTGTCCCATACCAATGCAAGGACCACAAGCACTTTCGAGAATTCGCGCGCCCGCATCAATCATATCAGCTAAAGCGCCGTTCTGCGAAATCATATTGAGAACCTGCTTTGAACCGGGAGCGATTGAAAGGCTTACTGCAGGATTAACTGTTTTGCCTTTAAGAATTGCTGCAACCTTCATCATATCGAGAAGTGATGAGTTTGTGCATGAACCAATACAAACCTGGTCAACTTTGATTTTGCCGATTTCTGTAACAGACTTTACTCTGTCGGGCATATGTGGGCAAGCTGCCATTGGTGCGAGTGATGATAAGTCAATATCAATTACTTCATCATATACTGCATCTTCGTCAGCCTTAAGCTCAATCCAATCTTCTTCACGGCCTTGAGCCTTTAAGAATGCCTTTGTAACATCGTCAGAGGGGAATACAGAAGTTGTCGCACCAAGCTCTGCACCCATATTTGTGATTGTTGCACGCTCGGGAACTGAAAGAGTAGCAACGCCTTCACCGCCATATTCAATAATCTTGCCTACGCCACCTTTAACGGTCATAATACGAAGAACCTCAAGAATTACATCTTTTGCGGCAACCCAAGGACTGAGCTTACCGGTAAGATTAACTCTAACCATTTTAGGCATTGTAATATAATATGTACCGCCGCCCATAGCAACTGCAACATCAAGACCACCGGCACCCATTGCAAGCATACCGATACCACCACCGGTTGGTGTGTGGCTGTCAGAGCCGATTAATGTTTTACCAGGCTTGCCGAAACGCTCAAGATGTACCTGATGGCAAATACCGTTACCGGGGCGTGAAAAACGAATTCCGCGCTTTTTAGCAACGCTCTGAATAAACCTGTGGTCATCTGCATTTTCAAAGCCTGTTTGTAATGTATTATGGTCAATATAAGCAACTGAAAGTTCAGTTTTTACCTGCTCAATACCCATAGCTTCAAGCTCAAGATATGCCATTGTACCTGTAGCATCCTGAGTTAATGTCTGGTCAATCTTAAGACCAACTTCACTGCCAATAGTCATATCACCGCTGACAAGGTGTGATTTAATAAGTTTTTGTCCGATTGTCATTCCCATTGATTATCACTCCTTAAGACTTTTTCAATTTTTTAACAATCTTTTTTAATTTTATAATATTGTTACAAATTTGTCAATATATAATACATATTAAAAAAGTAATTTTCATCAAAATATTGATATTAGAAATTAAATATGATACAATATTTAGCAGTGCACATAAATATTTGTAACCTTTCAGGTAAAAATAATTTTATAAATTTTTGAAAGGTGATTATCTATGTGTATATATTTTAATGACTTTACAGCTCCTGCAGAGGCAAACAGTAGCAATGATGTTACTAATGAAGAAAGCACGGTAGATGTTGATTCTCAAATAACCGATAATGGTGTATTTTCAGTAAAAAATAACGGAAGATATATTCATTGTTTAACAATTATCGGGCAGATTGAGGGGCATTATATTCTGCCTCCGTCAAATAAGACCACAAAGTATGAACATGTTATTCCGCAGCTTGTAGCTATTGAAGAAAGCGAAGAAATCGACGGACTTCTTATTATTCTCAATACAGTCGGTGGCGATATTGAAGCAGGACTTGCAATTGCAGAGCTTATTTCGGGTATGAAAAAGCCAACTGCGTCTTTAGTATTAGGTGGAGGTCACTCAATCGGTGTTCCTTTAGCGGTTTCTGCTGACCGTTCATTTATTGTTCCAACGGCTACAATGACTATTCATCCCGTGAGAATGAACGGTTTGGTGCTTGGTGTTCCTCAGACATTATCATATTTTGATAAAATGCAGGAGAGAATAGTAAGCTTTGTATCACAGAATTCAACAATACCGCCCGAGCGTTTTCGTGAGCTAATGATGGCAACAGGTGAGCTTGTAATGGATGTAGGTACTGTTCTTGACGGTGAAAATGCAGTTAAAGAGGGCTTAATTGACAATATTGGCAATTTAAAAGACGCAATGTCATATTTATATTCTGAAATTGAAAAATAAATGGAGATGAAATTATGTCAGTAATCAAAGCAATAATTCTCGGTATAGTTCAGGGCGTTACTGAATTCTTACCAATTTCAAGTAGTGGTCATCTTTCACTTTTTCAGCACTTTTTAGGTGTAAGCGGTGAAGGCTCATTACTTTTCTCGGTGCTTCTTCACTTGGGAACACTTATTGCAGTTTTTATAGTGTTCCATAAAACAATTTTTGAGCTTGTAGTTGAAGCTATAGCTTTAATTAAAGATATTTTCACAGGCAAATTTAAATATAAAGAATTAAAAGGCAAAAAGAAAATGCTTGTAATGTTCTTTTTCTCATGTTTACCGCTTTTACTTCTATTAGTTCCGGTTGGTAATGATATGAAGCTTATGGATTGGCTTGGCGGACTTTCTGAAGACGACAGCATTCTTGTAGAAGGCTTCTGTTTCTTGGTTACGGGCGCATTGTTGCTCACTTCTACATATATTTCAAAGAAGAAAACACTTAATAGAGAAGTTAACACAACTGACGCATTTGCAGTAGGTCTTGCGCAAGTATTTGCTGCAGGCTTTCCCGGTATTTCTCGTTCAGGTTCAACAATTTCAACCGGTATGATATGTGGTGTTTCAAAAGAATACATGGTTGAATATTCTTTCATTCTCGGTATTCCTGCAATAATTGTTGCAAATATTGTTGAATTTAAAGATGCAGTTGAAGCAGGAGCACAGCTTGAGTTACTGCCGACAATTATAGGTATTCTTGTTGCCGCTGTGGTCGGTGTTGCTTGTATCAAGCTTTTACAGTGGATTTTGAAAAAAGATATGTGGAAATATTTCGGTTATTATTGCCTCGTTATAGGCGTTTTCACAATTATCTGTAGTATTATCGAACTTTAATTTGGAGAGATTTTAATGGCGAAACAAGGAAGTAGAAAAACTACAAATAAAAAGAAAAATCAAAGAAAAATTAAAGGTTTTTCTTTTAATAAACAGTTAACTGCAATTATTCTTTTTGCAGTATCGGTCCTTTGGTTCTGTCTTGCTATAATTGATGCGGGCGGATTATGGGGAGGACTTCGCACATTCCTTTTCGGTATGTTCGGTTTCTTTAGCTTTATATTCCCACTCTTGCTTTTGGTTGTCACCATATTACTTGCACTTGATAAGACAGAAGGCAAGGTAAAAACATATATAATCGAGGCAATAGTACTTATCCTTCTCATATGTAGCATATGGCATATTGCACAGTGTAACCCCGAAAGTACATATTTTGAAGCAATCAAGGATGCGTACAATGTTTATTATATTGATGGCAGTATGCTCGGTAGCGGTGTTTTGGGCGCAGCTTTGGGCGGACTTATCCTTTTGATTACAGGTGGCAGTAAGCCTGCTGCTTTTGTAATTATCGCAATTGTTCTTTTTGTGCTCATAATGATAATGACAAAGCTTACTCTCGGCAATCTTTTCAGAGGTATTTCAAAGCCGGTTAAAAAGGTAGGGGAGTTCACAAGCGAAAAGATTTCCGAATACAATGAAAAGGCAGAGCAGTTGGCAGCAGAGCGTGAAGAACGCAAGAAAAACTTCAAGGCAGATGTCGATTTAGGCCCTGAGCCCGATGTTAATGCAAAGCCAATTTTCTCGGACGAAATAATTGAAGATGTTACAGAAGATGAATTGGTTTCATTCACAGATATTAAAAATGCCGAAGCTTCTGCAGAAGCTCCCGTCGAGGATAAGGTTATCAATCTTGATGATATAATTAAAAAAAGCACCGAAAAACCCGAACAGCTTGAACTCGAACTTGAGAGTAAAGAAGAAAATAATAACGAGGAAGATGAATTTACCGACGAAGAGTGGAATGCAGAACCTGTTAAAAAATATGAGCTTCCACCACTTGAACTTTTAAATCTTCCGCAGAATTTTAATTCGGGTGATTTAGAAAATGAGCAAAAGCGTAACGGTGATAAGCTTATTTCAACTCTTAAAAGCTTTGGCGTTGAAACAAGAATTATCGGCATTTCAAAGGGTCCGTCAGTAACTCGCTATGAAATTCAGCCGGCGGCAGGTGTTAAAATCAGTAAAATCACAAATCTTGCTGACGATATTGCACTAAATTTGGCGGCTTCGGGTGTTCGTATTGAGGCACCAATCCCTAATAAACCCGCTGTTGGTATTGAGGTTCCTAATAAGAGTCGTCAGTCAGTTACCTTGCGTGAGGTTATTGACCAACCTCCATATAAAAATGCTAAATCAAAGCTCAATGTCGCTCTTGGTAAAGATATTACCGGTGACTTTGTATATTGTGACTTGGTAAAAATGCCTCACTTACTTGTTGCAGGTACAACAGGTTCTGGTAAATCGGTTTGCTTGAACTCAATGATTGTAAGTATTCTTTATAACGCAACTCCCGATGAAGTTAAGCTTTTGATGATTGACCCAAAAGCTGTTGAGTTCACAATGTACAATGGTATTCCGCATTTGCTTGTTCCTGTAGTTTCTGACCCGAGAAAAGCCTCAGGTGCTCTGGCTTGGGCAGTTACCGAAATGCTTCAAAGATATAAAATGTTCTCTGAAAGCGGAGTTCGTGATATTTCTGGTTATAACAGTATTTGTGAAAGCGAAGGCAAAAAGAAATTACCGCAAATTGTTATCTTCATTGACGAGTTATCCGACTTGATGATGGCAGCTCCAAACGAAGTTGAAGATTCTATTTGTCGACTTGCACAGATGGCTCGTGCGGCAGGTATGCACCTTGTTATCGCTACACAGAGACCGTCAGTCGATGTTATTACAGGTCTTATCAAAGCTAATATTCCAAGCCGAATTTCTCTTTATGTATCTTCACAGGTTGATTCCCGTACAATTATCGACTCTGTAGGTGCCGAAAAGCTTCTCGGTCATGGCGATATGCTTTATTATCCCGTTGGTATTCCAAAGCCCGTTCGTGTGCAAGGTTGTTATCTTGATGAATCAGAAGTACATAAGGTTGTTAATTTCCTTAAAGCTCAAGAGCAATCCGCTTACGATGATGATGTAATTAAAGAAATTGACCGTCAAGCTGCAAATACAGGCTCAAAGAAGAAGGATTCTTCTGCTTCAAGCGGTGATGATGGTGATAGTCCTGCAGATGAGATGCTTCCAAAGGCTATTGAAGTTGTTATTGAAGCACAGTCTGCATCCACAACACTTCTTCAAAGAAAACTTAAGCTCGGTTATGCGCGTGCGGCACGAATTGTAGAAGAACTCGAAGAACGAGGAATTATTGGTCCTTATGAGGGTGCAAAGCCCCGTAAGGTGTTAGTTTCAAAGCAACAATGGTATGAAATGAATGCTTTGGCACAGGGCGGGGCAAATAAACCCTATGGCGAAGACGAAGAGGGACAAAGTGAAGAATAATACTTTTTTACCTATTTCAAAAAATGATATGCTTAGTCGTGGCTGGGATGAGGTCGATTTTATTTATGTATCAGGTGATGCATATGTCGACCATCCCAGCTTCGGCGCGTCTATTATTACCCGAGTTCTCGATCACGAGGGCTTTAAGGTTGGCTTCATTTCACAGCCTAATTGGAAAAACAACGAGTCTTTTAAAGTGTTTGGTAAGCCAAGATTAGGTTTTTTTGTGTCATCGGGCAATATTGATTCTATGGTAGCGCATTATACAGTCGCCAAGAAAAAGAGGTCAACAGACGCATATTCACCGGGCGGTAAGTTCGGCTTGCGACCCGACCGCGCAGTCATTGTCTATTGTCAGAAAATTCGTGAAATATATGGCGATATACCAATTATTATTGGCGGGCTTGAAGCCTCTTTGCGTAGATTTGCTCATTATGATTATTGGGATGATAAAATCAGACCGTCGATACTTTTTGATTCGGGTGCGGATTTAATCTCATTCGGTATGGGCGAAAAACAAACAGTACAGATAGCACATAGACTTAATAATGGCGAAAAAATTAAAGATTTAACCGATATTAAGGGTACTTGCTATGCTGTATCCGTTGAAAATACACCGTATAAAGGCGTTGAATGTCCGTCATATGAGAATGTATTAAAATCTAAAAAGGAATATGCGATTTCTTGCCGAATTCAACAAGACGAGCAGGACCATATTCGCGGTAAAGCTATTAAACAGCGTCACGGTAAAATGATGCTTGTACAGAATGAACCAATGGAGCCTCTTACTACTGAGAAACTTGATGAAATCTACGCTCTTCCTTATACGCGTACTTATCATCCGACCTATGAAAAAGATGGGGGAGTACCGGGCATTTTAGAGGTTGAGTTCTCAATTACTCATAATCGAGGTTGTTTTGGGGGTTGCAATTTCTGCTCAATTGCTTTTCATCAAGGCAGATATGTAACTTGCAGAAGTAAAGAATCTATCATAAATGAGGCTAAAATGCTCACAACACTTGAAGGCTTCAAGGGTTATATTCACGATGTTGGCGGTCCTACTGCAAATTTCAGAAGAACTTCTTGTGATGTTCAGTTAAAAAAAGGCTTGTGTAAGGGTAAAAAATGTCTTGCTCCTGAGCCTTGTCTCGCTCTTGTGTCAACACACGAGGAATATCTTGATATTTTGCGGGATATCAGAAAAATACCTAAAGTAAAAAAAGTGTTTATTCGCTCAGGTATTCGTTATGATTATCTGTTATGCGACAATAACGACGAGTTCTTTAAAGAGCTTGTAAAATACCATGTTAGCGGTCAGTTAAAGGTTGCTCCCGAGCATTGCTCTGCGACTGTGCTTGATAAAATGGGTAAACCCCACATTAAAGCATATAAGGAATTCTCAAAAAGATATTTCACATATACCAAATCAATCGGTAAAGAGCAATATCTTGTGCCTTATCTTATGTCATCTCATCCCGGTGCAACCCTTAAAGATGCAGTTGAATTAGCGGAGTTTATTAAAAATGAAAAGCTTCATCCCGAGCAGGTACAAGACTTTTATCCAACACCCGGTACAATTTCAACTGCTATGTATTACACAGAATTAGACCCATATACGCTTGAAAAGGTTTATGTAGCAAAAACTCCTCACGATAAAGC
Source organism: Candidatus Fimenecus sp. (assembly GCA_045594645.1). Lineage (GTDB taxonomy): Bacteria > Bacillota > Clostridia > Oscillospirales > Acutalibacteraceae > Fimenecus. The sequence continues at coordinate 11,137 of JAZNYY010000073.1, forward strand.
ACTTCAAAGAGCTTTAATGCAGTATTTCAATCCAAAAAATTATGATTTAGTATACGAGGCACTTAATAAGGCAGGCAGGCGTGACCTTATTGGTACATCCCCAAAATGCTTAATTAAGCCTAAAGCCAATACATTAAATATTAATCAACAGGTAAGAGGAAAATATGCTAAAAAAGGAAAGAAACCTGTACAAAAACGGAGAAAGTAATTCTAATAAATATAAGTTTAATTTTCTTAAACCAAAAGAGCGTAAAAAGGCTTATGTAATTTGCTTGCTACTTATTTTCGGCTTGATAATCACAATTCTTGAAATATTTGGAATTACCAATTGGCATAAGGTTAGTGTATTTTCAGGTGCAGTTGATGGTATAAAAGTTGCTGATACTGATTTTGCAGTTTATTATCTTGATGTTGGCCAGAGTGATTGCTCAATTGTCATTTGTGACGGCAAAGTATTGGTTATAGATACGGGGTCATATCCGCAATTGTTAGATATTCAAGAAGCATTGTTTGCTCTTGAGGTTGAAACAATTGATTATCTTGTAGTAACTCATCAACATGAGGACCATATGAGCGGTGCAGAAAGACTTATGAGTCTTTACAATGTAGAAAATATTGTAATGCCAAGACTTTCTGATGAAAATATGATTGAAAGCGAAACATATGACCGACTTTTGCATGCAATTGCAAACAATAATGTTAATCCAATTGTTGCACAAGAGGTTGACTATTTGGATTTAGGTAGTGCAAGAATTGATATTTTAGCCCCACAAAAGCAGTATAAAGAGCTTAATAATATGTCAACTGTAATTAAAATTGCTTACGGTGAAACATCGTTTCTGTTTCAAGGTGATGCCGAAAGTCAGGTTGAAAACGATTTGTTGTTTTCTGATTATGATTTGTCGGCTGATGTTTTAAAGTTAGGTCATCACGGCAGTAAAACTGCCTCAACCGAAAAATATCTTGATGCGGTTAATCCTGATATAGCCATTGTTTCTTGCGGGCAGGGGAATTCTTATGGTCATCCGCGCGTAACCGTTATGGAACACCTTGTTGAACGAAATATTGATTATTATATTACAGTTGATGATGGCGATATAACTGTCACAAGTGACGGTAATAATATTGAAGTGTTCACTCAAAAATAAGTATAAATGAAATTTTACGGTAGATTTAGTGGAAATATACATAAAAATAAGGTTAAAATTGTAAAAAAGTACTTGCAATCATAACTTTCTTGTGTTATAATTTTTCAGCAATTCGCATGTGCAGCGATTTTGACGGAATTGCATATTGAGTATGTCCCGCCAAAAAGTGACCTGCACAGAGGATAAAATAAGGAGGAAAAAACAATGTCAGTAGTATCTATGAAACAGTTACTCGAGGCAGGTGTTCATTTTGGACACCAGACAAGAAGATGGAACCCCAAAATGGCTGAGTACATCTTCACTGAAAGAAATGGTATTTATATCATTGACCTTCAGAAAACAGTTAAAAAACTTGAAGAGGCTTACAAGGTAGTAAGAGAAGTTGCTGAAAACGGCGGCGAAATTCTTTTTGTAGGCACAAAGAAGCAGGCTCAGAGCTCAGTTAAGGAAGAAGCAATGCGTTGCGGTATGCCTTTCGTTAATGCTCGTTGGCTCGGCGGTATGCTTACAAACTTCTCGACAATCAAGCAGAGAATCAAGAGACTTGCTCAGCTCAAGGCTATGAAAGAAGATGGCACATTCGAGCTTCTTCCCAAGAAGGAAGTTGCTAAGTATGAGCTTGAAATCGAAAAGCTTGAAAAGTATATTGGCGGTATCACAGAAATGAAAAAGCAGCCCGCTGCTATGTTCATTGTTGACCCAAGAAAAGAAAAGATTGCTGTTGCTGAAGCTAAGAAGCTTGGTATCCCCGTAATCGCTATCGTTGACACAAACTGTGACCCAGATGATGTTGATTATGTTATCCCCGGTAACGATGACGCTATCCGTGCAGTAAAACTTATTGCAGGCGCTATGGCTGATGCTGTTATCGAAGGCAGACAGGGCGAGCAGATGGAAGAAGCTGCAGCTGAAGAAGTAGCAGAAGAAGCTGCTGAGTAATTATTGAATTTATAGCCCGTGGCATAATCGTTACGGGCTGTTTTTAAATTAGTTAATTGGAGGAAAAGAAAATGGCATTTACTGCAAAAGATGTTCAGGCTCTTCGTGAGAAGACTGGCGTTGGTATGATGGATTGTAAAAAAGCTCTTGTTGAAGCTGATGGCGATATGGACAAGGCTGTTGATATTCTTAGAGAAAAAGGTCTTGCTTCTGCTGCTAAAAAGGCAAGCCGTGTTGCTGCTGAAGGCGTAGTTGCTGCATATAGCGATGCAACTGCAGGTGCTCTTGTTGAAATTAACTGTGAAACAGACTTCGTTGCTAAGGGCGAGCCTTTCGTTAACCTTTCAAACAAAGTTGCAAAAACAGTTGTTGCAGCAAAGCCTGCTGATGTTGAAGCTCTTCTTGCTACAAAGGCAGTTGATTCTGACAAAACAGTTGATGAAGAAGTTCAGGAAGTATTCCTTGCTCTTCGTGAAAATATGAAAGTTCGTAGATTTGCTCTCGTTGAGGGTCATACAGCAACATATATCCACGCAGGTGGTACAGTTGGTGTTATCGTTGCATTTGATGTTGACGATGCAACTGCTGCTAAGGCTGAATTTGACGCAATGGGTAAAAATATTGCAATGCAGATTGCTGCTATGAACCCGGAATATTTAAGCAAAGCAAACATTTCTGATGAAGAGCTTGCAAAGATGAAGTCAATCACAATTGACAGTGCATTGAATAAACCCGACTCACTTCCTGTTCCGATTCTTAACAGCATTATTGCAGAAGCAATTAATGATAAGAAGTGGAGCGATGAAGACGCTAATATTTATAATGGTCTTGACCAGAAGCAGAGAAAGAACTTCACAAACTTCATTTCAAAAGAAGCTTATGCTACAATGGCTGAAATCGCTGTTGCTCACAAAGCTGAAATTTCAGAGAACAAAATCTTCGTTGGTCTTGTTCAGGGTCGTCTTGCAAAGCAGATTAAAGAAGTTTGTCTTCTTGAACAGACATTCGTTCGTTCAGACCTTTTTGACGGTGCAGTTAGCGGTTATGTAGATGCAGTTGCTAAAGAACTCGGTGCTGATATCAAGGTTACAAGCTTTGTTCGTTTTGAAAAGGGCGAAGGCATTGAAAAGAAAGAAGAAAACTTTGCTGCTGAAATCGCAAGCATGATGTAATTTCTTTATAAAGTCCATTAAAGCGTACTGATTATTCGGTACGCTTTATTTTTTTACTTGTAAAATGTTTTGTGATATTGTAGAATTATATTAAATAATTTTCCTCATATATTTTTATGGGTGATTTTATGAAAAAAGTTTTGTTTATATTCTTTTCAGTATTTCTCATAGCTTCAATTCTGATTCTTAATGAAATAAAATTAGCTTCAACTTCTACATTGATTGAAAATAATTTTCCTGTAATAATCATTGATGCGGGGCACGGTGGAGAAGATGGCGGTGCAATTGGTGCAGATGGCACAAATGAAAAGAATATTAACCTTGAAATCGCATTAAAGCTTAATGAAATTCTCACAGTTATGGGCTATAAAACGCGAATGGTTAGAACAACTGATATATCAATACATAATGAAAGTGCAAATACATTGCGTGAGAAAAAAGTCAGTGATATTCGCAACCGTACCGCAATTATGGATGAATATGAAAACTGCTTATATGTAAGTATTCATCAAAATAAATATGATGACAGCAGAATTTGGGGAGCGCAGACATTTTATTCGCCCAATGATGAGGCTAGTAAAGCACTTGCACAGTTTATTCAAACTTCAATTGCAACTGATATTCAACCCGATAATAAGCGAATGATTAAAGAATCGGGCACAAGCATTTATGTGTTATATAACGCAACAAAGCCCGCGGTAATGGTTGAGTGCGGATTTATTTCAAATCCCAATGAGTTGTCACAGCTTAAAACAGAAGAATATCAGTCAAAAATGGCTTTTTCTATAATGGCAGGAATTATAAATTACAATATTTCGGAGGTAACAAATGGCACAGAAGTCTAAATCCGTATATATTTGCAGTGAATGTGGCTATGAAACTCCGCGTTGGCTCGGTCAATGCCCAAACTGTAATGAATGGAATACATTAAACGAAGAAATCAAAATAATAGTAAAAGAAACTGCGAAAAAGAACTCACTTTTAGGCTCAAACCGTGCGAAAGCTTATCCTTTGGCAGAAATTAAAGCTGATACAAGCCACAGATACAACACAGGCTTAAAAGAATTAAACCGTGTACTTGGCGGCGGTCTTGTAAAAGGCTCAATCGTGCTTTTAAGTGGTGACCCCGGTATTGGTAAATCAACAATTTTGTTGCAGATTTGTGAGTATTTAGGCGACGGACTTAAAATACTTTATGTATCAGGTGAAGAGTCCGCCCACCAAATTAAGCTTCGTGCTTCAAGACTTAATGTAGCAACCGAAAATCTTTCAATTCTTTGTGAGACTGACGCACAGTATATATGCGAATATATTTTGAGCGAAAAGCCTGATGTGGTAATTGTAGACTCAATTCAGACAATGGAAATAGGTGAATTGAATTCGTCACCCGGAAGTGTAACGCAGGTTCGCGAATCAACAAATCTTTTCACAAGAACTGCAAAAGCATCAAACATTCCGATTTTCCTTGTTGGTCATGTCAATAAAGACGGTAATATTGCTGGTCCAAAGGTGCTTGAACATATTGTTGACTGTGTTCTGTATTTCGAGGGCGACCGCAATACATCTTATCGTATTTTGCGTGCTGTTAAAAATCGTTATGGCTCAACAAATGAAATCGGTGTGTTTGAAATGCTCGATAACGGACTTTGTGAGGTTGAAAACCCATCAATGATGCTCATTTCGGGTAAGCCGAGAAATGTGTCGGGCACCTGTGTTGCGTGTCTTATGGAGGGCTCAAGGCCCATTCTTGCCGAAGTTCAAAGCCTTGTAACACCAAGCGGATTTGGTAATCCTCGCAGAATGGCAACCGGTATTGATTATAGCCGAATGGCTATGCTTATTGCTGTTCTTGAAAAGCGTTGTGGTTATTTCCTTGGGAATATGGATTGTTACACAAATGTTATCGGAGGACTTCGTATTGATGAAACCGCGGCAGACTTGTCAATTGCGCTTGCCATAGTTTCAAGCTTAAAAGATGTTGTAGTGCCCGAAAAAACTCTTGCATTTGGTGAAATCGGCTTGGCAGGGGAAATCCGTTCAGTAAATAATTGTGAGCAAAGAATTAAAGAAGCATCAAAACTCGGTTTTGAAAAATGTGTTATTCCATATCACAACTATACAAAGCTTCCTAAATATTTATTTAATGAAATTGAAATTATTCCTGCAAAAAATATCAGACAAGCATTTGAGGCGATTATGAATTGAAAGAAAGATTTATAAAAAATCCGAATCTGCCATCAAACAAAGTAACAACAGTTTTTGTAAATTGTGACGATAATGCCCTAAAAAATGCGTTTGATAAATTATCGGTAAAAGTTGTGAGTACGGCACAAAACGAGCTTTTAGAGGCTCCTGTGAGCTATCACGCCGATATTTTGGCAAACCATGTTGGAAAATCTACTTTTTTAGTGGACAAGCATCAAACAGAACTTTGTAATTTTATAAAAAATAATGGCGGGAAATATGTTTTAATTGATGATGTCAAATCACCATATCCAAATGATTGCTTACTTAATTTTGCAGATATTGGTGATTATATAATTTGTAATAAATCTATTATGACAAAGGAAATTATTGATTTATTACCGAATAAGCAGATTATTGATGTAAATCAAGGTTATTCAAAATGTTCTGTCTGTATTTGTAAATATAACACTATCATAACTGACGATATTTCGATTTGTAATGCAGTTTCACAGTATGACAATATAAAATCATTACTTGTTGAAAAGGGGAGAGTACACATCGAAAAATACTGTTATGGGTTTATCGGTGGGTGTTGCGGTCTTGTTGATAAAGATGTTTTACTTTTTAATGGTGATTTATCAACACATACAGACTTTGACAAAATCAAGAATTTTTTGTATGATAATGGTATAAAATACATTGATATTAAAGGTAAACCTTTAACAGACATTGGCAGTATTATACCGATTATGGAAAAAGATGGTGATTAGAATGAAAAAAGGTTATTTAATTGCATATTTAGGCGCGGCGACTACAATGGGAATTGTGTTGTCACAAGCAGGCAAAATGACAAAAAAATATGGTCAACCATTGAAAGCAAAGAAAAAAACTTCACCTGAAAAACTCGCCAAAACCGCAGAAAAAGGTATTGATTTTGTGGCAAAGAAAATCTCAAAATAAATTCTACAGGCATCTCTTTTTATATTGAGATGCCACACTTCTTTTTGGTGATAATTATGAAAAAAGTCATTGTTATAGGTTGCCCGGGTTCGGGCAAAACCACCTTTGCTGAAAAACTGCATAAATGTACAGAATTACCGTTGTATTATCTTGATGCGATATGGCATAAGCCTGATAAAACGCATATTTCAAGAGAAGAATTTGATGAAAGAATTGCTGACATTTTTGCTACATCTAAATGGATAATTGACGGCAATTACAAAAGAACAATAGAAATTAGACTTAAAGAATGTGACACAGTTTTTCTGTTTGATTTACCGACAGAGGTGTGTCTGCAAGGTGCAACCGAAAGAATTGGCAAGGGTCGTTACGATTTGCCTTGGATAGAAACAGAATTGGACCCTGAATTCAAGCAATTTATTGAGAATTTTTCCGAACAAACTTTACCATATATTTATGAATTAATTGACAAATATAAAGCAGAAAAACAAGTGATAATTTTCAAATCAAGAAATGCAGCCGACGAATATATAAAAGATATTGCAAATTTGCGAAACTGTTGAAGGGAATATATAACAATATGATTAGAATTGCAGATTTATCTGATGTTACTCCAATTTCAATACTTTATAGAGAACAGTTCAAGGAAATGTCAAAGCTGATACCCGATTTTATAAAAGAGGGCGACCAAAGTATAGAATTTATCGAAAAAACGATTAACAATGAAGATTCAGACATTATTGTTTATGAGAACGATGGCAAGGTTTTAGGCTTTATTCTTCTTCAAGCAAAACAAAGACCGGATTTTCAATTTATTGTTTCCGGAAAGCATTGTTTTATTATGGATTTAATTATTACTGAAAATCATCGTAGCAAAGGTTTTGGGACTGCTCTTATGAATTCCGCAAAGGATTGGGCAAAAGAGCATAATTGCAATATTGTTACTCTTGATGTTCTTTCAAATAATCCAAGAGCAATTGCTCTGTACGAGAAGCTTGGCTTTATTCCAAAAGCACAAGAAATGTACTATAAATTTGAAAGTGAGAAATAATAATGCCACAACATACGTTTCCGCCTTTATATGATAAAAATTCAAAAGTACTTATTCTTGGTAGTTTTCCGTCTGTAAAATCCCGTGATCAGATGTTCTTTTATGGACATCCACAAAACAGATTTTGGAAAGTTGTTTCCTCTGTTGTAGGCGCTGAAACACCTATTACAATTGAAGATAAAAGAAATTTTTTACTCTCAAATAATATAGCCTTGTGGGATGTAATTGCTTCCTGTGATATAACCGGTAGTTCTGACAGTTCAATTAAAAATGTTGTTGCAAATGATTTGAGTGAAATCCTTGACAATGCCGATATAAAACAAATCTTTGTGAACGGCAAAACCGCCGAGAAATATTATAATAAATACATTCGTGATGTCATCAAAAAAGATGCAGTATGTCTCCCGTCAACATCACCTGCAAATGCAGGGTGGGGGATTGAACGCTTAATTAGTGAATGGAAAAATATTTCAAAATTTTTATAGACACTTTTAGCGTTTTTCTCGTCTTATATAGTGGAAGGTGGTAAAAATTATGTTAAAAAATCTTTTTAAAAGAAAACAAGTTATCAATGCTCAACCGGTTTTAGACTTAAGAGATTATACTCCTGAAGCATTGAAAGGGATAAAATCCATCAATGCAGTTGCGGTGTTGATTTTACCGGAAAATCCTACACCTGAATTTATGGAGATATTTTCTAAAATTCCTCTTAATGCAGTTGCGTGTCAATTCAATGTAGCAAAAGAAAGAAAGATTGTAACAATAAACGGTGTAAAAAATAGTTCGGATATTTCTCTTCCTGACAATTGTTTTGCTATTTTGAATGGTATAATCATACTTGGTAGCACAATTAAGGGCGAGAACATTGAATACGCTCTTAATGGAATTGTTTTAAAGAAAAAAGGAATACAAAACGAAGCTAAATGTGTTGCTGAAAACGGTATAGTGTATGAAATGGATTTCGATGAAGATAAAATTAAATTCTTTTCAAATGAAGTTGAGATTGACGAAAGCTTTATCAGAAATCTTGAAGTTGGAACACTCGTTGCTGCTGGTAATACAATGACAATTTCTGCAGATGTAACAGAAGAAATTATTGTAAATAATGATATTAAATTCTTTGCAGGAAATACAATAAAATGTTGCTCAGAGATTAAGGGCTGTATTCAGGCACGCTCGGTTGTTGGTAATAGAATTGAAGTCATGGAAAAATAATGAATAATTTTTCAAACTTTTATGAAGAATACTACTCAGCAGTTTTTAAGTATTTCCGCAAAAGAGTTGGCGAAAACGATGCTGAAGACCTGACACAACAAACCTTTGTTAAGCTTTTGACTTGGATTAGCTGTCTTGACCAAATTCGTTCAAAAAAAGCATTAATCTTTAAGGTTGCAAATAGTGTTTTATGCGACTATTTGAGAAACAAACAAATAATAGAAAACGCCATTTCTGCTGTTTCATTTGATGAACTGTATAATTATTCTGATAATTACGATTTTACTAACGAAATTGAGGCTTCATCATACTTAAATATTCTATCTGAACGCGAAAAACGCATTGTTGAGCTTAAAATTGAGGGATATAACAGCACAGAAATCGGTAAAAAGCTTAATCTATCAGCCTCAACTGTTAGAACATATTTAGAAAAGATAAGAAAAAAACTTAAATAATGTTTTTACAGAGTTTGCTTTACAGTAAGCTCTGTTTTTTATTTATAAAAGGGGAGGTGTAGAAAAATGACAGATAACGAAATGATAATACTTTTAAGGCGTTATACTTTGGATTGTGATTCATATTTAAGATTCGAATATTCAAATCAATTAAATAATTTTAAGCTTAATAATTTAACAAATCCATTTGATGTTTTAAATTTGTATCGAGCTAAAATAAGATATGAAGCATTCAAAGAATTCTCGGCTGACATTTATAAAATATTATACAGAATGTAATAATAATTATTTCTGTTAAAAAAGAAAGGAGGTGATGGCCTAATTGTTGAAAACCCAGACTTTTTGTTTATATTGTTGAAAACTTTAGATATAATTATACAAAATAAATATTTTGTATCAAAAAGGGGATAAAAATAACGAAAAATTGATACAAAATACGGGAAATATCATTCACTTTGGTTTTCTTCAGCTTTTGGGCTATCACTTCCTGATATAAGCAAATTAATTTGTTCACCAGAAAAGCAATTTTTTAAATAATCTAATACCATTACTTGAACATAATCATCAGAACCACTAATAATTCTTTTAGCATCAATTAATAAGCCTTCCGATGATAACATAACTTTTAAATCTAAAATTAAATTATCACTCATAATATTACTCCTTATTCTTAAGCTCGTAAGCTTCGCAGTCTTCTTTACATTCATCAGAATACTCACAGCTTATGCAGAGTTCATTCTGATTGTCATAATAGTTCGGACATAACATAAAATCACTCCTTAAATGAATCAATAATCATTTTAATCATTTTTGGTAATTTAAATAACATAAGAACTGCAGTTATGCAAAAAACTACAAAAAGTAAATTAATAAACCATTCTGGCAAACTATAACCCATTGCAGCAAGACCAGCCAAAGCTGCAACGGCTGCATTCAATGTAGTATTCATAAATATTCTCCTTTATTGTGAAACGGTTTCACATTATTTACTACCATAATTATGTATAATTTGCTCTAAATCTCTTGCAAGACGTTTTACTGCGTTATATTCAATTTGAGCCTTATACAACTTTAAAACATCTTCTGGGTCAGCCAGGCAATGTTTAATCATACTATTCTGAATATCAATAAGATTGTTTTTATAATACGATTCAATCATGTATGAATATCTGATAACAAGCTGTATTTTTTCTTCCTCAGGTGATAATTTACTCATCTGATAAACTCCCCTCTTCTTCAGCGTCAATAAAAATGCTGAAGTTTTTGGCTTTAAATGCTTCTATAAAGGCTTGTTGGTCTTGACGAAGCTTAGCGCCACCGTAATGAAGAAAAAGGTCTTCAGGCGACATATTAAGCGCTTCTGTATATGTACGCAATGAGCTAAAGGTCTGTTTTAAGTACTTATACAGATTTTCCATATTGTAAATACTTCCTTCGGGTGAAACTAATCTGATTTTCTCTGCGTCACCTGTGAAGCTCTTCCAAAACCCAGCTGACGGAATGCGTTGAGCATTCTTCTTATCGTTTGGCTTTGATAAAAAGCGTACATAGTTATTAAGTACACCCATATAAGTTTTACCAATGTCACCAAGCTCGACCCATTTCTTAATAAATTCTGTTGCTCTGTCATCTCTGAGCTGGAACTCCGCACGATACCAGGGTTCACCATTTAAGTCATCTTCTTTAAAACCACGCTCAAGTTTTTTATTATAAATTCTTAAACGCATATCAGATTGAGGAGAACCGATATACAACCACTCTTCACATAAACCACCACTAACCCAATGTTTACAACGTGAAGTCCACTTACCAGCTTTATAGTACTGTACTAATCTATCTACTTTTAATCTATCTGTATTATCATCACAAGCAATATCAATACGAGAGAAATGTATCATACTATTACCTGTACTCTTAATTTTCAAATTTAAACAATATTCAAAAAACAACTGCCAATCTAAATCTTGACCATATCTTTGCTTATATAAATCCTCATACATTCTGCAACCTTTACCAGACATATCAAGATAACTTTCAAATCCTTCATGACCACCATAATATATCTTAATTCCGTTAAAATATTTTGCGAATGGATAGCCGTAACGAGTGGAGCCGTCTTCCCAATTTATAGGAAAATCTAAGCCTAAAAATTTACATAAATTTTCAAAAGTTAACTCATAGCACCTGAAGCTAAGAGTATCAACGAGAAAACGCACTTTTTCACCCTCTTATTATGTGGTTTCAACCCCGGTGCTACCGCTCGGGGTTGAAGGCTGAAAAATCAGCCTTTTTTTAGCCACGGGCGTCGGCACCCTAAAGGGTTCCCCCGACGCAGTCTGCGCGCAAGCGCTTGCCGTGGCTGTTGCTAATAATGGAATTGTTAGCGTAATCTGCGGCCGCCGATATATCGGGCGGGCCTGCAGCTTACGCTGCTTTATTAAAGAACTTATCGTTCCAGGAAACGAACTCAAACACCTCAAGGTCCAGAGGCTTATCGTAACTATCGAAGTCATTATAATAGATAGGTCTGAAGATAATACCACCGAGATTGAGGACACCAAAGAACTGCAGAATGAGCTCAAAGAGATTCGGAAAACGGTAGCCGTTAACAATCTCTTTAGTCATATCGTTAATATCGATAGTTCTGAAGATTCGAGTATATTTTGTAAAGAGGTTAAAGAACGGTAGCTGAGATTTCTTAACATAGAATAGGTCATATGTAAGATTTCTAATCTTCTTATCTACTGCGTTCCAGTCCTGGGTAAAATATACGATGTCATTATGGTAATGACCATGGTAAACAAAGCCCTCCACAGAAGACTTTTTAAAGTTCTTGTAATCTCTGTTATCTGCATCACAGGTTATTTCATCAAGAAGTATAAGACAACGTTGTATGTCCTTCGTGCCGATATCAGAAAAATCAATCTTAAAACAATCTTTACAAGCGAAATTAGTTAATACAGCATCATATTTATATCTACGCTTTTTGCCTTTGGCAACGCGCGCATCGTCCTTCTTAATCCTCTTATTAGCTCTACGAGCATAACGAGCTAATAGAGTAGTTTTACCTACACGAGGAAGTCCAAAATATCCAGTTATCATAATTTCACCTAAAAAAGCCGAATATCAATGAAAAGATACTCGCAAATGCAAAACCTCCGCCGACATACTCTATCAGAGGAAGATTTACTATATTCGAAAATACATTAAAAATAAAATCCATAATTGCCTCACTTATTACTTACGGTAAGGGACGAACTGAGGAGCTCATCCCCTACCCTAAATAAATGTTTAACCACGTATAAGTCGGCGAACCAGTCCAATAATTGCACCAATAACAAAAATACCTACGGGAATGAGGAAAATAAACATAAATTCCTGAGGAAAATTATCAATCCAATCGGGAGAATATTCACGCAAGCCGTTAACAATCTGCAATGCATATGGTACAAAATCAGCATCAGAATCCAATATAGTCTCTGCGCTAAAGAACCATACAACTAAGCCAAGAAGCCAACCTAAAAATGCGTTAAACATCGTAGTTAATGCCGTCATACAAAGGTACCCTTATATAACCGAATTAGCCACGAATAAGTCTGTGTGCAAGACCGATGACTGCACCTGCAACGAAAATGCCAACAGGGAGCAAAAGAATA
>JAZNYY010000074.1:0-25402 GCA_045594645.1 Candidatus Fimenecus sp.
TTAACCTGACAAAGCTGTGTGGGAACAATTGACTTGCGGATTGTCTCAATGTTGGGGTTTGTTGCGTCAATAAGCTTGATATTGTCTTCAACCGGGATTCCCAAAGCCTTGTATTCATCGGTGTAAGCCCATACATAAGAATGAAGCTCGTGAAGTGAATAACGGTGAACAAGCATATCCTTCATTCTGTTCTCAACTGACTTTTCAACTGCCTCGCGAACAGGGTAGAGGGGAGTTTCAGCAGTGTGAACATCGAAATTATCATAGCCGTAAATTCTTGTGATTTCTTCAACAATGTCTGCCTTAATAGTAACATCCTTGGTTGCACGCCAAGAGGGAACTGAAACTGTGAATTTGTCACCATTCTGTTCACAACCGAAGCCGAGTGAAAGAAGTGTGCTGACAATTGTATTGCTTGGAATGTCAATTCCTGTGTACTTGTCAATAAATGCCTTGTCAAAATCAAGAGTTACCTCGGGGTAGTGATAAGCATATTCGTCAGTAAGTGAAGAAACAACCTTTGCGTTCTTGTCTGTATCTGTAAGAAGCTTTACAAATCTTGCGATTGCGGGAACTGTCATTTCGGGGTCAAGGCACTTTTCATAACGCATTGAAGCGTCAGTACGGTGTGCAAGACGAACAGTTGATTTTCTTGTTGAAGCCGCGTTAAATGTTGCAGATTCAAGTGTAAGAGTTGTTGTGTCCTCAACGATTTCAGAGTCAAGACCACCCATAATACCTGCGATTGCCACGGGAGTGTCACCGTTGCAAATCATAAGTGTGTTTTCGTCAATGTTGCGGTCAACTCCGTCAAGAGTCTGGAAAACAAAGGGTTCTGCAAATCTCTTAATTCGGATTTTTTCAACCTTGCGTGAGTCAAAAGCGTGCATTGGCTGACCCATTTCAAGCATCAAGTAGTTTGTAAGGTCAGCAAGGAAGTTGATAGCTCTCATTCCGCAGTAGTAAAGACGAATTCTCATATTTACAGGGCTTACATTTGTGTGAATATCCTCAACCTGCAAGCAAGAATAACGCTGGCAAAGATTATCTTCAATCTTCATATCAATTTTAGGAAGATTATCGTATTTTGAAAGGTCAACAACATCAAGTGGCTTTAACTCTCTGCCTGCAAGGGAAGCAAATTCGCGGGCAATACCGTAATGTCCCCAAAGGTCAGGGCGGTTTGTAAGAGATTTGTTATCAACCTCGAAAACAATATCCTCAACCTCGTAAAGCTCTTTGATATCTGTGCCGTTTGCTACCTCGTCGGTAATATCCATTATGCCTGAGTTGTCGTCGCTAATGCCGATTTCTTTTTCAGAACAACACATACCGCAAGACATATATCCTGCAAGTGGGCGGGGGGCAATTTCGATTTCACCGATTTTAGCGCCTACCTTTGCGAATGCAGTTTTCATACCAACGCGAACATTGGGTGCACCGCAAACAACGTCTACAAGCTCTGCTTCGCCGATGTCAACCTTTAAAAGATGTAATTTTTCTGATTCAGGGTGATTTTCAACTGATTTAATTTCAGCAACAACAATACCGCTGATGTCAGAGCCCTTGAAGAAAATTTCGTTTTCAACCTCAGCAGTTGAAAGTGAAAAACGGTGGATTAAATCTAATTTATCAAGACCCGAAAGGTCAACGAAATCACTAATCCAATTCATTGATAAAAACATAATTTTTGCCCTCCTTCCTTAATTTCTGTCGTCAGTAAACTGTGTGAGTACCTTAAGGCTACCGCTGTTTAAATCACGAATATCCTTAACGCCGTATGTCATCATTGCAAGTCTTGTAAGACCAAGACCAAATGCGAAGCCTGTATATTCTTCGGGGTCAATTCCGCCCGCTTTAAGAACTTCGGGGTGAATCATACCGCAGGGGCAAAGCTCGAGCCAACCGCTGTGCTTACAAGAGGGACAACCCTCGCCACCACAGATAAGACAGCTAATGTCAAGCTCAAAGCCGGGCTCAACGAATGGGAAGAAGCCGGGGCGAAGTCTTACCTTAATATCCTTCTGGAACACTTCAGAAAGCATTGTTTTCATAAAGTAAATAAGGTTTGAGATTGAAATGTCCTTGTCAACCATAACGCCTTCCATCTGGAAGAATGTGTTTTCGTGGCAAGCGTCAGTAGCTTCGTTTCTGAAGCATCTGCCGGGGAAAATAGCCTTAATCGGCACGCCGTCATTGATAAGTGCATCCTTATACTTCTTATAAATAGCGTTCTGTGCTGCTGATGTGTGAGATTTTAAAAGCTGACCGTTTTCAAGGTAATATGTGTCCTGCATATCGCGTGCAGGGTGGTCCTTGGGGATATTAAGTGCCTCAAAGCACTCGTAGTCAGTAACAACCTCTGAGTAATCTTCAACATTAAAGCCCATTGATTTGAACACATTTTCGCACTGACGCTGAACAAGTGTTATGGGGTGGTATGAGCCACGGTTAAGATTAGCAGGAACAGAAATATCAAAAACTGGCATTGACTCAATTTCTTTTTTGAGCTCAAGCTCTTTGAGTTCCTTACTCTTTTCTGCGATTTTTTCTTCAATAAATGCTCTCACTTCATTGGCAAGCTGACCCATAATAGGTCTTTCTTCTGCTGAAAGTGAGCCCATCATTTTGAGAATAGAGGTGAGTTCACCCTTTTTGCCGAGAACTGCAATTCTGAAATTCTCAAGCTGGCTTTGCTCGGTAAAAGTACTGAGCTCTGCCTCTGCCTTGACGCGTATAGCTTCAAGCTTTTCTTTCATACTATCAATCCTTTTTATATTATTGTATATGATTTGCAATAAAAAAGCCCCATACGAAAACCGTATGGGACGAATAAACAAAATCCGCGGTACCACCCAAATTTTAGCAAAAAGCTAACACTTTCGTATTCTGTAACGGGAATAAACCGTTGCTATCTACTGTAATTTTCAACAGCACCGCTCCAAAGTGAACTTCAATTAAGCTTTTGACTTATGTGCTTTCAGCCAAGACACAATTCTCTGTCAAGTGTACTCACTTAATCTACTTTCTTTTTCATCGCGTTTTCAATATCTTATGTATTATAACAAAAGTGTAATTTCAAGTCAAGAGCAAATTATATGAATAAATAAAAACTCTGTAGGGGACGCCGACTCGGCGTCCCGTAATAAGTGATTGCAGAAACTGCGGGACGCTGTGGTCAGCGTCCCCTACAAGCCGGTGTGAGCGTAGGACGGTTACTTGCTACCGCCACTTTTTTTGCCATCCACTTTTTCTACCTCTGACGAGGGAGGTGGCAACGCGTTAGCGTTGACGGAGGGAGAGAAAAAACAAAATCTCTCCACCCAGTCATTTTCGCAAGCGAAAACGACAGCCCCCTCGTCAGAGGGGGCCGAATAATGAGATATTAATTTTAATTTTCTTCTCTTCTGCGTCTTACTACAACAATTGTTGTAACAATGCCTGCAATGATGAGAAGTGAGCCGATAGCTGTTGCAACATAACCGAGAATGTTATTCTCACGGAATGTATCTGCGATATCGTCCATAACATCTGAACCGCCGTTGCCGTTTTCATTTTCATTCTTATTACTGTCGTCAACTTCGTTTCCGTTAGTACCGTCAACAATTGTGCCGTCGGGAAGTGTGATTACCTTTGAAATCGCAAACTGGTCAACTCTTGTTTCTTCACCGTTTTCAACGCTGTAAGAGTCAAAATAGAGGTTGCCGCCGTCAATCTGAATGTATGAGTATGAGGGAACTTCAAGGTAAAGCACTGTTTCGCCTGCGGGGAAGGTGTCAGCAGTTTCTTCTGCTGCCTTGGGCTCGTAATGCTTTGAGCCTGCAGTGCCGTTGATTGAATAGATTGTGCCGTCGGGCTTAATCTTTGATGTGTATTCAAGACCGTTGTAGGTGAGAGTCTGTGTTTCAGTTGCCACAACTGCGTTGTTGTTCATAACATCTGTACGCATATAAACGTGGTCGTGACCCTGGAATACAACGTCAATGTCAAGCTCGGGCATAAGTCCTTGAAGCTGTGCGCGGAGTGCCACAACATCATCATCGTCAAAGTGTGAACCGTTTGAGTAAGGAGCTTTGTGAAGTGCTACAAACTTCCAAGCCTTGTCGCTTGCACTCATATCAGCCTTGAGCCATTCAAGCTGGTCGTTTGAAAGTGAGCCGTCTTCGTTAAGATTATTTGTGTTGAGCACTGCCACATGAGCTGTGTTGTAATCAAATGAATAGTAAACACCTGTTGTTGTGTCCTGCTCAGGAGCATTTGAGTAAACAAAGTTTTCAATGTTTGCATAGTCACCGCGTTCCTCGTGGTTGCCTGCCGCAGTCATCATAACTGTGTTCATAAGTGTGTCAGATGCCATATTGAACATTCTCTTCCACTCAACGAAATCGTTGCCATTGTCAACCATATCGCCTGTGCTGAGAATAAAGTTTGCATCGTGATTTGTGAATGCGGTTTCAAGTGTTGCCGCCCAGTCATATGTGTACTGCTTTTCAGTTACTGACTGTGGGTCAGTTACATGGAAGAAGCTGAAAGATGTTGAATTGTCAGCGGTGTCAATAACACCTGTTTCACTCCACCAACCCTTGTCAGCATCACCAATGCGGTAGCAGTATTTTGTGCCTTCCTCAAGACCTGTAATCTCAATTGTGTGGCGGTTTACTTCAATCTGATGATAAAGAATTCCAAGGAATCCAAGGTCAATTGATGCATATTCGCGAACAGCGTCGATTTCACAATCTGTCTTGATGTCAGCCTTAACTGTTGAGCCCTTTGAGAAATCGGGATTTTCTGAATATGGCACAAGCTGAATATCTGTGTCAGTTACGCTGTATTTTGTAACATAACTGATGTTTACTGATGAAGCAGTGTCTTCACCGAATGTCACTGCAACGTGAGAGGGGAGACGAAGATTATTCTGACTAAGCGGTACTGCTACTTTGCCTGAATAAGTAACTGTACCCTCGTGGTCTGCCATATATGCAGGAGTTTCGTCGTGTGTCAAATCCTTCATAATGCGATAGAATTCGCCGTCAATAATGTCATACTGACTCTGTGTAAGGTATTCATCAAGAAGTGAATATACAACATCACTTAATGTGTCGCCACCTGCAATACCTGTCATAAGAACAATTGCAATAACATCGTCAATGCCAAAACCTTCCCATTCTCTGCCTGTAATCATTTCATAGATATCAAGGTTAAGGTCAGGAATAAATGTGGGACCAAGGTTAGAGCCGAATGAAATAAAGTCTATGTTAAGGCTGTCAAGAATTACGTCCTGAAGCAAATCATTGAGAACAACATCAAGAAGTGTGCTTACAATTGTTTCTGCATTTTCGCCATTGTAGAAACGGTCGAGTGCACTCTGAAGGAATGCGTCATTGTTGGGGTCCTCGTTGTTTGTTGTGTGATATGCAAGAACAGTTGAAGCTAAATCGCCGATTGTACCGTAATCGTATTTACTCTCAAAACCGAGTGTGTCTGCAAACATTGTGCAACGCTCGTCAGAAACCTTTGTATCAAGAAGCTTGTCAAGAATAGGGCTGAGGATTTCAAGAGTATTGTCAACATCAGTTAACAATTTTCTGTCAAGCTGATGGCAGAGTGAATAGATAATGGCGTTAAGAGCCGCGTTACCAATGCCGTCAAAAACTTCATAGCCTGTAACACCGTCAAGAATGTTGCTCATACCAATCATATTGTCAAGGTAGAAGTAAAGTCCGCCTGCGTCCTTAACATCTTTACCAAAGCCGTAACGAAGCTGATATTCAAGAACATTCATAACGAAAGCCTTGATGTCTGAACCGCCGAAGTTGTATTTCCAGGTTTCATACTTGAAAGGTACTGGCTGTGCAACGCCGTTGAGATAAACAGGAACATATTCGTCAACATCGCGTGTGTCATAGCTCATTGTGATGTCGCCATTAAGTGCAGTCTGCATATTGACAGTTCTGAACTGGTTGGGATAGCTTAAAAGTGATGTTGTAACAATGTCTGTGATTGTTTCGCCGTTGTCGTTAACATAAGAAGCCACATCCTGCATATGCACGTGACCTGAAACTGTGTAGTGCATACCTGCGTTTGCAACTGCGTCAGCGAATTTTTCCCATCCGCGAAGAACAAAGTTGTCAAAAAGGTCAACCTCTGTTTCAAAGTGGGGGATAGTGTTTGTGTGGCACATACCGATAATTGTCTTGCCGTCTGCCTCTGCCTTTGCACATTCGTCGAGTATCCACTCAAGGTGTGCGTCAGAAACGTGACCTGCAGTTTCCTGCTCATTTTCGCCTGAATCAGTAGCGTCAGCAGAATAAAGCTGTGAGTCAATAGCAATAAGACGGTAATTATCGTCAATATCAGTAGCGTATGAAAGTGAGCCCTCGCTGTTATCAGCGTGTGCTTTGTAACGGTTGTAGTATCCGCCCTCTGCGGTGTAGCCGAAATCAGCATAAATAGCCTCGAATTCTTCGGGAGTAGTGTCAAGCTCTGCTCTGAGTTCGGGGTTCTTTTTAACACTTACCATTTCTTCGCCATCATAGTACATAGCGCGCTGATTGTTAATGTCGTGGTTACCGTTGATAACATAAACGGGCACGCCTGTGTCAGCCTCAAATTGTGTAAGCATTGCAGCAAGCTCTTCGTGAGCAGCCTTTTCAGCATTGCGTGTAAGGTCACCGGGGAGCAAAAGAAAATCAATTTCTCCGCGTTGTGCCATAGCGGTGATGTTAGCCATTGCTGCCTTTGTAAGAGCAGGTGCTAAACCTGTTGTAGAGTTATTCATGAGCATTATCTCATTAAACTCCTGACGGTCTTCTTCTGAGTAACCCATTGAGCTTGAAGCAAAATAGTGAATATCACTTAAAATTGCAAAATCAACCTCGTCAGCGGGGAGTGCAAGTGCTGTAAAAGGAACGCTTACAGCAAAAACTGCCACTGCAAGAATTACGCAGAAAAGTTTTTTCATAGTACTTTTCATTTTCATACTTATACCTCCAAGTAGAAACTTCATATACATCTAAAAATTTTACCATAAAAAAAAGAAAAATACCACATTTTTTGCAGTATTTTTCCATTATTTTTTAATATTTTTTATACTATTGTTAAATAATAAACAAATTTTATTTATCTGTTCATAATATCTGAAACAATCTGACCGTCCTGAATACGAATTACGCGCTCTGCCTCGCTTGCAATATCATTGTCGTGGGTGATGAGAATAACAGTTCTGCCTTCTTCGTGAAGCTCGTGAAGTATTTTCATAACCTCAATACCCGAATGGCTGTCAAGGTTACCTGTGGGCTCGTCGGCTAAGATTACAGGGGGGCGTGCTGCAACTGCGCGGGCAATTGCAACTCTCTGTTGCTGACCACCCGACATCTGCTTTGGCAAATGGTCAAGACGGTGAGAAAGCCCGACTCTGTCAAGTGCCTCAAGAGCTAATTTATTGCGTTCTTCCTTTTTCATACCGCGGTAAACTAAAGGCAACTCAACATTTTCAACTGCCGTAAGACTTGGAATAAGGTTAAAGCCCTGAAAAATAAAGCCGATTTCTTTATTTCTGATTTCTGACAGCTCGTCATCGGTCATATTCGCTGTGTCAATGCCGTCAAGCAGGTAAGTTCCGCTTGTGGGAATATCAAGAAGACCCAACATATTCATAAGTGTTGATTTGCCCGAGCCCGACTGACCGATAATCGCCACAAATTCACCTTTTTCAATGGTGAGTGAAATGCCGTCAATGGCACGCACCTCGTTTTCACCGGGGTTGTAGATTTTATACATATCTCTAACTTCAACAAGACTCATTTTGTCACCGCCAAATATTAATGTAAATATTTTACTCTCTATAAAATATTTAGTCAATGTATAAATTGTGAACAATTATAAAAAAATTATTCCCTCACAGAAGAATTCTATGAGGGATTTTGACTTTTTAATTATAATAAAGATTATCGTTTTTCTTATAAGGCTCGTATGTTGCATTAAGACCTAACTTGCGAAGTGTTTCCTTGTCTGTTCCCGAAAGCACAACTGTTGAGTGAGCGTCGCAACCTACAAGGTGTTTAATTGCCTCCAACGCCTTTTGAGCCAGCGGGTTCATTGTAGCACAGATTGAAAGTGCAATAAGTACTTCTTCGGGGTGAAGACTTGTATCCATTTCGTGCATACGGATTTTAAGCTGTTTGATGGGCTCAAATACGGTTGGTGTAATAAGAAGAATTTCATCGTCAAGCCCTGCAATCGCCTTAAGAGCGTTGAGAAGCATCGCAGACGATGAGCTTAAAAGCTCGCCCGCCTTACCCGTGATAATTCTGCCGTCATAAAGCTCAATAGCAGTAACGGGAGCGTCAGTCTTTTCAGAAAGCTCAAGAGCTGCCGAAATTACGGGACGGTCAGCATTTGAAATGTTAAGGTGCTTCATAATGAGCTCAATCTTGTGAAGCTCGTCCGACACCTTTTTGTTGTTCTTTTGCTGAACAAGATAATTACAGTAACGGCGAAGAATTTCTTTCTTTGACGCGGTACATACAATGTCGTTATCAATAATGCAGTTACCTGCCATATTAACACCCATATCAGTAGGTGACTTGTATGGTGACTCGCCGTAAATTTCTTCAAAAATCGTGTTGAGTACGGGGAAATTTTCAACATCGCGGTTATAGTTAACGGTTGTTTCACCATATGCGTCAAGGTGATAGGGGTCAATCATATTAACATCGTTAAGGTCAGCGGTTGCCGCCTCATAAGCCAAGTTTACGGGGTGCTTGAGAGGTAAGTTCCAGATTGGGAAGGTCTCAAACTTCGCATAACCCGCCTTGATACCGCGCTTGTGCTCGTGATAAAGCTGTGAAAGACAAACTGCCATTTTACCGCTTCCGGGGCCGGGGGCTGTAATAACAACAAGCGAATGGTTTGTTTCAATATAGTCATTTTTGCCGTAACCCTCATCGCTGACAATGAGTTGCACATCCATAGGATAATTGTCAATGGGGTAGTGACGATAAACATTTATTCCAAGGCTCTGTAATTTCTGCTCAAAAACAATTGCCGCGGGCTGATTAGAGAATTGAGTAAGCACAACACCGCCCACATAAAGACCAAAGCCGTGATAAATGTCAATAAGACGAAGCACATCAAGGTCGTATGTGATGCCCAAATCACTGCGGATTTTGTTCTTTTCAATATCCTTTGCACAGATTGCAATAATAATTTCAGCGTCGTCCTTAAGCTGAAGAAGCATCTTCATCTTACTGTCGGGCTTAAAGCCGGGCAGAACACGGGCGGCATGGTAATCGTCAAAGATTTTACCGCCGAATTCAAGGTAAAGCTTACCGCCGAATTTGTTAATTCTCTCCTTAATATGCTCAGATTGCATACGAAGATATTTGTCATTGTCAAAGCCTAATTTACGCATATTTGTCACCGTCACATCTGGATTTTGCTGTTTATTCATTGGCAGGGGCGTTTTCTTCTTCAACCTCTTCTGCCTTTTTTTCAAGTCTTTTCTTTTCGTTTTTTGATTTAAGCCACTCAACGCAGAGCGCATAAAGTGCCGCCGCGGTGGGAACACCCAAAAGCACGCCCATAATTCCGCCTAAATTACCGCCGAGAACCACCGCGATAAATACGAGAATTCCGGGGAGCCCCACAGATTTGCCAACAATTTTGGGGTAAATAAAGTTGTTGTCAATAACCTGTAAAATGAGAATGAATATTAAGAATATAAGTGCCTTTATGGGACTTTCCATAAGAAGAATAAGTACGCTTATGGCTTCGCCCACAATTGGACCAATTACAGGAATAATCGCCGAAATACCGATTATTACAGACACAACCGCTGCGTTGGGAATTCGCAGAATTGACGAACCGATAAAGCACATAACACCTAAAAGCAATGCGTCTGTAAACTGACCTGTAATAAAGCTTGAGAATGAAGACGCCGCCACATTAGATACATTATAAACCTTCTCTGTAACCTTGTCGGGTAAAACTGCCTCAAGAATTCTTCGGGTGAATTTGCCGATTTTCTCTTTTTCAGCAAGCATATAAATTGCAATGATAAAGCCGAGCGCAAAATTAGCAACACCCGAAATAACAGAAGAAGTAACACCAACGGTTGTGTTAAGAATATCGCCCGTTGCCTCAAAGGTGAATAGCTTTTCAACCATTGCAACAATGTCGTTGATTGTGAATTTCGGGTTGTGAAGTGCCTCTGTGCTCACATCAAGACCGAATTCCTTGACTATTGAGTCAATCCAACCCACAACACTGTCATAATAACCGGGCACCTTTGCCACCATCAAATCAATTGAATCTTTAAGTGCGGGGATAATAATGAAAAGCAGTAAAACCACAAAGCCAAGCATTAAAATTATTGTGGACACAAGACTTACGGGGCGTTTCATTTTTCTTACAAAAGCTTTTTTGCTTTTACCCATAAAGCCCCATACTTTATCTTCAAGCAAGGTCATAATAATATTGAGGATAAACGCAAGGCAAAAGCCCACAATTAATGGAGCTACAATTTTAAGAATACCACCTAAAAATGCCAAAACAGCCGATAAATGCTGAGTAGCAGAAAACAAAAGTATTCCGAAAGTGATTATGCCAAGAATAATTTTCACATTTTTCTTTGATAATTCCATAATTTTCGTCCTTTTAATACAGATTATCCTCTAATAAACATACCACAGAATATTATACACAATAGTATTTGGGAATTCAAGAATTAATATTAAGCACTGTGCAAAATATTTTTCAGTTTTTTTATGAAAAATGACAAAACAAAACCTATTGACAAATCCTGCCAATCATTGTACCATTGTATTAACACAGTAATACAAGTGAGGTGGTATTATGGCTTGGAAGTTTTCTTCGGATAAACCTGTTTATTTGCAGATTTCTGACAGAATTGTGAAAAAGGTCTTGTCAGGGGAATACAAGGCAGGCGAGCAAATACCCAGCGTGCGACAAATTGCTATGGAAGCGGCGGTAAACCCCAATACCGTTCAGCACGCGTTCGCAGAGCTTGAAAATGAAGGCTTGATTAATTCAAAGGGAACACTTGGCAGATTTGTGACCGAAGATGAGCAGATAGTCGCAATTTGCAGACGAAAAATGGCAGAACAGCTTGTCCGCGAATTCTCAAAAAACATGAAAGAATTGTCAATTACTAAAGAACAAGCTGTAAGTATGATTGAGGAGGTAATGGAATGAACATTCTTGAGTGCAGGGATTTAACCAAAGCATATAAGAAAAATTGTCCCGTGCTTTATAATTTCAATATAAATATTCCCGCGGGCAAAATTATTGGTCTTTTAGGACCTAACGGCTGCGGTAAATCCACATTAATGAAGCTGATTTCAGGGCTTTTACAGGCAGACGGTGGCGAAATCACCGTTGCGGGTAATCCCGTAGGCGAAAAAAGTAAAGCGTTAATCTCATATTTGCCCGAGCGTACATATTTCAGTTCAAATATGAGAGTAGAAGAACTGGTTGAATACTTTGAAGATTTCTATGAGGATTTTGATACAGCTCGAGCATATAAACTTCTTGCAGATTTGGCAATCGAGCCTAAAGCAAATCTTAAATCACTCTCAAAGGGTACAAAAGAAAAGGTGCAGTTAATTCTCGTAATGTCAAGAAATGCAAAGCTTTATCTTCTGGACGAGCCGATTGCAGGCGTTGACCCCGCGGCAAGAGAATATATTTTGAGCACCATTGTCAGCAACTATAACCCCGAGGCAACAATCATAATCACAACCCATCTTATTACCGATGTTGAGCAGGTGCTTGACGATTTCGTGTTCTTGGGCTACGGCGGAAGAATTCTTCGCGCAGGCAATGCCGAAGAAGCGAGAAACGAAAGCGGAAAATCCCTTGACGAGTTGTTTAAGGAGGTATTCAGATGTTAAAGAAGCTTTTAAGATATGATTTCAAAGCAGTTCTTAAATATTGGTGGATTGCGGCGCTTTCATCTGTGGTGTTATCCTTTGGCGGTGGCTGGTGTATCAGCATTTTTACAAATGAAAAGGATTTGCCCGAGGCACTTTATGTGGTTGCAACTCTTTTGATGATTGTAGTAGTTTTGGGACTTGTAGCCTTTGCAATTCTCTCAACAATCCTTATTTTTACAAGATTTTATAAGAATTTCTTTACCGATGAGGGCTATCTGACCTTCACTCTTCCAGTAAAACGCAGTCAACTTCTCAATTCAAAGCTGATTGTAAGCACAGTTACATCAACACTTACGGGATTTGTAGTCATAGTTGACATTATCATAATGTTTTTGATTCCATACTACAAAATTATTTTTGAAAAGGAATTTTGGCGTGTCATTGCAAATGAATATATTTTAGAAATTTTCAACTTTAAAGAATATGGTATCTACATAATTATTTGTTTGCTCGAAGCACTTGTCCTTTTAATATTGTTTACAGTATTTACAAGTCTTTTTATGTTCTCTTGCATAACTGTTGCATCAATTATCGCAAAAAAAGCAAAGGTAATTACCGCAATCGGCATTTACTATGTGGCAAACAGTATTTTCAGCTTTGTTGTACAGATGTTCTGGCTTTTCGGTATTGCCAGCATTGAAAGTTGGCTCTGGAATTTTTCTGAACAGAACACGGTAAAGGTTGTGTCTCTAATTTTGTTCGGTTTAATCCTGTTTATGTCAATCTTCTGTGCAGTGCTTTATTCAATTCAGTATTGGATGCTCGACCGCAAGCTCAATTTAAGTTAAGGAGGAATTAAAATGAAAAAAATATTATCAATAATGTTCGCTTTTCTGCTTATTTTCTCCTGCTTTGCCGTAAATGCCTTTGCAGAGGATATGGCAATAGATGACGATTTCAATGTTTTTGAAGCAAAACAGCCCACAATCACATTTTCAGAAGATTATCAGAAGCTTTATGTTGACGGCGAGTCGTTTTCGCGTTTTGATGCCTCAATAATCTCAGCAGATTTCGGCTATACCGTGCTTGTTGAGTATGAATATACTTCCGATTACTACACAGGTCACAGTGCATATGTTAAGCTGACCGATAAGCAGAAAGAAAATATAACAGATATTCTCATAGAGCGTAACGAATACAAAAATATGTATCGCATTGAGCTTTATTTCAATGACGGCTCAAATCTTACAGTATATTTTCTTGAAGATTCATACTTTGATGAATACAACAAATTTATCGATGGTGAGATTGAACAATATGAAATAGATATTGGATATCCCGACGGCAATGTTGTATTTGCAGAAAAATCAGCCTTGTTTGGTGAAACGGTTACACTTACAAAAAACACACTCGTCAATTTGTGGGATTTCTTCTCTGTATTTGCACAAAACAGTGACCACAGCCTTGTTATGTACACAGGTGACTTGATTTTAATTGAGAATGACTTTTATTATATCGATTATAAAGAGTGCGGTGCTAAAGACTCATTATATTATGATGAATTAGACGAGAGCGAAATTGCCGAGCTTGTCATTCACAAAATCTCAGACGAAAAATTGCTTGCAAACCTTCAAGGTGCGATGGAGCTTTATTATTCTGACGATTACGGTGTTTTGTATGACGATGACGCGACAAACAGTATTTCGGCAGTGTTCTTAATCTTCATTTTCGCAGTTGTTCCCGCAGTAATCCTTGTAATTTCTCTTGTTAAAGCAATTCGCGGAAAAGGTGTATATAAAAAGATTTACGGCACAGTTTCTGCTCTTTGCATTGCCGAACTCATAGTCTTTACAATAATCGCAGTAATTTTTGCTTCGTCAAATCCTTCAACCCCGTCCGTTCCCGATTATGTCTTAGGCGAAAGCAACGGCGAAGAATATGTAGTTGTAGATACCGATTATAGTAATGAAGAGGTTAACGATTGGTATTCGATTTAATCACAATTTCGTAGGGGTCGGCGTCCCCGACGACCCTCATTTACGGGCGATTCGTGAATCACCCGTACAAAGTTCCGCTCCATCTTTGAGGGGGCTGTCATTTTCGTAAGAAAATGACTGGGGGAGTAATAAATACACAAAATCCCTTGGTCAATGCTAACGCGTTGACTAAGTGATAGAAAAAACAAAAAAGGCAGTCCAATCGGACTGCCTTAAAATTTTTATTGATTATAAAAGGTCATCAAAAAGATGAATATTCTTCTCTTCTGCTTTCAATTCACCGTTCTGAATTTTCTTAATAACCTCAACAATGCGGTCATTGATTGGTGTTGCAACGCCGTATTTCTTACCGAAATCACAAACAACACCGTTAATTGCATCAACCTCGCAGGGCTTATTCTTCTTCAAATCCTGAAGCATTGATGGCTCAATGTCTCTGTGCTTTTTTAATGCAATTGGAAGCAAAAACTGTGCAAATGCACGCTTTAATGCGCCTTTCCAATAGAAAAGACCAACAATATTTTTGCCCTGAACGGGTGCGAATTCAATGCCCGATGCGTGACCCACATCGATGATTTCTTTCATACAACGAACAGCAACCTTTTGACCCTCTTTATTTTCAGTAACATCACCGAAAACACCGCCAACAACTGTGCCAAGACCGGAGAATGTGGAGTTGATAAGTAATTTTGACCAACGAGCACCCATAAGATTTTCTTCTTCGTGAACAGGGCACATCATTTCAAGTAAATCCTTAACCATTTTGAACTGTGCATCAGTAATTCCGTCCATTTTGCCCATATGGAATGAGAGACTATCCTTGTCGCTTGTAAGCTCGCAAACGCCGGGCTCAACAAGTGCTGCACCCCATTCAACTGCACAACCCATTGTGTGCTCTGTGCCGATAATCTCAGCAATTCCGGGCTCGGGAATACCATTCTGTAATGTTACAACAACACCGTCATCTGTAAGGTAATCCTTAATCATTGTCACAACCTCTTTGTTAAACAACTGCTTTGTAAGAAGCACAATTACATCATATTTGCCTTCCATCTGGTCGGGGGTAATTGCCTTAACGGGAACGGTCATATCAACTGTACCGATAATCTTTGCACCCTTTGTGTTAAGCGCCTCAACATGAGCTTTGTTTCTGTTGATAAGGTCAACCTCGCCACCGTTTTTAGTAATAAACGCACCGAGTACAGTACCCAAAGAGCCTGCACCGTAAATCGCATATCTTGCCATAAAATAAACCCCTTTGAATTTGTTATAATTTTATCAAAGTAATTATATACTCTTTTTCCCAAAAATTCAATACAAAATTGTATGGCGAGGTCTTTTGACCTCGCCACACTTTTTATATCTCCGCTTCATACATACCTATACATTCTCTGCCTGTAAGGTTGTTTGAAACATTTCTCGCGTTGAAATAAAGTCTTAATTTACCGTTGTAATAGGTGAGGCAACAAGCGTAAACATATTGTGCCATCCAAGAATTATCACCGCACATTTGCGGTACTAAAAACGGCTTTACAAGTTCAAAATTCACACCGTCATTAGAGCGTAAAAGCATAATCGCCGAATGGCTTTTTCCGTTTTCTTCAAAAAGACCGTTTTGAAGTCCTATGTAACAGTCAGCCAGTTTGTATACCTTTAAGCAACCTGAACAAAGGTTAAGATATTGAATATTTTTGTCGGGGCTGATAATGGGCTTTTCCCTTGATATGTAGCCGGTTGAGATGGTTTCACTCTCTGCAAAGCTTATGTGTGTAGGCTCGCAGAAACCACAATCCTTAATGAATGTCTGCCCGCATGAATAATACATACGATATTTGCCGTCAACATTCATTAAAAATGGGTTTGAAATTGCAAATCCTTGGTTGTACTCTTCATAATCGCGGGTTTTGCCGATTGCTAAATAGGGCTTGCACCAATCAACAAGATTTTCGGACTCTACACAGTAAATCTCCGATTTCCACTTTGCACCCACAAGGCTTAAAAGATTAAAAATCACAGGTCGTGTTCTCTCATAAAAAAGATAGTATTTTCCGTCAATGTAGTTGATATTCGGTCGCATTGCACGGTTTACAATTTTACCTTTATTCTCAAAGCTTA
This sequence comes from Candidatus Fimenecus sp., assembly GCA_045594645.1. Lineage (GTDB taxonomy): Bacteria > Bacillota > Clostridia > Oscillospirales > Acutalibacteraceae > Fimenecus. The sequence continues at coordinate 16,007 of JAZNYY010000074.1, forward strand.
TTCCGTCAGCACTTTCATAATGATACACACCGAAAAATGTGTGGCAGAATAAATGCCATTTACCGTCGTGTGATACATCAGGAGTCAATACACTCGGGTCAGCAATCACAAAACTGTTCCACGGATTTTTAAGTATTGGATTTCCCTCAAAAAGCTTAAATTCAACGTTTTTGAACTGTTCAAATGTTAAAGTCTGCATTTTATCACCATTAAATTTCTTTGTTTGTAACAATAAATGTCATTCGTTCTTGAATACTTGCACCGCCGTGGTCCGTGCCTATTCCACCGTGGTCAGATGTCACAATAATAAGCCAATCCTCTGTTTCATATGTATCTCTTGACTTGATTGCGTTGAGCGTTTCATAACCGTAGTTGTCGGCACTTTTGAATGCATCTTTGTATCTTGGGTTGTTAAAAGTAAATCCATAATTGTGACCTGTTGAGTCAGTTGGCTCATAGATTACAAATATAAAGTCAGCACAGTCTTTATCGCCGATTTCTTCAAGTGTTGCTTCGTGCGATGCCTTGTCATTTTTGCATTTGTTGAATGTAACATCAAGGTTATTTTTTTCGCAGTAATCTTTTTCCTCAAGATATGTTGCGTTGTTTCTTGAAAAATGACCTGCCCATTTTGTAATAAAAGCAGAACTGTCAATCACTTTTTCCTCAACAAGTGTGGTGAGAAGTGTTTTGTATTCAAGAGATTTAGTAATGTCATTTCCGGTAATGCCGTGTTCGTTCGCCCATACGCCCGTGAGAATTGAGCACCAACCTGGTGCGGTTGAGGTGTCCTGAGTGTTGGGGGCAGGGTAGTTAACGCCACCGCAGTATGCAAGGTTAATTGATGCACCATCATTAATTAATGCAGAAATTGCACTGCTTTCACTCTGCATTTCTGTGAGAATATCAGCACGGCAACCGTCATAACCGATAATAATTGCCTTTTTCTCGGTCTTACCTTCGGGGAGCTCACCCTCAAAATGAGATTTTATTATGTCATAAAGCTCGGTTTGCGGAATTGCCGTTTCAATGGTGTTTTCATAACCCACCAAAGCAATATTTTCTCTGAATAATTCTTCAGTATCGCCCGAATCCTTTGCATATTCCAACTTCGGTAGCAAAATAGCGGTAGCAGTAATCGCACCAACTAAAATAATCGCCAAAGCAATAATCAAAATTTTCTTTTTCATAAAACCAACTCCTTTTATGAAGCTATAATAACACACCCAAGTCCACATTGTCAAAAATATTTCGTAGCGTTCGGCGTCCTCAATTCACCACCTATCATCAAAAAGTAAAAGACGGCAAGGAAAAATCCTCACCGTCAAAAAATTAATTTGATGTCATAGCAAATCCTCTTTAGCCTGTTCAGGGCAAAAATTTTTATCGTGTGCAAGGTCATATTTTTGTTACTTTTTCTGCTATCCAGATTACTTTTTTTCTCTTAATTTTCTTTAATTTTTCAGAAATTTTTTCTTTTATTTTTCTGTTATTTATCCGTTAAAAACAAATCGATTTTTCTGTTATTTTTCCTTTGTTTTTTCATCAATTTATTAAAAATTTTCTTTTAATTTTTCTTGAAAGAAATTAAAACTTTTTCTCCAATTTTTCGAGAAATCTACTTGAAAGGATATGCCCACAAATCACGCAGTAGAGCCATTTGAAAGGGAATAAGGGAAGATTAACAGAAAGTTAAAAGAAAGGAAAAGAAAAGGCTTGTTTTGCCGTCAGTTAAATATTCTGCAAGGTGACTTTTAAGGCAAAAAAAGAAGACCTTGCATTGAAAATGCAAGGTCATAAATTTTGAAAAAATTTATACTTTTCTTTCACAACTGAAAGTCAGCGGAAAGGATAAACGATTTTGCCCTTTTTTAGATGAAAGGAATTATCTGCTTTATAGTAACCTTGTACTCTCTATTATACAGCAAAATTATTATAAAACAATAGTTTTAAGAAATATTTATATAAAATAATGAAATATCTAAAATAGTTTCGTTGACAATTACACTACAATTGTATTATAATTTAATTTGTATAATTGTCGAATAATGAAGGAGTGTGTCGTATGGCAGAGAAAAAATTGATTATTCCATTAAAACGCTTTAAGGGTGAGTCTGGCGTAGTGTCTGTTCGCTTGCCAAATGACCTTATTAAATCACTTGATGAAATTGCAGATAAGACTGGAAGAACAAGAAATGAAATAATTCAGAAATGTCTTGAGTTTTCAGTTGAAAACATTGAAATTGAATAGGTTTGGGAGTTATAAGGATGGCAATATTTAAATGTAAAATGTGCGGTGGCACATTAGAAATTAATAATAGCGAAACTGTTGCAGTATGTGAATACTGTGACACTAAACAAACCTTGCCAAAACTTGATGATGAGAAACGAGTTCAGCTTTACGATAGAGCTAACCATTTCCGTCGAGAGAACGAGTTTGATAAGGCTATGGGTATCTATGAAATGATACTCAGTGATGATAAGGAAGATTGTGAAAGTTATTGGGGCCTTGTGCTTTGCCGATATGGTATTGAGTATGTTGAAGACCCAAGAACTCACAAGAGAATCCCTACTGTTAATCGTGCTCAATTCACATCAATTTTTGATGATGAAGACTACAAAAATGCAATTAAATTTGCCGATGGTTATCAAAAAGATGTCTATGAAACCGAAGCATGTGTAATTGATAAAATCCAAAAGGGTATTCTTGAAATTTCAAACAAAGAAGAGCCTTTTGATGTGTTCATTTGTTACAAGGAAACCGATAAACTTGGCCACAGAACACAAGATAGTATTTATGCACAGGATATTTACACCGCACTTACAAAAGAGGGTTATAAAGTGTTCTTCTCAAGAATCACACTTGAAGATAAGCTTGGTTCAGCCTATGAGCCTTACATATTTGCGGCTCTCAATTCTGCAAAGGTTATGCTTGTAGTTGGTACTGAAAAAGATAACTTCAATGCAGTATGGGTCAAGAACGAATGGTCAAGATTTTTAAGCTTTATTAAAGCGGGTAAAGATAAAACTCTTATTCCTGTATATAAAGACATAACTCCATATGATATGCCTGAAGAATTCCAATATCTCCAATCACAGGATATGGGTAAAATCGGCTTTATGCAGGATTTAATCCGTGGAATAAGCAAACTTGTTGATTCAAATAAAACAACTGTTAAAGAAACGGTTATTGTTAATTCAAATAATTCACAAATTGAACCTCTTCTCAAAAGAACTTTTATGTTCCTTGAGGATGGTGACTTTGCACGTGCTGACGAATTTTGCGAGCAGGTGCTCAACCTTGACCCTGAATGTGCCGAAGCATATCTCGGTAAGCTTTTGGTGGATTTGAAGGTTTGTAAGCAGAGTGATTTGAAAAATTGTGTAGAGCCATTCAATACGAATAGTTTTTATCAAAAAATTACTCGTTTCGCAGATGCAAAACTTACAAACAAGTTGAAAGAAGATATTTCGTATATCAATGAACGAAATGAAATAGCGAGAAAAGATTCAGTTTATGAAAAAGCTATATCTATTTATCAAAAAAGCGAAACTGCATATAGATATAAAAAGAGAGAACTTTATGAAGAGGCGTACAAACTATTAGATTCCATAAGTGACTGGAAAGACTCTTCTCAAATTTCAAAAGAAATTAAAGCATTGGATGATGCTTTGCGTATTGAAGATGAAGAAAAAGAGGCTGCATTGGAAAAGCTTGAAACCGAAAGAAAACTCAAGGTTAAACGAGGGTTAACTTTTGGAATTTCCATTTCAACAGCTGTAATACTATTTTTGATAGTCTTGTTTAATGTAATTGTTCCAGCAATTAGCTATGAAAAAGCAGTAGAATTTTTTGATGCTGAAAACTATGATGCAGCCATTTCGATATTTGAAGACCTTGGTGATTATAAAGATTCTTTTGAACAGGTTAACTTGGCGAAGATTGAAAAAGCAAACAAACTTTTATGCGAAAAAAATTATGATGAAGCGTATGCTTTATTAGAACAAGTGGGAGATATATCAACAATAAACGATAGTATGTATAATCGTGCTATTGACTTAGTGTCTGCAAAAGATTATATTGGTGCACATGCATTGTTTAGTCATCTAACTGGATACAAGGATGCAGATACAAAACTTAATGAGATTAAAGATGATTATAATAAGCAAAAGAGGGAAAATGCCCAAGTTGGTGATTATATAATTTTTGGGGCATATGAGCAAGATGGTGATATCTCAAATGGTAAGGAAGAAATGGAATGGCTAGTTCTTGATAAACAAGGCGACAAAACTCTTATTATTTCGAAATATGCAATTGCTTCTAAAGAATACAATCCCAATGATTCTTTGGGTGTTACTTGGGAAAAATGTTCGCTTCGTAAATGGTTAAATACAGTATTTCTAGACGATGCATTTACAGATAATCAAAAGATGATATGTACAACAAAGGTCGTGGCACACGCTAACCCAGACGATAATATCAACCAAGGAAATGATACATTAGATAAAATTTTTATATTGAGCATTGAAGAAGCAAACAATTACTTTAGTGGTGATGAATCAAGAAAATGTGAGGGTACGTTTAGTGCAGGGGCATGGAGTTATAATGGTTACTGTAGTTGGTGGTTACGCTCAATTTACAAGCTAGAATATTCGGAGGCGGTTGGTCCCTCTATTGTTAATTATTATGGTGAGGTTAATACAAAATGTATGATAGAATTAGAAGAAAATTCAATTGGAGTTCGTCCTGCTATGTGGATTGAATTTTAATTATCTTTGTGATTGTATTCATACTTAATAAAAAACACAGTAAGAAATTTCAAACTGAAAAATAAAAGGATGCATTATAATGAACAATTCAAATTGGGATGAAAGTTTAATATCTAAAGAATTTATTCAAGAACAGTTATTGAATTTTAATTGTAAGTTTATAGGTTATAATGTGCTTAATGGGAAATCTTCATCAATAAATAGCAAAGAAGTACAAAATTATGATTTAATTCTTGGTTATGACAATTCCTATAAAATGTATTTTGCATGGAATCCTCGCGTGCATTATAATATGAAAACGGATACTTGCACTTTTACCATTGGAACCAAGGGAAAAGAGAAAATTGAAAAACGGGATATTGATGCAATATATCCAATTTATAAAAGCTTGCATAATAGGAATGGCTATGAAAAAGTATTACTAATTCATCCTAATTTTTTACTTAAATTTTGCGATAATTGGTATGCATATTTATTACCTTCAAAAAATGATGAAAATTATGAAGTGAATTGTATGCCCCAAGTTTCTAATTCTGAAGAACTTTTACGAAATAGAGTTTCTTGTACTAGAGCAGAAAGGTCAGCAAAATTCAGAAGAATAATATTGAGCAAATACAATTACACTTGCATAGTTTGCGGATGTAAAGAAATAAACCTTTTACAAGCTGCACACATAAAGAGTGTAGCTGATGGCGGTGACGACAGTGAAGAAAACGGCTATTGTCTATGTGCAAATCACCATTTACTATTCGACGCAGGTAAATTAACAATCGATATGCAAACAAAAACATTTCATTGCGAAGATACTACAGAAATGGAATCTTTGTGGTATAAAGAAGCCGAAAAAAGAAACTTTAGTTTATTTTTATAAAAAATAGGAGACGGGTATGGCAATAATTAAATGCAAAATGTGCGGTGGCACACTAGAAATCAATAATAATGAAACTGTTGCAGTGTGTGAATACTGTGGCACAAAACAAACCTTGCCAAAAAGTAATGATGAGGTTGTTTCAAATCTTTTTAACCGAGCAAACAATCTTCGTCTTAAATGTGAATTTGACAAGGCTGAGCAGGTTTATGAAAAAATTCTTGAGGTTGACAATACCGAGGCAGAAGCTCATTGGGGTATAGTACTTTGTAAATACGGTATTGAATATGTGGAGGACCCGAAAACTTATACCCGTATTCCTACATGTCATCGCACCTCATATGATTCAATTCTCGCTGATTCGGCTTATCTTTCAGCTATTGCAAATGCCGATGGCTATCAAAAAGTTCTTTACGAAGAAGAAGCAAAGAAAATCAACGATATTCAGCGTGGAATACTCAGTATTGTAAAGAATGAAAAGCCTTTTGATGTGTTTATTTGCTATAAAGAAACTGATGAAAGCGGTCAACGCACAGTTGACAGTGCGATTGCTAACGATATTTATCATCAGTTAACAAATGAGGGCTTTAAAGTCTTTTATTCAGCAATCACTCTTGAAGATAAGCTTGGTGAGGCATATGAACCATACATATTTGCTGCATTAAACAGTGCAAAGGTTATGCTTGTTATTGGTACAAAGCCCCAATATTTTGAAGCAGTATGGGTTAAAAATGAGTGGTCAAGATTCTTAAAACTTATTAAAACCGACCGTTCAAAATTGTTGATTCCTTGTTATCGCAATATGGATGCCTATGACTTGCCTGAAGAGTTTTCACATCTTCAGTCACAGGATATGAGCAAAATTGGATTTATTAACGACATTGAGCGTGGCATAAAAAAAGTCCTTGCAAAAGATACTGCAAAATCAGAGCCAGTAGTGGTTACTCAAGCAACACCAACAACTACAAATGTTGCACCGCTTCTTAAAAGGGCATATCTATTCCTTGAAGATGGCGATTTTGAAAGTGCCGATGAATACTGTGAAAAAGTACTCGATGCAGACCCCGAAAATGCAAGAGCATATCTTGGTAAAACTCTTGTTGCGTTAAAACTTAGCAAGGTTGAAAATCTTGCTAAAAGCGGAAAAGAATATTTTACTAACAAAGATTATAAAAAAGCATTAAGATTTGCTGATGAAAAGTTGAAAGCAGAACTCGAACAGTATCTCACAGCTTGGAAAGATAATCAGTACGATGTTGCAGTTAAGATTATGAATCGTGCAAAAACAGCTTCGGAATACAGAGTTGCGGCTGAAAGTTTTAGCGTGCTTTATGGATACAAAGATTCACAGCAACAAAGAACAACGTGCATTGAACAAGCAGAGCGTTTAGATAATCTTACAACTGAACATCAAAATCTTTTGCTTAAAATTAATTATAAAAAGAAACAACTTTCTGATTTGAAGATAAAAAGACAAACAATGGAATCAAAATATCTTCAAGAAAAGAATGTGTTGGCTGAATTGCAGAAAAAGAAAGGTTCAGCAAAAAATATGCTCACATTTGCAATAATCAATATAGCTATCTATATAACTTTATTTATTGTAATACTTGCAACGCCAACAGAAGGAGAAATGTCCGATTTCACTGTTATAGTATTAATGTTGATTATGATGGGATGGATAGCTACTACCATTATGTGTGGAGTATCATGGATTAATGCAGGCAAGAAGATTTTACGCAAAAACAAGAATATTTTAGCTTTTAATGCTTGTTCAGTAGTGTTCTTTCCTTTCATATCACATATAATGATTTTTATCGATTGGTACACTATTACTAAAAAGAAGAGTAACACTGAAAACAGTGAAAAACTTGTTCAAGGCTACCTTGATGCATTAAGACATTGTCAAGATGAAATAGCGGTGGTAGAGGATGAAATCCAGCAATTAACAACGCAAGCAAATCAATTAGCAGATGTTAACGGGTTATCTCAAAATATTCAAATAAATGATACCAGTGAAAAGAAAGACGAATTACTTGTACAAGCAATTGATGTTGTTGTTGAAATGCAATCGGCATCAATAACATTGTTACAGAGAAAACTTAAACTTGGCTACGCTCGTGCGGCGAGAATGTTAGAAACTCTTGAAGAAATAGGCATTGTTGGGCCTTTTGTTGAGTCACAACCACGACAAGTTTTAATTTCACAGAAACAATGGAAACAAATGAAAAATAATTATTGAAAAACAACCTAAGGGGGATAAATATTATGGCAAAAATAGCAGACATCATTAAATACGAGGGTGATAATACCACTTTTATCTGGAAACACCCGTGTGAAGATTTCAATACTCTTACTCAGCTGATTGTTCACGAATCACAAGAAGCAATTTTCTTTATGAATGGTCAGGCACTTGATTTGTTTGGACCTGGTCGTCATACACTTGAAACTCAGAACATTCCACTTATCGGTAAAGCACTTAATATGCCTACAGGTGGAAAAACACCATTTCATTGTGAAGTTTATTTCATCAATAAAACTGAGCAAATGTCTATAAAGTGGGGTACTGACTCAAAAGTTCAGTATATGGAACCTACATATAATTTTCCACTTTCGATTGGTGCAAGTGGTGAAATGAGTCTCCGTGCAGAAGATTCAAGAAAACTTCTTTTAAAACTCGTTGGCACTGAAAACTATCTTACACAAGCAAAACTTACATCATTTTTCCGTGCATTCCTTATGACTCGTGTTAAGTCATATATTGCACAGGTAATGAAGACAAACTCAATCAGCATTTTTGAAATTGATGAAAATCTCGCAATGTTCTCAAATGCAATTAAAAATCTTCTTGTAAATGATTTTGCAGAATACGGTGTTGCACTTGAGCAGTTCTTTGTAACAAATATCGTTAAGCCTGATGGCGACTCAATGTACGAAAAATTCAAGTCACTTCACTTCCGTCAGTATGCAGATATTGCTGAAGCAAAACTTCGTCAGCAGACAGATTTGATTTATGCTGAAACCGAAGCACAGAAAGTTATTATCGATTCCAAAGCACAAGCTGCAAAGCGTGCACAGGAAGGCTATACATATCAGCAAGAGCGTGGATTTGATGTTGCTGAACAGGTTGCTCAGAACGAAGCGGTCGGCGAATTCACTAATTTAGGTGTAGGCTTCGGTACAATGGCAGGTGTCGGCGGAGCAGTTGGCGGTATGGTCGGCGGTATGATGAACGATGCTATTAATACTGCACAAGCACCCGCACCAACACCAGCACAACCAACTGACGATATGGCAGCATTCAAAGCAAAAATCGAAAAGCTTACAATGATGAAAGAAGCAGGAATGTTAAGTGAAGAAGAGTTTAACAACCTTAAAGCACAGCTTCTTACAAGCATTTTATAAGGAGAATTATTATGAAAAACGGTAAAGGTTTAGTTTTAATTATCACAAGTTTAATTTTAGTTGTTTTTATTGGTTTATCATTCTTGATTTATGATAAATCTGACGCAGTAGTTGTTAAAGGTACTACAGGTTCTTATGCTGAAATTTTTGCAAAGAATAATGATTTGGAATTTATCGCAATTGCAGATTCTGATAATCCAAATGTTGATATTCCTGTAAAAGATGAAGATGCAAAAGACGAAGAAAAAACAGAAGAGAAAGAAGAAGTTCCTACAATTAAAGACAATGGTACATTCTCATATAACTATGTAGATGACAAATCAGTTACTATTGTTGCTTATAAAGGCACAGAT
>JAZNYY010000075.1:0-16251 GCA_045594645.1 Candidatus Fimenecus sp.
CGAAGAGTTTTCTACGGTACCGATTATACCGCATTTATGCCCCATAGCTTCTAAAATCTTCTTTATAAAAAATGTTGTTGAGGTTTTACCGTTTGTGCCCGTAACACCGATAAGCTTTAACTTTTTTGCGGGATTTTCGTAAAAGTTTGCGGCAATTTGTGCCAATGCTTTTCGGGAATCTGCAACAATTATTTGCTTATCAAATTGCAAATCACGGCTTGTAACAACTGCAACCGCACCGTTTTTCAATGCTTTAAGGGCTAGTGAATGACCGTCGAGGCGGTTACCGTCAATACACACAAACAACGAATTTTTTGAAATTTCCTTATCCTTATCTGTCACTCTTTCGATTTCCACATCCTGAAACGCAGACTGCGTTTCAACACCTTGAAGAAGTGCAGAAAGTTTCATTATATTACCTCATACCGTATTAAATTTTAATCGGTTACATTTTCATTTGAACTGAAATAAACCGTTATAACACTGCCGATTTCGGCAACTGTATCCTTTTTAATGCTCTGCTTATACGAACGAACCTCACCAGAGCCCTGCGTTGTGCCTGCAATTTTAATATTAAAGCCTGCATTTACTGCAACGCGGTTTGCCTCTGCCATTGTGAGTCCTGTTAAATCGGGAACAACGGCTGTTTCTCTTGCGGCATTTTCTTCAGTATAAACCACAATAATACCGCCCTTGGGCATTGACTGATTCTGTGAAGGCATTTGAGAAATAACCTCGGTACCGTTACCAACAACCTTAACAGTAAAGCCAGTTGCCTTTGATTTAACTGTCTTGGCACTTTCGCCTATAAGATTAGGTGCAGTTACAACTGCCTTTGCCATTTCTTCATCGCTATACTGTGGGTCAATATTAAGATAAGCAAGAATATTTTCAAAAATTCTGCCTGCAATGGGTGCTGCTGCAGTACCACCAGTTTTACCCTGCATAGGTTCGTCAACTGCAATAAGAAGTGCAACCTTGGGGTCATTTGCCGGCGCAAAGCCTGCAAATGATGCGATATTCTGTGTTTTATCGGCACTACCTATTTTTTCACTAGTACCTGTTTTGCCTGCAATGTGATAGCCTGCAACATAGGCGTTTTTAGCAGTACCCCAGACAACAACCTCTTCCATAAATTCACACATAAGGTCTGCCGTTGCCTCTGATACTACCTGTCTTTTAACAGTCGGTTCAGTTTCAGATACAATATTTCCGTCTTCGTCAAGCACCTTTGAAACGATATATGGTGTCATTAACTTACCGCCATTACCGAGAGACGCAACCGCAGTAATCATCTGTATTGGTGTAATCTGGAATGTCTGACCGAATGAAGCAGATGAAAGCTCTGCGATACCCATTGAATCAACATCATAATAGGTCTTTCCTGCTACAGATGCTGCCTCTGATGGCAAGTCAATACCGGTTTTTTCGGTGAACCCAAATGCCTGAAAATATTCTGAGAATGTTTGCTTACCCATTTTTTGTCCGGTAGAAATAAAGAATGTATTGCAGGAATAAGGAAGAGCCTCTGCAACAGTGATACTACCGTGCGCTTTATGGTTAAAGCAATTCTGATAATAGTTTGCTACCTTAATTGAACCTGAACAATTATAGGTTGTATCGGCGGTTATTATGCCCTCTTCAATAGCTGCGGCAGAAACAAAAAGTTTGAATACTGAGCCCGGCTCATAAGAGTCGCTGATTGCACGATTACGCCACTGTGCGTAAAGCGCATTGTTTTCTGCCTGCTGTTTTTCTTTTGCATCTTCAAGCGCTGCAATTTCTTCTAACACCGCATTTGAGGCTATTGTATAAGGTGAATTTAAATTATAATCGGGCATTGTAGCCATACCTAAAATTGCGCCGGTTTCAACATCCATTACAATTCCATAAGCGTATTTTGCCTGAGTTTCTTCAATTGCTTGTGACAGCTGTTGCTCGAGATAATACTGAATAACCTCGTCAACTGTAAGCTGAAGGCTGTAACCCTGCTGTGCGTCATAAATTGTTTCGTAATCGTTGGGCATATCCCCCGCGAGAGCATTCTGTGCAGTGATAATTCTACCCGGCTGACCCGTAAGTTCTGAATTGTATTTAAGTTCAACACCTGCTCTACCTGTATCCTCGGAGCCTGTAAATCCAAGAACAGTTGAGGCGAACGAGCCGAGAGGATAATATCTCTTTGTATCGGGGTCAATACCCACAATCTGATTTATTTTGTGCTCTTTTGTATTCTCTTTGATAAAGGTACGAAGTGCCTCTTTTTGCTCGTTTGAAATCTGACCTATGATTTTTTCATAACCGCTCTTATTGCGATTAAGCTTTTTCTCAACTGTTTCGCGGTCAAGCTCAAAGTTCTCAACAAAATAGTCAGCAAGCATAGTTTTTTGCTCTTCGGTCTCGATTTTTGAGGGATTTATGTAAACAAGCCAAGCAGACGCACTTTGTGCAAGCACTTTCATATTTGAATCGTAAATTGTACCGCGATTAGCACTGACAATTGTGTCACTTAACTGATTTCGTTCAGCCTTAAGGCGGTATTCTTCACCGTTGATTATCTGTAACCAAAAGAGATTGCCGATAAGAAGCAATAAAAATCCGCAGAAGGCAAAAAACGCTATATGAGAGCGCAACGCCATTCTTTTTGTAGGTTTTTTATTCATTTTTACCGCTCCTTTCAAATTAATCCACATTCCTCAAATAACACAAAACGAGAGTTAAGGCTGCCGCTTCAACTCCCTTTGTTTTCTTTTAAAAATATATTATTCGTCAGTTTCGTTTATGACCGTCGATTCGCCGTTTGCCATAACCACCTGGTCATCTGCTGACAAGTCAACATAAACCACCTGATAATCCTGAACCTTTACCATACCCAACTGGTTCGCCGCAAAATCTTCAACATTATTAATTGAAACCATAGCATTGAGCTCATTATTAAGTCGGATTGTATCGCTTTTAGCAAGCTCCATTTTATTTTCAACAGAACTGATTTCACGGTTAACTTCGTCAAGCTGAACACGGCTGTAAATCGCCATTGACATAAAAAGAAGAATTGCAACTGCTACTGCAACTATTTTTATTGATTTTTTTGTTGCCGCATTTGTCTCTTGCTGAATTTGTGCCGCTGTGCGTTTTGTTTTTTCAACGAGCTTTAACTGAGGTTTCTTTTCAGGTGCGCGGCGAATTTCAGGCGCAGCACTGCTGGTTGTAACTATTTTTGGCTCAAAGCGGTCAAAATTATACGAATTATACTTTGTGTACTGTGCCATTTTGTTCGTCCTTTTCTTTAAAATCTTTATCTCAATCTTTCTATTGTGCGAAGTCTTGCGCTTCGGCTTCGGTTATTTTCGTCAAGCTCTTTCTGAGTTGCTGAAATACCTTTATTAATAAGTTTGCCCTCGGGGGTATTACCGCAAACACAAACGGGGAATTCTTTGGGGCAAGTGCAACCCTTTGTGAATTCGCGGAATTTTTCTTTAACTGTTCTGTCCTCAAGCGAATGGAAGGTAATTATTGAAAGTCTGCCGCCAACCTTAAGGCTATGAAACATATCATCAATTGATTTTTCAAGGGTTGAAAGCTCGTCATTCACTTCAATTCTTATTGCCTGAAAGGTTTTGCGGGCGGGATGACCGTCGCGACGCACCTTTTGAGGAACTGAATTCTTTATAATCTCGGCAAGCTCGAGAGTTGTTTCAATAGGTTTTTCCCCTCTTGCTTTAACAATGTTTCTCGCAATGCTTTTTGCAAATTTATCTTCACCATAGCGGAAGATTATGTTTGCGATTTCCTGCTCGGAATATCCGTTCACCACATCAAATGCACTTTTGCCCGATTTGCTCATTCGCATATCAAGAGGAGCATCGTGATGAAACGAAAAACCGCGTTCTGCGTTATCAAGTTGAAAAGAGCTTACACCCAAATCAGCGAGAATTCCATCGGCTTTTCTGCCGTTTAAAATTGCTTTTATATTACCAAAAATATCGTTGACTATTTCCACCTGTGGTGCCGAACCGATTCGCTCGGTTATCACCTCAATGGCGTCGGGGTCACGGTCAATCGCAACTAAAGTGCCGTCCGGGATAAGCTCTAAAATTGCTTTTGAATGCCCCGCTCCGCCACAGGTGCAATCAACATACAAACCATCTTTTTTAATGTTCAGTGAGTCGATTGTTTCTTGAAACAATACTGAAATATGTGAAAATTCCATTTTACTCACCATACATATTCGTCAGCGTCAATCAAATCAAACAAATTCTTTGAAGTGTTGTTGTAATTTTCAAGTGCCCAGATTTCAATTCTTCTGCCCGCACCGAGAATTACCGCTTCTTTTGTAAGACCTGCATACTCAACGCAATCTGCAGGAAGAGTAACTCTGCCCTGCTTGTCAACAGAAGCCTCGATTATCTGACTAAAGAAAGCACGCTGAACCTCGCGACTTTTACCATTTTTGAACTGTTCACTGATAACCTCAAACTCTTCTAATGTATAACCGTAGATGCAGTTCTCAGCACCCTTGAAGAGAATGAAGTTTTCGCCAAGCTCTTCACGGAATTTTGCAGGAATGAAAAGACGGTTTTTAGCGTCTAAACTATGAAAATACATACTTTTGAACGACATATTCTTTTCACTCCTCTCAAATTATAGTTAGTTTTTAAGTAATTCACCACAAATATGAATTCAAAGTGAATTGTTCCCCCACTGGAGTTATTATAATATACATTATAAAAAAAATCAAGAGTTTTTTTATAATCTATTAACAAATTTTTCTGTCAAAATTTGTCAGTTTTGACGAAGCAAAAAAGCCAATAAAAAAGCACCCTATTCCCGAAAGAACAGAGTGCAAAAATTAAATTATTCAAATTTTATCCAAATTTCTTTTTATAGCCTTCAATTGCATCATCAATAATTTCAATGGCAGCGAGGACACCTTTCGCCTCATCAATGGCGGTGTCTTTATTCTCAAGCATTTTATACACTGTAAAGAAATGCACCATTTCGTCAAAAATATGCTTAGGAAGCTGACTTATATCTTTATAGCCGTTATAAGTCGGGTCACCAAAGGGAATTGCGATAATTTTATCGTCTGCGTGACCGCCGTCCATCATTGAAATTACACCGATTGGATAGCAACGCACAAGTGCCATAGGCTCAATCTTTTCTGAACAAAGCACAAGCACATCAAGCGGGTCGTTATCGTCGGCAAAGGTTTTGGGAATAAAGCCATAGTTTGCAGGATAGTGAGTTGATGTATGAAGCACGCGGTCAAGCTTTAAAAGACCTGTTTCTTTATCAAGCTCATATTTCATTTTACTACCCTTTGTGATTTCAATTACCGCCTCGAAATCTTTGCGGGTAATTCTTTCACTGCTTATATCGTGCCAGATATTCATTATTTCTTTACTCCTTTATATTCTTCTATCAAATCCTTACGAACTCGCCAAAGGTCTTCAGACAAATCCACATAATAGGTATGGGGATTTTCAAATCGCTTTACTTCTTCCCAGAGATTATCAATCTGTTCTGCACAGTAATCGCGGATTTCATCAACGGTAGGCTCATTATAAACACATTCGCCGTTTTTAAATACGGGCACAAGCAATTTGCGGGCCACGAAATTTTCAACCTCTTTGCGCTTCCAAGTGAAATCGGGGTCAAAAAGTGTATAAGGCTTACTATCGTCAATTTCTTCGTTTTCAAGCGTGAGGACATCGGCAATTGCCTTGCCCGTTTCACAATCAAAAAGGCGGTAAAGCATTTTTGAATGGGGCGTTGTAATTTTGCTTACATTCTCTGAAAGATTGATTTTGGGGATAATCTCGCCATTTTTCTCAGTTGCACAAAGCTTATAAACACCGCTGAATATAGGTGAAGATGCAGAATTTATAAGTCTTTCACCCACCACAAAGCAATCAACCTTTGCACCCTGCAAAATCATATCATTTATAATGTATTCATCAAGTGAATTTGAGGCGATAATACTGCAATCGGGATAACCTGCTTCATCAAGCATTTTACGGACTCTTTTTGAAAGATATGTGATATCGCCCGAGTCAATACGCACGCCTGCGGGTCGCTTACCCATTGGTGCTAAAATATCGTTAAAGGCTTTAATTGCATTTGGAACACCCGAACGCAAGGTATCGTAAGTATCAATAACAAATGTGCAATCATCGGGATAAAGTCTTGCGTATTCGCAGAAGGCTTCGTATTCGCTGTCGAACATCTGCACCCAGCTATGAATCATAGCATTCATTGCGGGAATACCGAACTGCTTACTCTGTGAAACGCCCGAAGTACCGACGCAACCGCCGATATATGCAGCGCGCGAGCCGAAAAATGCACTATCAAAGCTTTGCGCACGGCGAGTGCCGAATTCGGCAACTTCAGTTCCCTTTGCAGCACGCACAAGGCGGTTTGCCTTGGTTGCAATAAGGCTTTGATGATTCATGCACATTAAAAGTATTGTTTCAAGCAGCTGTGCTTGAACAATCGGACCGCGAACTTTTATTACGGGCTCATTGGGGAATATGGGTGTTCCCTCGGGGACTGACCAGATGTCGCAAGCAAATTTGAAATCACGAAGATAATCAATAAACTTATGCGAAAAACCATTTTCTGCGAGATACTCTAAATCATCTTCTGTGAATTTAAGATTTTTAATGTATTCAACAATTTGTGAAAGACCTGCAAACACCGCAAATCCGCCTTTATCGGGCACTCTGCGGAAGAACAAGTCAAAATATGCGATTTCGTCAGCTTTTCCACCATCTACCCAACCGTTAGCCATTGTAAGCTCATAAAGCTCGGTCATTAAAGAGAGGTTTCTGCCAAAAGATGTTTTTTCCATAAATATCACCTGTTTATATTTTAACAAAGAAATGTGTAAAAGTCTATAATAAATTCTTGATTGAATATAATTTTCATTATATAATTAGTTTAGAAATAATATTAAGGAGTTAAACTTATGAAATTTAATGAACTTATACTTAAAAGAGAAAGCTGCAGAAACTATAACGATGAGCCCGTAGCAACAGATTTGCTCATTAAATGTGTTGACGCGGCAAGACTTTCCCCCTCGGCTTGCAATTCACAGCCATGGAAATATTATGTTGTAAACTCGCCAGAAAATGCACAAAAGGTGCGAGCTTGTGTTCAGCCCAACGGTGCAAATAAATTTACGGACAAATGCCCTGCATTCGCAATCGTTACAGAGCAAGAGGCAACACTCAAGCCACATGTTGCAGAGAGAGTTAAAAATAAGCAAAAATGGGCAGAGAATGATATAGGAATTTCGGTTGCTCACTATTGCTTGCAGGCGGCTGATTTGGGACTTGGCACTTGTATTATCGGTATGGTTGAGGAAGATAAGCTTCGCGAATTCTTTGGCATTGAGGGTAAAATTCGCCTTGTTATTGCAACAGGATATTCGGCGGACGAAGAGCCGAGAAATAAGGTTAGAAAGTCGATTGAAGATATGTGCGAAATAATTAAATAAAAATTGGCTCCCTCTGACGAGGGAGCTGTCGAACGATAGTGAGACTGAGGGAGAGATTTAGTTTTTTAGCTGACTTTATCTCTCCCTCCGTCATTTTCTTGCGAAAATGCCACCTCCCTCGTCAGAGGGAGGCGAATAATCTTTATTATAATCTTACTGATATTCCGTTATCTTTGAGATAATGTTTTAAGTCCATAATGGGTATTTCGTTGAAGTGAAAGAGTGATGCGGCAAGCACTGCGTCTGCTTTACCCTCGTTAAAGGCATCAAGGAAGTGAGATTTTGCACCTGCACCGCCCGATGCGATTACGGGTACTCCCACGCACTCGGAAACTGCGCGGTTAAGGTCATTGTCATAGCCTTGCTTTTGTCCGTCGCAATCCATACTTGTAAGAAGAATTTCGCCCGCTCCCCTTTTAACTGCTTCTTCTGCCCATTTTACAGCATCAATGCCCGTTGGGATTCGACCGCCATTGAGATAAACCTCCCAGCCCTTATCGTTGCGTTTTGCATCTATTGCGCACACAACACACTGACTACCGAATTTATAAGCAGCTTCGTTAATTAGATTGGGATTTCTTACTGCCGCTGAATTCACAGAGATTTTATCTGCACCTGCGCGGAGTAATTCTTTAAAATCGTCAACGGTACGGATACCGCCACCAACGGTAAAGGGAATAAAGATATTATCGGCAACCTGACGAACAATTTCGAGCATTGTTCCCCTGCCCTCATGAGTTGCGGTAATATCAAGAAGCACTAATTCGTCAGCGCCTTTTTTATTGTATTCAATAGCACATTCCACAGGGTCACCTGCGTCACGGATATTGACAAAGCTGACACCTTTTACTACTCGTCCGTTTTTAACATCAAGGCAGGGAATAATTCTTTTTGCGTACATTATTTAACCTCCATTGATGCGAAATTGCGAAGTATTTGAAGCCCCACATCACCGCTTTTTTCGGGGTGAAACTGTGTTGCGAAGATGTTGCCCTTACCAACTGCAGAGTGGAAATCAATGCCGTAATTTGTAACGGTGGCAACATCTGTTAAATCTTCAGCTTCAAGATAATAGGAATGAACAAAATAAACATAAGAATTTTCGGGGATACCTTTAAACAAGGTATCCTTTTGCTTAATCTCAAGGGAATTCCAGCCAATGTGCGGGATTTTAAGCCCCATACCCTTTGGAAATCTTCTTATTTTACCCTTGAATATACCTAAGCCTTTAACATTTGGGGATTCTTCGGACTCTTCAAAGAGAAGCTGAAGCCCTAAACAAATACCCAAAAATGCTTTACCGCTGAGCGCATTTTGCTTTACGGTTTCAACAAGATTTTTAGCTCTCATTGAAGCCATTGCATCACCAAATGAGCCAACACCGGGGAGCAAAATTTTATCGCAGGCATTAATAGTTTCGGGATTATCGGTTATTACACTCTCTGCACCTATAAAATCGAGTGCTTTTTTTACGCTTTGCAAATTACCTGCGCCGTAGTCGATTATTGCTATCATTTTAGTCATTCCTTGAAAAATAATGTTATTATTTTAGCACAGTAAAGTGTAATAATCAATATGTATAAAGAAAAAAGACGGTATTTTCATACCGCCTTATGTATCTTATTCTTTTTCTTTATCTTCAAGGTCATCAAGGCTTACAAGCACGCCGTTATCGCCCATAACCGCAGGGAGCTCGCCGTCCCATTTACTCCACTTGATGTAATCAACATAATCGGGAGATTCTGCAAGAGCCTCTTGAATAAGCTTAATGCTTTCAGCCTCTGCCTGAGCCTGAGTAATCTTCTGCTGAGCCTCAACCTCAATACGAGCCAAATCCTGCTCTGCCTTGAGGGCATTCTGCTGTGCGGTCTGCTTTGCCTCAACTGCTGCATTAAATTCCTCTGAGAAATCGAAATCAACAATATTAAAGATTTCGACCACAATACCATACTGACTGATTTTTTCTGTGAGAGCGTCTTTAATCTGGTCACCTACTGTTTGACGCTTTGTGATAAGCTCTTCTGCGGTAAACTGTGCGGTAACTGCCTTAATACTCTCTTGAATTGCGGGAACAATGATAACTGAGCCGTAATCCTTGCCCACATTCTGATAAAGAGTTGCAGAAGAATCGTCATTTACATGGAAGTTAACTGCAACAACATATGAAATAATCTGCAAGTCCTTTGATGAGGATGTGCCGTCTGCTTCAATTTTCTGTGTGCGGTTATTCATCTGTACAACGGTCTGAACAAGAGGAATTTTGAAATGCAAGCCCTCGTCAAAAACATTTTCTTCAACTGCGCCGAAGGTAAGTACAACGCCTGTGTGACCCGCGGGAACAACAGTAAAGCAAGTAAGTGCAACGCCTACAAGAAGAACTGCACAAACTGCGATAACAACGATTTTTACAATCTTTTTATTATTTCTCATAATAATTTCTCCTTATATATTTGTATAAGTTGAGAATATCATACAAGTAAATACTTGTCAATAATTCTGTAAAAAAATGTCACAAATTGTAATTTTAATCCATATTTTTTTGATTTTTGGAGATGAACTTCGTGATAATAAATATATGGTTTTCATTGACTTTTACATTTATTTATTTTAGAATTAGGGTTGACGGAGGTAAAGTCAAATGAATAATCTTTTAAATAAAAAAGGGTTTATCAGCGATATGGACGGCGTTATTTACCACGGCAATATAATTTTGCCCGGTGTTGCCGAATTCGTAAACTGGATGCTCGACAATGATAAAAAATTCGTATTTTTAACAAACAGTCCCGAAAAAACTCCTCACGAATTGAGTATGAAATTAGAGAGAATGGGACTTAAGGTATCGGCTAACCATTTCTATACAAGTGCTATGGCTACGGCGGCATTTTTAAGCAGTCAAAAGCCCGATTGCACCGCTTATGTTATCGGTGAGGCGGCACTTACAAAGGCACTTTATGACCAAGGGATTTATATGAATGATGTGAACCCCGATTATGTGGTTGTAGGTGAAACCCGAACATACAACTTTGAGAAAATTGAAAAGGCTATTGAGCTTGTTAACAACGGTGCAAAGCTTATCGGCACAAATCCAGATATTACAGGCCCTACCGAAAAAGGCGTTATGCCCGCGACGGGCTCACTCATTGCCCCAATTGAAATTGCGACGGGCAAAAAGGCATATTTTGTTGGCAAGCCCAACCCATTGATGCTTCGCCACGGACTTCGCAAATTAGGTTGCCACAGTGAAGAGATTGCCTTCGTTGGTGACAGAATGGACACCGATATTATTGCGGGTATTGAATCAAATGTTGACACGGTGCTTGTGCTTTCAGGTGTGACATCAATGAGCGACATTGATTTGTTCCCCTACCGCCCAAAATACATTCTTGACGGCGTAGGAGATATTTTAAAGGAAGATTAAAAAAATTACGACCTTGTCGGTTGACAGGGTCGTTTTTATGTATTTATCTTTCAGCATCATTTTCATCAATTATAAATTTCTTACAGTTTTCACAATGATAAGTTGTTATTTCTCCGCCTTTTAGAGTGGCGGTCAATTTAATTGTTTTGTGTATAGGTAAAATTGTATCTTCTCTCACATTATTTGAAACCCAAGTAATCGGTACGAATAACTGGTCCTGCCCGATAAAACCTTTTTCCATTTCAGTATTACAATAAGGACAAAGCATAATATACCCCCCTATTAAAATTATTTATAAATGTATTTTACTATATAAAAAGACAAGAAACAAGTTTAAGAAAAAAATTGTCAAAAAAATAAAAAAAGTTTCAAAAAAGGCTTGACTTAATCAAATTCGTGTGGTATTATATCCAAGCGTTGAGACGCTGGTGTAGCTCAGTTGGTAGAGCAGCTGATTTGTAATCAGCAGGTCGGGGGTTCGAGTCCGTCCACCAGCTCCATTTTTTTGTAAATTTAATATGGGTAGGTTCCCGAGTGGCCAAAGGGAGCAGACTGTAAATCTGCCGTCGACGACTTCGGTGGTTCGAATCCACCCCTGCCCACCAAATAAATGAGATATCCTTTAGGGTGTCTCATTTATTTTTTTTGTTCAAAAAAGGGGTGGATTCGAAAGCCCGTTAAGAAAATGTGCATTAAAACCACAACGGCGGGAGCTGAGTCCCCGTCCTACAATGATTATTGAGTTTTTACGGGGTGTCGAGAACGCCGAGCACCACAAAGAATCCCTCCACCGTGTTCCGCCCCTCCGTCATTTTGCAAGCAAAATGCCACCTCCCCATCAAGTGGGGAGGCTATGTCCCTCTCCCAATAATCAAAGGAAGTAATTAAGATAAAAATATCATTGAACATTAAACAATTTAATGATAAAATGTAAACAGAATTTTTTGAGGTGTTTATATGAAGATTTCTACTGAAATAGGTTCAATATCAGAGCATATTGGCGAGGAAAAGGCTGTTGAGCTTGTGGCGAAAGCGGGTTTTGACGCGTGGGATTTTTCGATGTTCGATATGTGCGAAAATCACAATGGATTTTTAGTGCCCACAAATCACCCCACGGCACAAGGTGATTATCTCGCATTCGCACGCAAATTAAAACAAATTGGAATTGACAACGGTATTGTATGCAACCAAGGTCACGCACCTTTCCCATCTTCGCCAAAAAGTGCTGATTATTTTAGACGAGCAATTGAATGTGTAGCAGAGGCGGGCGGAAAAATCTGTATAATTCATCCTATGAATGATGGTACTCCCGAAGAAAATGCAGAGATGTACTCTGAACTTTTGCCTTTTGCAAAGGAGCACGGAGTCAAAATCGCAACTGAAAATATGTGGAACTGGTACGAGAATGCAGAGCATTCTTCTTTTGCGGCTTGTGCAACTCCCGAAAGCTTTAACGCTCATCTTGACGCGGTGAATGATGATTTTTTTGTGGCTTGTCTTGATATTGGTCACGCTGAAATGAAGGGACTTAACACTTCGGCAGTTGAAATGATTAAGGGCTTGGGTAAGAGACTTAAGGCACTTCACATTCACGACAACGACAAGTGGCACGATACTCATCAAATCCCCTTTTCAATGGATATTGATTTTATTCCTATTGTGAAAGCGTTAAAAGAAATCGGTTATGACGGATATTTCACACTTGAGGCAAGCAGATATCTTAAGAATTTTTCAGAGGACAAGCTTTTTGAGGGCGTGAAAAATCTTTATAATTCAGCAAAAAGGCTTGCAGATATGTATGAAGGAATATAACTTTAGTATTTTTTATTGGAGTTTTGGGAATTAGATTGATAAATATATAACTATTGTTGACTTTTGATTAATAAATATAGTATAATCACATCGTGTTCCGAACAAGTGGTGGAGTCTGTCATAGAATCAAGTGAAGCTTGTATTCTATCTTCTTCGGAAAATACATATTATATTGTATTTTTTATGACGGACTTCTTTTTTCGGAGTTCGTTTTTTATTTTATTCTTGAAAGCAAAAGGAGTATGAAAATGTTAATTCCAATTCTTTTATTAGCCTTGGGCTTTGTTTTGCTCATTAAAGGTGGCGACTGGTTTGTTGACGGTGCTACAGGTATTGCTCGCCGTTTCCACTTGCCCGAAATTCTTATTGGTGCAACGGTTGTTTCAATCGGCACAACACTCCCGGAAGTTATGGTTTCAGCGGGTGCAGCTGTTCAGGGTAGCGGTTCTATTGCTTATGGTAATGCAATCGGCTCAATCATCTGTAACACATCGCTTATTGCCGCCATTACAATTGCCATTAAGCCCGGTCCCGCAGCAAGAAAAAGCATGACAATGCCCGTTGCTTTTTTCTTTGGTGCAGCCGCAGTTTACTGCTTAAGTGCTTATATTCTTGGAACATTCTCACTTGCAATCGGTCTTGTGTTGCTTGCAATCTTCGTAGTTTATATGATTTCAACCGTACTTCGTATGAAGAAAACCGCAGTTGGCATTGAAACAGTTCAACTTGAAGAGCAGGTCGGTGCACTCACAAGTGAAGCAGAGCTCGAGGCACGCAGTGGTGAGGACCACACAGTTGAATCTAAAGAAGCAGGTACTAAAGACAGTCTTCTTAAAGATATTATTTTATTAGTTGTAGGTGCTGTACTTATTGCTTGGGGTGCTGATTTACTTGTTGACAACGCAATTCTTATAGCCGAGTCATTGGGCGTTTCAGAAAAAGTTATCGGTCTTACTATTGTTGCACTCGGCACTTCACTTCCCGAGCTTGTAACTGCTATTACTTCACTTATCAAGGGTCACGGTTCTCTCTCTCTCGGCAACATTATAGGTGCAAACCTTTTCAACCTTGTGCTCGTAAGCGGTGTTGCTGTTACCATTAATCCGTTTGATGTTCCCGTTTCAGGATTAATCGGTGGTATTAACTCTTCTTTGGTGCTTGACATTCCCGTAATGCTTGGCGTTATGCTTATTCTTACTGTTCCCACACTCATCAAGCAGAAGCTTTCACGCTGGCAGGGTATTTTACTTCTCGGCATTTATGTAGCATTTTGTGTATTACAGTTTGTTATTTAATTGATATAAAAATGAGTAAAAGGGGTATTTTAAAAATACTCCTTTTATTTTTAAGGAGAGATTTACACTTCTCTCCCTCCGTCAACGCTAACGCGTTGCCACCACCCTCGTCAGTGGGAGGAAAATTAGTCTGGAGGTTATGTTATGAAATTAGACAACTTAAAGCCAGCGAAGGTTTTAAAATATTTTGAGGAGATTTGTTCTATTCCGCACGGGTCGGGCGATATGGAAAAAATTGCCGATTACTGCGTTGAATTCGCGAAATCACATTCATTGGAATATGTAAAAGACGGGGCAAACAATGTTGTAATCTATAAAAATGCAACTGCAGGATATGAAAATGCAGAGCCTGTAATTCTGCAGGGGCATCTTGATATGGTTTGTCAGCAGACAGAGGACAGAAATATTGATTTTGCTACCGATGGACTTGATATTTTTGTTGACGGCGATTTTGTAAAGGCTCGTGGCACAACTCTCGGTGCCGACAACGGAATTGCGATAGCTATGGTGCTTGCAATTCTTGAAAGTGATGAATACCGTCACCCGCGAATTGAGGCGGTTTTCACTACTGATGAGGAAATCGGTATGGTGGGTGCTACAAAGCTTGATATGAGCCTTTTAAGTGCCAAAAAGATGATAAATATTGACTCGGAAGAAGAAAATGCTGTAACGGTATCCTGCGCGGGCGGAAGTGATTTTAAGGTGAACTTACCAATTAGACGCATTAAGAAATCGGGCACAGAAGTGACGGTCATTCTTAAAGGGCTTAAGGGCGGTCATTCGGGAATTGAAATCGACAAGGGCAGAGTTAATGCGAATATGCTTGCGGGCAGATTTTTGAATTCTTTGGCAAAATCTGTTGATTTTGAAATCATTTCAATTGACGGCGGTGACAAGGGAAATGCAATTCCAAATTTGTGCAAAATAAGGCTTTGTGTTTATGATACTGAAAAATTCGTTAACGAGGCTGAAAAAGAGCTTGAAATAATCAAAAATGAGATTTCAGAGCGTGAAAGAGATTTTTCACCTATTATTAATTTCGGCGAAAGTGCAGAATTCGATGTTTTTGACAATGAATTGAAAAGTGATTTGATTTTTGCTTTGCTTTGCGCACCCAACGGCATTATTGAAATGAGTGCGAGTATCAAGGGGCTTGTTGAGACCTCGCTGAATTTGGGAATTCTCGCAACAGACAATGATGAAATCACAATGCTTTTCACATTGAGAAGTAATAAAAAGTCAGCTCATACCGCTCTCGAAAACAAGCTTAAGGGATTTTTCGCTAAGCTCCCCTGCACTATTGAGGCTTCGGGGCATTATCCCCCTTGGGAATTCAAGAAAAATTCAAAATTACAACGACTTTATGTTGACACATACAAAAAAATCACAGGCATTGAGCCAAGTGTTGAGGCAATTCACGCGGGGCTTGAATGCGGAATATTCTACTCGGCAATTGACGGGCTTGACTGTATTTCAATTGGTCCTGACCTTTTTGATGTTCACACGGTAAATGAAAAAATGAGCATTTCTTCCACCGAAAAGATTTTTAATGTTCTGATTAATCTGTTGGCAAAATTTGTGTAATGAATTAAAAATATATTCGTGGTAAAATTTCAAATGATAAAACTGCAAAGAATGGAGTTGCCACGAATTATGAAAAATGATTTTAAACCTTATGTACCCGCAAGCAAGATAACACCTGAATTAACGGTCACTTCCGTTATTATGGGCGTTTTGCTTGCGGTTATTTTTGGCGCGGCAAACGCTTATTTGGGGCTTCGTGTGGGTATGACGGTTTCAGCGTCAATCCCTGCGGCAGTTATTGCAATGGGTGTTATCCGCATAGTGCTTCGCAGAAATTCAGTTCTTGAAAGCAATATTGTACAGACAATCGGTTCTGCGGGTGAGTCGCTTGCGGCAGGTGCAATTTTCACCTTGCCCGCTCTTTTCTTATGGGCAACAGAGGGTAAAATGGAAAAGCCCGATATGATTGAAATTACACTCATAGCACTTCTCGGCGGGTTGCTCGGCGTATTCTTTATGGTACCACTTCGCAACGCGTTAATTGTTAAAGAACATGGTGTTTTGCCTTATCCTGAAGGAACTGCCTGTGCGGAAGTTTTGCTTGCAGGTGAAGAAGGTGGCGCGAAAGCTTCAACAGTATTTGCAGGTATGGGCTTTGCGGCATTGTTTAAGTTTATTATCGATGGATTTAAAATTGTATCAGG